>NZ_CP073748.1:3505000-3850845 GCF_024398035.1 Kordiimonas sp. SCSIO 12603
CTGCCGTTATCAAGTACGACACGTGCATGATAACGCTTTAGCTGTCTTGGTTCAGGCACGCCGCAACTGTGAGCAAGGATACCCACCTCTTTTTTCATATTCTTCGCGTAGCTTGCCACCCGCTCAGATTTCGAAGCTGGATCAAGACCGTATTGAAGTTTTTCATTGTGCGTAGTGATACCTGTCGGGCATGTATTTTTATTACACTGAAGTGCCTGAATACAGCCAAGTGCAAACATAAAGCCTCGTGCTGAATTCACGAAATCAGCACCTGCGCAATAAGCCCATGCAACTTCTGACGGATTGATCATCTTACCGCTTGCGCACACTTTAATGCGTTCACGAAGGCCATATTTTTTCAAAATATCAACAACCAGCGGAAGACTTTCACGGATTGGCATTCCCATGTTATCGATCAGGCTCATCGGAGCTGCACCTGTACCACCATCAGCACTATCAATCGTGATAAAATCAGGCGCACTTTCAATACCGCGTTCATTAATCAGTTTACACATAGTTTCAAAGAAACCATAAGCGCCAACCACCGCCTTGAAGCCCACTGGCTTCCCAGTTGTTTCGCGTACGTAATGGAGCATATCCAAAAGATCATCCACGCTGTCAATCTCGGGATGACGGTTCGGGCTGATTGCATCTTCACCCACGTTGATACCGCGGATGTTCGCAATCTCCTCATTTACCTTGGCACCCGGCAAAATGCCGCCCTTACCCGGTTTTGCGCCCTGGCTAAGCTTCAATTCGAACATTTTCACCTGTTCATGCTCCGCCACCGCTTTCAACTTTGCTTCGTCAAAACCACCTTCTGGCTTACGCACACCAAACTTGGCCGTACCAATCTGGAATACGATATCTGCACCACCTTCAAGGTGATACGGAGATAAACCACCTTCGCCTGTATTCATCCACATCCCGGCCTTTTTCGCGCCTTTTGAAAGAGCCAAAACAGCAGGAATAGAGATCGCACCATAGCTCATACCGGAAATATTGAAGGTACTATCTGTCTCATACGGATACTTACAATATGGCCCGATTTGAACCTTTGAAGGTTCTTCCGCATCTTTCTCAAGCGTTGGGAAAGGGCAGTTCACGAAATATACGGTGCCCGCAGGGCGTAAATCTCTGGACGAACCAAAAGCTACTGTTGAATCAACATTTTTAGCAGCGCGGTAAACCCAGGAACGTTCTGCGCGGTTGAAAGGCATTTCTTCTCGGTCGAGCGCGAAGAAGTACTGACGGAAAAACTCGCCAAGATGTTCAAACAGATACCGAAAACGTGCAATTACCGGATAATTGCGCCTAAGTGTACTTTCTGTCTGTGTTTTATCCCGCACGTAGGTAAAGGCAAACCACAGCACACCCAAACCGACAACGGTGATAAAAAGAAAAGATAACAGCTCAAGAAATGCTACAACAAACTCAGGAATTTGGCCCATACTCATCGTTTGTTCTCCTAATAATGAGGGAGTATCATACAACGATACCACTAAACTTTCCGCAAATAACGGACGGTAAAGAATAGTTGAGCAGTATGTTAGTTTATTTGTCCCTATATTGTTTGGGCGCACCCTACCAAAAGCGACGCAACATGTGGTGTATTGGAACTATTCGGAAATTGCATAGAAGGAAAATAAACCATGCCTGCACAGAAAATTACCTTCAAGGGAAGCCAGGGTTTCGAGCTTGCTGCTAAACTGGATACACCGGAAGGTGAACCAAAAGCTTATGCTCTTTTCGCTCACTGCTTTACCTGCGGCAAAGACCTGAATGCCATTAACCGAATTGCAAAAGCTTTAAATCAAGATGGTATTGCCCTGTTCCGTTTTGATTTCACAGGCCTTGGCCTTTCAAACGGGGATTTCGCGAACACTAACTTTTCTTCGAACGTGCAAGATTTAATCGCGGCTGCCGATTACATGAGAGAAAATCTAGACGCCCCCAGCATCATGATGGGCCACAGCCTTGGTGGTGCTGCAACACTAGTGGCAGCGCACAGCGTGCCTGAGGTAAAGGCCGTTACAACGATTGGCGCACCATTTGATAGTGTGAACGTACTGAAACAGTTCAAAAACGATCTGGATAGAATCGAAGTGGATGGTGAGGCTGAAGTAAAACTGGCTGGCCGTCCATTTAAAATGAAAAAGCAGTTTATTGATGACGCCCGCAGCCAGAATGTGGAAGAGCATATCCGCAATCTGAAAAAACCACTGATGGTGATGCACTCACCTATTGATGACACTGTAGATATTGACCACGCCCGCCGCATTTACGAAGCAGCACGACATCCGAAAAGCTTTGTATCTCTGGATAAAGCAGATCATCTACTGCTGAAAAACGCTTCAGACGGGATTTTCGCCGCCCGTATTATTAGCGCGTGGGCAAGCCAATATATCGCTTAAAGCTGCAGACTGAAAATTGGGGAATTAGAAATATTCCCCAAACAACTGGTAATCTTCTTCATATAAAGATCGAAGTGCATTTTCCGCTTCTGTCAGTTCAAATGTTTCACCATCTGATTTCATTTCATGAAGCGGTTCTATATCGATCCCCATAGATGCGGCTAATTTATTTTGAAGTTCTGAAACTCCAGCCACATTCACAACAACATCAAAGTTATTAATGTTTTCACCTGCAAAGGCCACAAGTGCATCCGTATGGTTCCGAACCGTAATGAAGGTTCTGCGGTAGGCATCAAAGTTAGCTAAAAACTCTTCATAACACGGTCGAGTTTTAAGGCCATAAAAGCTTTCTTTACCATTTGTATCTCGCACCAAATGTTCACGTTTTTCAATGTTGCCTTTATAAAAGGAGCGAACACGAGCAATTGGGTCGCGCACCACCAGCGCCGTTTTGTAACTAACATAATCCTGCCGTAAGGTATCGAAGGTGACTAACTCATGATCTTGTTCATCATGAATTTCTTCACCTTGCCTCTTTTGCCCATCAATTGACGCCATAAAATTATACATGCTGGTACAGGCACATTTGCGTACTGGAAAATAAAGCAGTTTATGTTGCTCAGATTTAACAGCATACCCTTGGCGGCTACCCACCTGTGCAAGTTCCCAAAAACCAGGCTTCCAACATATAGGAAGAACTTGCTTCAAAATCTCTGTCGCCCCGGCCTCATCACCAAAGAAAACACGCAAACGAGCAAGAAGTCGGAAAAGCCTTACATGACTATGTTCATCCACACCTTTCTGCAAAAGCTCAAAAGCTTCTTCCGCGCGCTCGTTGGCGTATAGATCGATGGCACGGCGGGCAATCTTCTGGATCTCAGGTGTAATAGGGCGCTTTTCAATAGCTTTCATCAGGCCTGCTCCGCTGCCATAAACACACCTTCCAGCACTTCGAAAGGCAGCATGACACTGCCGTGGCGTCCAGGGTGATCTTTCACAGGTGCAAGCAGCGCCAGATCACACCATTTTTCAGGGAAATTAACCTCACCTGTTTGAACCATATGGCGAAATTTTTCCGCAATACTCGATAGCTCGTCTTCCTCAAGACCAATTACATGCTGCCCCACAATTGCTGCGGCCGCCTGCCCAAGCGCACAAGCTTTAACTTCCTGACCGAATTCTTTAATCACGCCATTTTCAATCACGGCATCAGCATTAATACGGCTTCCGCAGATTCTGCTGGTTTTAGTTACATGCAAGCATTCACCCTCAAGCCGTTCGGTGTGGGGAATTCTGGTGGTCCAGCGCAGGATATCTGTGTTGTATAATTCGGTCATGATACTCGGTATTTGATCCAGATAACTGATGCTTACGTAAGACTGCATACATAAAAAACCAAGAAAAAAGAACTCTTCTTAGTTAATTGTTTTCTTCCCAAAGCACAGAAAACCTTGATTGCTTCGTTATTCTGACCATATTACTCTGTGTTTGGAGCATGCAACACCAAGAAGGAGCAGCTACAAAACCCTGGTTTCTGGATGCAGAAACCACCATACAATTTAGAAAGGAAATCCGAATGGATGCCGTACTTGAAAGAGCTGATGACAGCTCGGAACTGAAGGTAATCCCGCAGGACGCTGATGAAAGCCCAAGCCGGGCCGAGGCCGAAGCCGCGGTTCGCACACTGATTAGGTGGGCTGGCGATGATCCAACCCGCGAAGGGTTGCTCGACACTCCAAAACGTGTCGTGAAAGCATATGAAGAGTTTTTCGAAGGGTATAAAAAAGACCCTGCCGAGATTCTGTCCCGCACATTTGAAGAAGTAAACGGTTACGATGATATGGTCGTACTACGTGGTATCAAAGTGGAAAGTCACTGTGAGCACCATATGGTACCTGTGTCAGGCACCGCACATGTTGGCTATATGCCTAATGGCAGCGTAGTAGGCATTTCGAAACTTGCCCGTATTGTCGAAGCTTTTGGTAAACGCCTGCAAACACAGGAAACCATGACAGCTCAAATCGCCGATGCACTCGAAGAGCACCTTCAACCGAAAGGCGTAGCTGTAATAATTGATGCAACACACCAATGCATGACATGCCGGGGCGTGAAGCATGATGGTGTTTACACAATTACACGCCAGTTCCGTGGTTGCTTCAAGGAAGCCGATGAGGAGCGCCGTTTTTGGGATTTAATCCGCGGCTAAATTAGCTAAAGAAATCAAAACAAAAGGCAGCATTTCTAACGATATGCTGCCTTTTTTATATGTTCACTGCACTCGTTGAGCAGTTCACGGTAATCAGCCTGCATATAATGTTTTCTCTTCCTATCTCTCTACGTAACGACAGCGAGAATAGGATAACAACGATGACAGACCTTCAGTACAGCTGGAAATTTTATGCCCATGGTATGCTTTTTAATCCTCGGTATACTGGGGATATTAAAGGAAATGCAGACCAGATTACACTGGATACAAGCCTGAGAGCTAACGCAGGCTCTCCACTCGGCACGGGCATAACAATTCGCTATAGTTTCGAAAACGGTGCCCCTGATGGTTATGATCCCTCAGACTTTCTAAACTCATCAATTACAGCGGAAAACAAGGCATTATTCGAAAAGGTTTTTGAAGAATACAGCGCCATTGCGAACATCACCTTCATTGAAGTAGGCCGAGGGCAAAATGCTGATCTGGAAATATACCGCCGAAACACAGCTGGTGGCGGCGAAGCTGGTAGGCTGGACGGCCCCCAAGATAGCACTGCAATGATTGTTGGCGTAGCGGATGGCTTTGATCTCACTCAACTTTCGGAAGACTTTTATAAAGATGATATTCTTCTGGCCATCAGGCATGAACTTGGCCACGTGCTGGGGCTCGATCATCCACGCGGACAGGAAGGTTCATTCCTAACTGCCCATGATGTTTATGACCCTAGTTCCAATGATATCCCGTTCGAAGAAGCTACCGACAGGTTCACAATTATGAGTTATGTGAACAATGAAGATTTCTATGAAAGAGGTGGGCTGAAAGGACAATATTTTGAGACAGTTCACAACACATGGGGACTTACTACCAATCAGTCACTTGGCTTGTTTGATATCAAAACCCTGCAGTATCTATACGGAGCCAACACTTCTACTAATGTCGAAGATAACACATACAGTTTCAGGCCTGAAGATGCTTCAGTGCTGACCATTTACGATGCTGGTGGCATTGATACTTTTGATTTCTCCAACCAGCTTACAGGTGTGAAAGCTAACCTTGGTGAAGCAACATTCTCTTCGGTTGGATATTATTACACCAATGCCCGCTTGAGCAGTTTTTCCGCGGAACCCGCTGATCTGGAAACACGCCCTGTAGTATTGGTTACAGCGAATAACAACATCTCTATCGCATGGGATACGGTTATAGAAAACGCTATCGGCTCAGATCATAAGGATACCCTGCGCGGGAATAGCGCCGACAATAACCTACAAGGTAAGGACGGTGATGATCTTCTTATAGCTTATGAAGGGTCTGACACTGTCACAGGCGGAAATGGGAACGATACAATATGGGCTGGTGCCGGGGATAAAGGTGCAGACTATGTTGATGGCGGCAGCGGGCGCGACATTATCGCTGGAGGTGCTGGCGACGATACACTATTCGGCGGCGGCGATGCTGACACACTATATGGCGGCACAGGCGATGATCTCATCATTGTAACCACGCAAGGTGAAACCGATACACTCTCAAATGCCAATGAAATTGCCTATGGCGGCAGTGGAGCCGATATCATTCAAGCTGCGGCAGGTGATGATATTCTTGGTGGCGGGGTTGGTGACGATTCTATTCACGGCAACAATGGAAACGACACCATTTTCGGCGGCAAGGGTGATGGCAATGATGAGCTTCACGGTGGAGAAGGCAACGACACCCTTTATGGCGGCAAAGGAGATGACAAGGTCGTCGGCGATGAAGGAAATGATTTGCTCTTTGGTGGCAGCGGCAATGACCTCATAATGAGTATGGCTGGTGATGATACAATCTGGGGCGGAACCGGCGACGACACACTTATTGGCGGCGACGGAACTGATATGTTCCTTTTCAAAGAAAATCAGGGAAATAACCTTATCCAACACTTTGATGCGGGTGAAGATATTCTGAACCTTTCAGCTTTCGGTGTTTCCAACATCAGAGATATTGCAAGTGATGTAGATAATGGTTCTGGAAGTACTGCCCTTACCTTCACGCTTGATGAAAGCACGTCGGTAACCCTGAGCTCCTATACGCTGGCAGACTTGGATAGCCTGAATATCATAATTTAGACTGGTTAAGAGGCGATCTGTAACAACACATTCACTTGATCATGCCAATGAAGCCAGATAGGGTTTCTCTACCCTAAAAAAGGTATCATTGGCATGAAGAAATTTATTTATTTACTTATACTTACAACACTATCCTTCTCTTATAACGCGAACGCAGATGACCAAAAACAAACAGTAATTATGATTGGTATTGATGGCCTGCGGAACGATAGTATTGACCGCATTGAAGCCCCCAATCTTCGCAAGCTTGCAAAAAGTGGCGTGCGTGCTGATGGAATGCGCCCAGCCATGCCTTCAAAAACATTTGTAAATTTCTATTCACTCGCCACTGGCCTACATCCCAAACATCACGGTATGACATCCAACTACCCTTACGATCACAAGCTACGCCGCGCTTTCAGTCGAGCAACCGATACTCGGGACCCCGCATGGTGGGGCGGCGAACCGATTTGGATTACTGCTGAGAAACAAGGAGTGAAAGCTGGCACCTATTTCTGGGTTGGATCAGAGGTAGCAATAGGCGGTATTCAACCTACATACTGGAAACCTTTTGATCAGAATAAAGATTATGGAGAGCGCGTTGATGAAGTGCTTTCATGGCTCGCAAAACCAGAAGCCGATCGCCCTCGCCTTATCACTCTGTATTTCTCAGCTGTTGATACTGCTGCGCACAATTTTAGTGTTGGCAGCAAGGAAGAAGAGGAAGCCGTAAAACTGGTAGATAGCCACGTAGGTGACCTTATCAATGGTTTGCGACAGCAAGGTACACTTGAAAACACGAACATCATTGTGGTGGCAGATCACGGCATGGCTAATCTGTCTGACGACCGAATGATCAACCTGGATAATTATGCAGATATCTCTGGTTATATCGTGCCAGACTGGAACAAGAGTTACGGCCCGGCTTATTCTCCATTCCTTTATGTTTATGGAGACAATGATGACATTGACACACTTGCCACTAAGCTAAAGGGCAAACACCCCAATATGAAAGTGTGGAAAAAAGGCGAGTTTCCAGAGGAATACCACTTTGATCACCCAACCCGCGGGCCAGATCTAATGATCCTAGCTGATACAGGCTGGACCCTCTTCGCTTCAGAAAACAAGGCCGATCCGACTCCGCTTTCCAAACTGCCCTTTCCACTTGCGGCCACTCATGGGTACGATAACCATAATCCACTCATGTATGCGACATTCATTGGCAACGGCCCTTCTTTCAAAAAAGGGATCATCACACCAGTTTTCGATAACGTTGAAATATATGGCCTCATTGCCTGTCTGCTTGATATTAAACCCGCCAACACTGAAGGAAACATTACCAACGTGGCAGGGTTTCTTAATAAAAGTTGTTCGCCTCACTAAGCTGTGCTGAGCGCACACTTGCTAATCCCCCCTTGGTAAGGCATTTTATCAGGGGGTTTTCTTTAGGATATCGCTTGTGAATAGTTTGAAACTTCTGTCGTCATTCATATTGGTTACCTTATTGGGGCCATCTTTCGAAGTTTCCTCACAAGACAAACCACGCGTGCGTATTCCGCCAGCTAACCAGTTACCACTGAACAACCCTACCAGTTTTCACCGCCGAGCCGTTGATAGCACTGAAGCCCCATGGAAAGCTGTGGGCCGCGTTAACATCGCAGGGCGGGCACATTGTAGTGGCAGCCTGATTGCCGAAGATATTGTGCTTACTGCCGCACACTGTCTCTATGCTAAATGGTCTCAGGAAATGGTGATACCAACCACGGTACATTTTCTCGCAGGGTATGCTCGCGGTGAATACGCAGCTCATACGCTAGTACAATCCTATGTAGTCAGCCCTTCCTTTGATGGCAGTGCTGGAGCAGCCAGAAGAAACCTTCCAAACGACTGGGCCTTACTTAAACTCGCAGACCCTATCGGTAAGGAGCATGGTTTTCTGGAACTACATGATAAAATGAAGCTCAGCAGCGAAGAGCAAGACGTAGCAGCAATTTCAAAAGCTCTGGAAAAAATTGAGCTCTCAACCTCCAAAATCACCACTGCAGGCTATCCCGGAGACAGATCACATCTACTGTCTCTGGAAGAAAACTGTAAAATCACAGGTTCTCTCGCACGAGGCCATGTAATGCTGACCAACTGTATCTCTATCCGCGGTGATAGCGGCGGACCTGTCCTTCAATTCATCGATAATGAATGGGTAATCATCGGTATTCAGGTGGCTTCCACAAAGCTCGGGAACCGCAATGCTAGCATCGGAGTTTCGGCGCTTGCATTCCGCAGAGAGTTTTACAAACTTCTAAACGCCACAAAGAATTAAAATTTTGCTCACATAAAGTTAATCTGGCTTGAAGAAAATCTGGCTCTCTCTAAACTCCGGGCAAAATTAAAGCAGGATAGACCCATGGCAGATATTGAGTTTGGTGATCGCTCAGATAAAAAAGAGCTTGAAGAAGGCAACGTTTTCAGCCCGAAGTTTGATGACAGAGGACTTATCCCTGTAGTTACCACCTGCCATGAAACCGGAACAGTTTTGATGCAGGCATGGATGAATGCTGAAGCTATTAAATGCACCATCAAAACGGGTGAAGCGCACTATTACAGCCGTTCCAGAAATGAACTATGGCACAAGGGCAAAACATCCGGCGAATATCAGGTGGTAAAAGATTTCCGGACTGACTGTGACCAAGACGCCCTTTGGCTAGTGGTAGAACAGAAAGGCGGCAAATGCTGTCACGTCGGATATCCCGCCTGTTTTTATCGTTCACTACCTGTCGGTAAAACAGTGGATGGGCAAGTTTCACTTACCATTAAACAATAGTTATATTATAACAATTCAACGCACATTTTAATCTACTGAACGCAATTTTCTGTTCACGGAGCAAGCTGCCTCTATCCTTCCCCCATGCATTCGTTCAGGGAGAAATTTATGATGCGCCCATCCAGATGGAAAATTCCAGCCATTCTTCTACTGATCTTTTCCTGTGCGCTTACTGCCACTGCAAGTGATGATGAAGCACAAATCAGAGCCGTGGTAATGAAGTATTTTGAAGGTATTGGGGAAGGAAGCTTTGAGAAGCTATCAAGCGCTTTCCACTCTAAATCCCGCATGCTGACGGCAGAAAAAGATGATGCAGGCAATGCTTACCTCAAGATATGGGAAATGGAACCAACCATCAAAAGATGGAGCAAAAGCACGCCGCCGAAGCGAGAGCGTACACATGAAATCCTCAATATGCATATCATGGATGGCCGCCTTGCCTCTGTATCATTTGATTTAGATGGCCGGTACTATGATTTGCTGACGTTAGCCAAGATGGATGGTGAGTGGAAAATCATCAACAAAGCTTTCATTAGACAGAAGAAGTAATTCCAAGACGACAGCGAGAAAGCCTCCTTAAAGGCTTCGCATATGTGGGAGTGGTTCCGGCCTCGCACCGGAACCACTTTTATCCCTTTAAGCACCAATTCACGAAACTGTTGATGCTCATTACTTACCCACGACTGGATAAGATAATCGCCCGAGCCTATATTAGAAAAAACTAATCAACAGGGTTACATCATGGCGTCTCTTGAAATTATTCAAATCCCGGTAATGCAGGATAATTATCTCTATCTCATTCATGAACCGAACAGCGGAGAAACAGCAATCGTTGATCCAGCAGTCGAAGAACCTGTGATTGAAGCACTAGAAAAACGCGGATGGCAATTAACTCATATTATCAATACCCATCACCACTGGGATCACACAGGCGCCAACCTTGTTCTAAAAGAAAAATACAATGCAACTGTTGTTGGCGCTGCAATTGATAGAGAACGTATCCCGGGTATTGATATAGCAGTCGGCGAAGGCGATATTTTTCAGCTAGGCTCAGAAAAAGCAGATATTTATTTTGTGCCTGGTCACACAAGCGGTCATATCGCTTACCACTTCCCAACAGCCAAGGCACTGTTCTGTGGAGATACGATGTTTTCCATGGGATGTGGGCGCCTGTTCGAGGGTACAGCGGAAGAAATGTGGCATTCACTCAGCAAATTAATGAGCTTACCAGATGACACTCAAATTTGCTGTGCACATGAATATACAACGGCAAACGGTATGTTTGCACTTGCTATTGAACCAAACAATCAATCTCTGCAGGCCCGCATGGCAGAGGTAGAAGCTTTAAGATCGCAAGATAAACCAACAGTTCCGACGGTTCTATCTCTGGAAAAAGCAACAAACCCGTTTCTTCGTCCAGACAGTTTGGAAATACAGGAAACTCTCGAAATGGTCGGAGCTCCCATCACTAAGGTTTTTGCTGAAATCCGCAGTAGAAAAGATAACTTCTAGTTTTCTACACGATAAAGCGTTTCATGGGCGCGATAAGCTGAGTGATTTTTTCCAGTCTCGGCTTGCGCTTTACGGTGTTTTCATAAACACTTGCCCACGAACTAAACGTAAGTCCGATAACCTCGGAGGGGGACCAATGAAAAATAAAACAATAGGAGCATTGATGGCTGCATCACTTACAGCCAGCGCTGCGATTGCTGAAGATGATAAATTCCTTTGGCTTGAAGACGTTCAAGGCAAAAAGGCCCTTGAATGGGTTGCTGAAAAGAACAAACATTCTCTAGGCATTCTTGAGAATGACAGCCGTTTCAAAGGCCTGATGGAACGGTCGCTCAAAGATTATAACGCCACAGATAAAATTGCCTACAGCGGCCTTTATGGCGGTGCTGTACATAACTTCTGGCAGGATAGCAATCATGTTCGCGGTATCTGGCGCCGGACAAGCATGAAATCCTATGCAACAGATGATACCAAATGGGTTGATATCCTTGACTTTGATCAGCTGGCAAAAGACGAAGGCGAGAACTGGGTATATAAAGGCCGTGATTGCCTTGCACCTGATTTTGGCCGTTGCCTGATCCGCCTATCACGTGGCGGCGGTGATGCTGTTGTGGTGCGTGAATTTGATGCTGTAACAAAACGCTTTGTGGATGGTGGCTTTTCAACCCCAGAAGCCAAACAGAATGTAGCCTGGGTTGATGCGGATCATATCATGATCGCCACAGACTTCGGTGAAGGTACAATGAACACAAGCGGTTACGCTCGTCAGGTTCGCCTTTGGAAACGCGGCACCCCCCTTTCAAGTGCCAAGATGCTGATCAACGCACCAGAAGATGTTACCTTTAACTTCCCGATGACAAGCCACCGCCCAGACGGCACATACACAGGCGTGATCCAGGGTCCTGATTTCTTCACACAAGTTATCCATATTATGGAAGGTACACTTGAAGAACCAGAACTCACCGAGCTTGATCTGCCTAAAGGTATCGATTTTCAAGGCTTCTTTGCCGATATGATGCTTATCCTGATGAGGAAAGACTGGACTGTCGGTGGTAAAACCGTGAAAGCAGGCAGCCTTGTTTCCATCAAGGTTGAAGATGCTATGCGTGGCCGTCCTGAAATGAGCCTCACCACTGTTTATGCACCAGCTGCAAGTGGTGCGATTGAGGGCGTAAATATCGGTAAAAACCGTGTATTTGTAAGCGTGCTTGATGATGTAACTGGCCAGCTAATGGAAGCAATGCCGTCTAACACTGGTTGGAACACAAAGAATCTTGGCATGCCTGCTAATGGTTCTCTGAATGTAATCAGCGCTGACGAATGGTCTGACAACGCATATGTAAATTTCGAAAGCTACCTCCAGCCAGATACGCTTTACACTATCTCCCGCGGCGGCAAACCAGAAGAAACAAAATCCCTACCTGCTCGTTTTGATGCAAAGAATTTGGTAACGGAACAGAAGTTTGCAACAAGCGCAGACGGCACCAAAGTTCCTTACTTCCTTGTGCGCCACAAGAATACCAAACTTGATAACACAACACCTACAATTCTATATGGCTATGGCGGTTTTGAAATCGCGCTAACACCGGGATATCTCTCTGGCGTTGGTAAGCTTTGGCTTCAGGAAGGCGGCGCTTACGTTGTTGCCAACATCCGTGGTGGTGGCGAGTATGGCCCGGCATGGCACCAGGCAGCTCTTAAGGAAAACCGCCAGCGTGCCTATGATGATTTCATCGCGGTTGCGGAAGATTTGATTTCAAGCGGGGTTACATCCCCACAGCATTTAGGTATTCGTGGCGGTTCAAACGGCGGTCTGTTGATGGGTGTTATGACAACACAGCGCCCTGATCTATTCAACGCAGTTATCTGTGCGGTACCTCTTCTTGATATGATGCGCTACCACACCCTTCTTGCTGGTGCATCATGGATGGGTGAATACGGTAACCCTGACATTGCTGAAGAACGCGATTTCATTGCAAAATATTCGCCGTACCAAAATCTGAAAGCTGATGAAACTTACCCAGAAGTGTTCTTCTATACATCCACGAAAGATGACCGCGTACACCCAGGTCACGCTCGTAAGATGGCTGCCAAGATGCTCGATATGGGTAAACCAGTTCTTTACTATGAGAACACAGAAGGTGGTCACTCAGCTGCAGCAAACCTGAAACAGCGTGCTTACACAGATGCCCTGCAGGTTGTTTATGCCCTCAAAAAGTTGAGCGACAAATAAAACAAAACTGGATCACTTAATGTGATCCAGTGCCCAAGCTTTACTAGCTTTTAAATAGCCACCCGAAATCCTATATATCCGCAAATACGGTGTAGGAGAGTAATGTGGCTATTATCATTAGAGAAGCAGCGGAAGCTGATTTCGGTGCAATTTGGAATATATTTCATCCTATTGTCAAAGCTGGCACCACATATGCGTTCAATCCTGACACCACAAAAGATGAAGCTTTTAATCTCTGGATGAATCAACCTCGCCGTACGTTCGTGGCCGAAGAAAATGGTGAAATTCTAGGGACCTACTATATCAAAGCCAATCAGGCTGGCCCCGGAGATCATATTTCAAATTGTGGTTATATGGTTGGGAAAAATGCTCAAGGTAAAGGCATTGCCACGAAGATGTGTGAGCACTCTCAGGAAGTAGCGCTATTGCTCGGCTTCAAAGGCATGCAGTTCAACTCTGTGGTTTCAACCAACACACGCGCTGTAGCATTATGGAAATCACTCGGTTTTGAAATTGTTGGCACATTGCCAAAAGCATTTGAGCACCCACAAGATGGTTATGTGGATGCTCATGTTATGTTCAAATGGCTGGCAACCTAGCTTTTCGATGAAAACATCCGTTTAACTGCTCTACATTCTGCACGTGCCTGTTCACGCATATCGCCAAACAGCATACTGCTGCCGAACCAGCCTACAACCAACAGCATTAACATGGTTGATGCTGCTTTATCATCATCAATAACAAGCGCCGATGCCAACATCATTGCAGCCCATAAAATTGCATTTGCAATCGCTTGTTTCTTCATTGGTGCATTTGCCATTTTCTATCCTTTCTATCGTAACGTTATTCTTTTGGTTCAATTGGTTTTTCATGTGTAGGTTCATAGCGCTGTTCGGTCGGCTTCTCTTTATCTGAGACCCCTACAAAAAATGCTATAATGAGTGCAACGAGTAACCCCAACATCATTCCCCCCTATTCGTTCAGCGAAAAAATCTCTTCTACGGGCACATCAAAATGCCGTGCAATTTTCAGTGCTATCACCGTTGATGGAATGAACTTTCCTACTTCAATGGTGCTGATAGTTTTCCTCGAAACACCTATTCTCTCTGCCAATTCACCTTGGCTGATCCGGTGCTCTGCCCGGTAAACACGGATGCGGTTATTCAGTTCGCTGCTCATGCCTCAGGCTCCACACCAAAGTCATCGTCTTCTTCATCGCTATCGTCACGGATTGCAAAAAAGAACGATACACTTGCCGTACCTAGCAACATCGCAAGCACGAAATGAATAGCTACTTCACCAGTTATTTCTAATAGCAACTCTTCAGCAAACATCTGACCGTATACGAGCACAAGGAAGGTAAATGAGAACGCCTTCAATGTTGCTTTTTTAAAACCCTCAACAATAAACCCTTCAGGCTCCCTGCATGCAGACTTGTTATTATATCTACGACGCATGAGCGGGATAAATGACGGCAATATAAGAAGCAGCACAGCAATGGCTGAAGCCTTGCTTGCATACCCAAGTATCTGATCCACTTCTTCCGAGCTATAAACCCGCACGATATCTGCCACATAATTCAGCGACAGTACAAAGAAAGCCACCGCAACACGCTGCATGAAGCGATCATAAAGTTGAGGCGTCGATATTTCTTTTTTCGTCATAACAGCACCTTTCATACAGGAACCTAAATGTATCTTTTTGATACCTATAGGTTACAATATGGTAATTAAAGGTACTTTGTCTAGAGGAGGGGGATGAAAAAAAGCCCCTTAGCACCGAAATAGGTAATAAGAGGCTGATTCCACATAAAACTTTTTTAGCTTTTTCGGCTTGATATCCAGTTATCCACAGTCAAAAACACTATTGATGAGGGTAACATCAATAGGAAAATCACCAACACAAAACGCGTAAATGTATGCCCATCAATATCAAAAAGTGGCTGCTGAAGTGCATGCCCGTATGTGGTGAGCAATAAAAGCAGCCCCACACTTGTTAAGGTCAATTTACGCCAAAGCCCAGCTAGCAACGCGAGGCCCGCGGCCAGTTCCAACACAGGAATAGAAACCCCAAGCGCCCATAAAAGCCATTCAGGTATCCAGTGCCCTTCAAACCCTTTGATAAAGAAGTTTTCTGCATGCTTGGCTGGTGTCAGAACAAACACTTTCCAGTACCCAGCCATAGTGAACAGAATACCCAGCATCCAACGCGCCAAAAACTCTGCGATTATAGTGCTGGATACTTCTTCGAATTTTTTAATCATGCCCTGCCCTCCCTATAAGCAAGAGAGTATTTTTATGGTAGAGATTACATCAATCAATAAACAGCTTCGTGACCAGTATCACTCGCTTAGCTCCGGCACCTGCCAGTTAATTGGTTCCTTACCGAGGCTTTGAAGATAATCATTTGCCTTGGAGAAATGTTTGCACCCGAAGAAACCACGGTATGCACTAAGCGGGCTTGGATGCGGACCAGCAAGTACCAGATGCTTGTTACGGTCAATTTTCTTGCCTTTTTTTTGGGCATAACTCCCCCAAAGAATAAAGACCAAACCTTCATGAGCCTGATTAAGTTCCGAGATAATCGCATCCGTAAATATCTCCCATCCCCTACCCTGATGGGATGCAGCATTATGGGCTTGCACTGTCAGTACTGCATTTAGCATCAACACGCCTTGTTCAGCCCAGGAAGCAAGATAACCGTGCCCTGGTTGCTTGATGCCTAGGTCTTCTTCCTGTTCTTTATAGATGTTCACTAGTGATGGCGGAATTTTTACGCCCGGTTTCACAGAAAAGCTAAGCCCATGTGCCTGCTCCGGCCCGTGATATGGATCTTGCCCAATAATCACCACCTTCACTTTATCCACGGGAGTAAGATCAAGCGCTGAAAAATATTCGGAGCCCTTCGGAAAGATAGTTTTACCTGCCTGAAGTTCAGCCTGCAGAAAAGCTTTAAGGGATTTCATATAATCCTTTTCAAACTCTGGCGCGAGCGCCGCTTTCCAGCTTTCTTCCAGTTTTATAGCATTATCAGACATATATACCTCCCTCAGTACCGCATATTTTGCACAGACAGAGCCGTCACACCAGTATCATCAGAAAAATTCATCTACGACGCATCATTTTCAAATTTTCCAGCATAGATCAAAATCAAAGGAACATTTTTCCAAGCAATCACCTGATCAAGGTGCACATTGCACAATATAGGCATAAATTAGGATTATTTTATAAATAAATTCCTATATTTCATTTTTAATAAAAAATTTTTCTACTCTATGACATAATTTCTTCTCGTTTGTTGCTCTAGAAGTGAATCCCTATTTTTTAGAGCATCGGGAACAGGCCCTTGATCTGTTCCCTTCTTGTTTAGGAGAGTGACCATGGCTAGCATTCCTGTTTTTCTAACAGCTGAAAAACACCACATACTTATTGTGGGTGCAAACGCTGCTGCTATGGCCAAAGCAGCCTTGTTTCTTGAAACAGGTGCGCGCATTAGTGTGATTTCACCAAATGCGCATGACGCCATTCAGGAAGCGGGCCTCGATAGCAACGTGACAGGCAGTGAGAAGCTAACGGCTTTTAATCGTGCCTTCACTGAAGACGACCTAAACGGAAAAACGCTGGTTTATATCGCAACCAATGATGAACTGACAGAAGAACGAGCACTGCGCCTTGCAAGCGCCAGAAACCTTCCGGTGAATGTCGTTGATAAACCAGCCAAGAGTAATTTCACCACGCCGGCACAGTTCAGTCGTGGTCCCCTTAAAGTGGCTTTTTCTTCTGGTGGCGACGCTCCTGTTTTTGTTCGCCGTCTGAGAAGCAGCCTTGAGCGCCTCCTGCCCCCTTCACTGGGGGTCCTCGCTGAGGCGGCGGGCAATGTTCGCGGGCGAATTAAAAGTCTGATCCCTGACGCGACCCGCCGCCGCCTTTTTTGGGATCGCCTTTATGACAATGCCGGTACATATGCAGACCTGCCAAAAGATCAGGTTGCGGAATTAATCGTAGATGCAGCGCGCAACCACCGTACTGGTAGTACAACAGGCCAAGTTCAGCTTGTCGGTGCAGGCCCCGGAGACCCTGATCTTCTCACCATCAAAGCACACCGTGCGCTTCAGCAGGCAGATATTATTATTTATGATCGCCTTGTAAGCCGCGATGTTCTCTCGCTCGCTCGCCGTGATGCAGAACTTATCTTTGTCGGTAAGCGCGAAGGTGATCACGGCATTGGCCAAGACGGTATCAACAAACTGATTGTGGAAGAAGCGCTTAAAGGCAAGCGCGTAGTGCGCCTGAAGGGTGGAGATCCTCTTCTATTTGCCCGCGCTGGCGAAGAAATGGATGCCCTGCGCGATCAAGATATTCATGTGGAAGTAGTACCCGGTATCAGTGCCTTTCAAGGCATCGCAGCCAGCACACAAATCCCAATGACAGACCGGGAGTATTCTAATTCCCTTACGCTTGTCACCGGCCACCTGAAAGATGGTGCTTTTAAAGATTGGGCTCGCCTGTCTGGTGAAGGCCAGACCCTAGTAATTTATATGGGCGTACGTGGTGCTCCCCGTATTTCAGCTGGCCTGATGGCAGAAGGTACACAGGGATCAACCCCTGTGGCTGTTGTTGAAAACGGCACCCGCGCTAATGAACGCCGCTTTTACGGCACACTTGAAACATTGCCTGCGCTTGTTGCTGAAAATTCAGTGAAAAGCCCAGCACTTCTTATCATTGGTGACGTTGTCAGGAACGCCGCCGATTTAAACCAAAAACAGTTCGACACCCTGCTTCAGCAGGCAACGGCATAGAGAGTAAATCATGGCTAAGAAAATCAAAGGGCCACAAATGTTAATTGCCAATCGGTTGGATGACGGCCGTGTTGTGTTTTTCACACGCACTGGCGGCTGGAGTTCAAACACTGATGATGCAGCTTACGGCGAAGATGAAGTGCTGGAGAGCCTGCTTGAGCGCGCGCAAGTTTTTGTTGCCAATAATACGGTGATTGACCTGCAAGCCATCGGTGCCGTTATAGACGGCGACAAGGCTTTCCCCTCTCATATCAAACACGCAATGCAGGCCAAAGGCCCGAGCGTTCGTGCCGATCTTGGCTATCAAACATCACTGGATTGGGAGCAAGCATAATGTATGCATACGACCAGTTTGACCATGCAATGGTCGCGAGCCGCAACGCTGAGTTTCGCGATCAAGTAGAACGTCGCCTGAAAGGTGAGCTTACAGAAGACGAGTTCAAGCCACTTCGCCTTATGAATGGCCTTTATCTGCAGCTTCATGCCTATATGCTTCGCGCGGCTATTCCGTACGGTACGTTATCAGCAGATCAGATGCGCCGCCTGGCTCATATCGCACGCAGATATGACAAAGGTTACGGCCATTTCACAACACGTCAGAACGTACAGTTTAACTGGCCAAAACTTTCTGATACGCCAGATATTCTGGATGAGCTTGCAGAAGTTGAAATGCACGCGATCCAAACATCCGGCAACTGTATCCGCAACGTGACAACAGATCAGTTTGCTGGTGCTACCGCCGATGAAGTGGCTGATCCACGCCCATACGCGGAACTACTGCGTCAGTGGTCTACTTTCCATCCAGAATTCAGCTTCCTGCCGCGTAAATTCAAAATTGCTATCACTGGAGCGAGTGCTGACCGTGCTGCCGTGAAATGGCATGATATTGGCCTTGTTCTGAAGCAGAATGACGCTGGTGAGGTTGGTTTTGAAGTAAGCGTTGGCGGCGGCATGGGCCGTACGCCTGTAATCGGCAAAGTGATCCGCGATTTCCTTCCTGAGAAAGATCTACTTTCATACATGGAAGCAATCTTGCGCGTTTATAATGAAAACGGCCGCCGGGATAACAAATATAAAGCACGTATCAAAATTCTTGTGGAAGCAATGGGTGCTGATGAATATGCGCGCCAGACAGAAGCAGAATGGGAACGCATCAAAGATGCACCTATTGATGTACCTGAAGAAGAGGCAGCACGTATTAAAGCCTTCTTTGCTCCTCCACCGCTTGAAGTGCTTGAGGAAACCAATGCTTCGGTGGACGAATTCGCAAGCAAGAACTTCCTGTTTGCAAGCTGGTTGAATAACAACACCAACAAGCACAAAGTGCCAGGGTATGTGAATGTAACAGTTTCACTGAAGCCACACGGTGGTATTGCGGGTGATGCAACAGCCGAACAGATGGAACTGGTTGCTGCGCTTGCTGATGCCTACAGCCAATCTGAAATTCGTGTAAGCCACGAGCAAAACCTTATCTTGCCGCATGTACCAGTAAAAGACCTTGCCACTATCTGGGCAGATCTCGATGAAGCAGGTCTCGGTACAGCAAATGTTGGCTTGATTACAGACATGATTGTCTGCCCTGGTCTTGATTACTGTGCGCTTGCAAATGCCCGCTCTATTCCAATCGGACAGGCAATCTCAAACCGCTTCGACGATATGAAACGCATTCAGGATATCGGCCCGCTCAAGATTAAGATGTCCGGCTGTATCAATGCATGTGGTCACCACCATGCGGGCCATATTGGCATTCTTGGTGTCGACCGTAAAGGCGAAGAAAGCTACCAGATTCTACTTGGCGGCTCAGGCGCTGAGGACGCATCAAAGGGCACAATTTTGGGCCCTGGTTTTGACGAACACGGAATCGTAGATGCTGTTGAAAAAGTAGTAGCGGTTTATTTAGGTGAACGAGAAGAAGGCGAAGAGTTCCTAGGCACTTACCGCCGTATTGGCGCACAGCCATTTAAGGAGGCGCTTTATGGCACTCATTAATTTCACAGGTATTGAAGCTGGCAACTGGACAGTTCTAGCTGAAGATGAACAGCCAACTGAAGGCGCCAAGGTTGCTGCCTCGGTTGCTCGTATTACCGAGGAAAACGAAGGCTTCTTCGCCGCTGTTGGCGAACTGGGCGCTGTGGTTTCTACAGAGACTGCCTATGCCGATTTAACACCACTTCTCAACAAGCTTTCTTTTGTAGCGATTGAGTTCCCAGCGTTTACTGATGGCCGTGGTTTCTCACTAGCTGTACGCCTACGTAAAGACCTTGGTTTTAAAGGTGAAATCCGCGCTGTTGGCCCAGTGATGCCTGATCAGGCCATGCACCTTATGCGCTCTGGCTTTGATACAGTTGATGTAGCAGACGAACGCAAAGAAGCGTTTGAAGCCTGCGCTGCTCGCTTCAAGCAGTTTTACCAAAGCGATTACCGTGGTGCGGTTTCCATCGCACACGCTCGCCATTCATCAGATGAAAGCAGGAAAGCATCATGACGGCGCTACCAGCCATAAAAGATGCCAGCTATTTTGATGCACTTGATGCTGCCTCATACCTGGATAGCAGGTATGGGGAAGGCGCACCTCAGAAGGTGATTGATGGTGCGCTGAAATATTTTGGCCGCAGATTTGCGCTGGTTTCTTCTTTCGGCTCAGAATCTGCTGTGCTTCTGCACTTAGCAGCTGAAGTTTCAAAAGATATCCCTGTCCTGTTTTTGGATACAGGGAAACTGTTTGGCGAAACACGCCGCTTTCGTGATGAGCTGACGGACAAGCTTGGCCTTACAGATGTTCGT
Source organism: Kordiimonas sp. SCSIO 12603 (assembly GCF_024398035.1). NCBI lineage: Bacteria > Pseudomonadati > Pseudomonadota > Alphaproteobacteria > Kordiimonadales > Kordiimonadaceae > Kordiimonas > Kordiimonas sp. SCSIO 12603. Next base: position 3,525,844 of record NZ_CP073748.1, read on the forward strand.
ACCATCAAACCTGATGAGAATGATCTACATACCAATGATCCAAAAGGGAACCTATGGGTAAGTGACACTAATAAATGCTGTTACTTCCGCAAGGTAGTACCTCTGGATTCAGCACTTCAAGGTTTTGAGGGTTGGGCATCTGGCCGCAAACGTTTTCAAGGTGGTGTACGCTCGCTTTTGCCGCATTTCGAAGCATCTGATGGACGTGTAAAAGTGAACCCAATGGCTTTCTGGAACAAAGAAGATGTAACGGCTTACATTGAAAAACACAGACTGCCACGACATCCTCTCGTAGAGCAAGGGTTTGCCTCCATTGGCTGTATGCCGTGTACTGAGCCAGTGAGCGAAGGCGAAAGTGACCGTGCGGGCCGTTGGAAAGGCCAGAACAAAACCGAATGCGGCATACACTTAAGCTTAGCTGAAAACTCACGAGTACTCTCAGGGAATTAAGTTTTCCTCAGTGTAATTAATTACAAGTTTTGTGCGGCTCTTGATAAAAAATTACAGGAGCATGCAGCAAAAGCTTGGTCTATTTCTGAAACCTATATATGATGCCCGCGAATAAGTTTTTCTTATGTATTTGACGGATGTAAAATAGATCAATCGGCAGGAGTTATTATGAAACGGTCTTTATTGCCACTAAACGCCCTACGTGCTTTTGATGCTGCTGCCCGACATATGAGCTTCAAGCTTGCCGCCGATGATCTTTCTGTAACACCTGCGGCTATCAGCCAGCAGATTCGGTCGTTAGAAGATTTTCTGGGTGTAGAATTATTCCGCCGCACTAATCGTTCACTAGTACTGACAGAAGCTGCACAGTTATCACTTGCGCCGCTAAAGCAGGCGTTTGAACACATGGAAGAAGCTGTTGATATCCTTACAGACAGCAAAACATCTAATGTGCTGAAAGTAAGCGTATCGCCGTCTTTTGCCAGCAAATGGTTGGTACCACGAATTGCCAGGTTTTATGCGCGCCGCCCTGATGCAGTGGTAAAAATTTCAGCGACCATGATCCTCACAGACTTCAAAGTGGAAGATACTGATATTGCGATCCGTTATGGCCTTGGCAAATATGACGGGCTGTTCGTGGAAGAAATTCTCCGGGAAACGATCTTCCCTGTTTGCTCCCCAGAACTTCTGGAAAAGAGTAACCTCACCTCACCTGAAGGTATTCTGGAACACACACTGATCCATGATGATAGTACCGTTGAGGATGAAAGCGCCCCGAACTGGAGCATGTGGCTCAAAGCTGCGGGTGTTGATATCCCAGACGGAACCCCTGCTCTGCACTTTAACAACAACGCGCTTGCTATTGAGGCTGCTGTTGCAGGCCGCGGTGTAGCGCTCGCTCGTTCCGCCATTGCGGAAGAAGACCTTAAAGCCGGCCGTCTCGTAAAACCATTCGGCGAAGCTGTACCGATTGATTTCGCACATCATGTAGTGTGTCCGGAAGACAAGCTCAAAAACGAACGAGTTATGGAATTTATCGATTGGCTTCGGGATGAAACAGGCAACGGCCCTAGCATTGAAGATGCGGAACTCGCTGAAGAAGTTTAGCAGTCCGGACACACTGAAACAATCAAACCGCTTACATAATTGTAGGCGGTTTTTTTATTTTTAAATCAGCGCCTTACCTGTAATCACATCTACTTAAATTCGTCTCGCTCTTGAAAAATGATATCAAAATGATATCTATTATATATAGCGAGAGGAGAAAAGAATGCTAAAAGAACGTTCCGTGGGCACCCTTAACGGCATTATGATGCTTAGTGTATTTGCCCTGACCTTGGTCGCGACAGCACTTATTTTTGCTAACAGTATCCATGTAGGCGCCAAACCACTAGCGGTGATCACACTGGTAATATCCCTCATATTTCACCTTATCTTCGCCATTGGATTCTTTATGGTACAGCCAAATCAAGCAGTGGCCTTAACGCTGTTTGGTAAATACAAAGGCTCTACCAAAACATCTGGCCTTAGGTGGGCAAATCCATTTTTCTCAAAACACAAAGTTTCCCTGCGTGTTCGTAACTTTGACAGTGACAAACTTAAGGTAAATGAACTAGGCGGTAGTCCAATTGAAATTGGCGCAGTTGTTGTGTGGCGTGTGGTGGATAGCGCCGAAGCTCTTTTTGCTGTTGATGACTATACAAGCTTTGTCCGTACGCAGTCAGAAGCGGCACTCCGTCAGGCAGCAACAAGCTACCCTTATGACGGCAAAGATGAAGATGAAATCGCCCTGCGTTCTCATTCTTCTGAAATATCCAAACATCTCATGGAAGAAATTCAAGCTCGGCTTGCAGATGCTGGTGTTGAAGTACTTGAAGCCCGTATCAGCCACTTAGCTTACGCACCAGAAATTGCCAGCGCTATGCTACAGCGCCAGCAGGCTGGTGCCATTATCGCCGCCCGATCACTCATCGTGGAAGGTGCAGTTGGCATGGTGGAAACTGCGCTCGCAAAACTGAAAGAAGATGAAATTGTAGATCTGGATGAAGAACGCAAAGCTCAGATGGTTTCCAACCTTCTCACAGTTCTTTGTAGTGATAAAAGTACACAGCCTGTTGTGAATGCTGGCTCCATCTATTAACACTCTCCGCCCACAGCATCATGCTGTGGGCAAACGCATAAGTGAGAAAGGCAACAATGCCTGATAAAAAGAAGCCCAGCAAAAAAGCTTACGCACTCCGTATTAACGGAGACATTCTGGATGCCGTTCACCGCTGGGCCGATGATGAACTCCGCAGCGTAAATGCACAGATAGAATTTATCTTAAGAGATGCTCTTCGCCGCGAGGGTCGCATCAAAAACCCTGAAGCACCAAATCCAGTTGTTCTGGATGATGAGTAAACATCTAGCCGCTAATAAAAAGGGGCCCTAAAGGCCCCTTGATTTCAACATTACTTTCCAAACGCCATTACTAGTGCGAGTGGGCTTCCATTGCGGCTTCTTCATCATCGGCGAACGAACGGTTAAAGGCGCTTGAGAAGAAGATTGCATTCAGGAACAATTTCTCTGAACCATAATAAGTGGCACGGAAATTCGGATTATCCGCAAACAATACAATTGTACCGCGTCCAAAGCGTTCTGCCGTCATCATCGGTGAGCCTTTCAGCTCTTTAATCCGTTTGTCAGAAGCATAACCAGATACAAGCGGGGCATCTGTATACACAGCAACTTGAGCGTACGGATCATTTGGTACACGCAGTTTAATCGATGTGTTACGATTTGTTGCCACATGATCACGCACAAAGCCAAATGCCATTGGATGTGTGATATCCAGTTCACTCTTGAACACAGCACCACCAATTACATGCTCAGCATCTTTTTGGCCTTTCTGTGAATACTTCAAACGCTGCACCGGCGCTGATGGACTTGCTTTCTCCGCTTTTTTCTTTGGCAGGATATTATTCATCACCCAACTTGCGCCTTGGCGGTGCGCAATCAAAGTACCACCAGAACGAACCCAATCTTTCACACGGTCTTTCATATTCGCAGGCACCATACGGCTGTTACCACCAACAAGAATAACATGTGTGTAATCATCAAGGTTCACGCGGCTAAGGCGCTCATTACGCACAAGTGTTACAGGCATGTTCATGCGGTGATCAAGCAAGTGCCAAACCTCACCGGCATCATAAGGATTTACACCCGGCCCAGTAACTAACAACGGCTTTGGAGCCTTCAGATCAGATACCGTGTTCCTACCGCCCAGATCAGCACCTGCATCCAGCGTACGGCCACTTGTTACCGCATGTACCTGAATATTATTTTCAGCAGCCAGCATTTGCACCAGACGATCAATCCGGCCCGCAGATACAGTTTGTAAATGCTTCTGTACGATAATGGCACCGCGCTCAAACGCCACAACACCTTTTGTGGTTTTCACGCGAACTGGTTCTTTATTTACGCGTGCCATAATGCCTTCCTGCAGAAGCGCATTCACCACTTTCGGCGCATAATAATCTGACCAACGGAACATATAGGCATAATCAGAAGTATCAGGTGTTTTAGCAACGAAGCCTGTTGATGTTACAGCATCACCCAGCTTGCCTTTAATGCTGCCTGTTACCTCTGCATAATCAAGACCGAAAGCAGCAGGCATGGTCCAGCCAGATACATCATAGAAAACCTTATCAGGGAATTCGGTGATCTTGTTAAAGAGCGCTTTAGCCATACGGTAGTTAGCTTGATCCATCGGCACGATGTAGCTATCGCCGCCATATGAACCGCCACCTGCTTTCACACTACCGTTCACACGGTATGCTTTCACCTTATGACGGCTTAGGAAATCAAGGAAGATATCCATACGAGTATGATCTTCCGGCGCACGGAATACATAGCCCTTCACCTTATCGCTTTTCGCTAGGTCAGCACCTGATTTGAAAAACTCACGCTGGTAATCATGCAGTTTTTCACGCATTGCCACCGCACCCTGGATAGTGCTGTAGCTTGTACCAACATGGTTTTGAACATTCTCTGAGTAGGTTTTAAGCCCTTGATCACTTTCGCGAGCAATACCCATCTGGGCACCAGCTTCAAACAGAATACCAAGCGAACCGTTCACCTGCGGGTAAGTTGATCCTTTACCGATATAATAGTTATCAAAGCCTTCTTCAGAGAAATAAAGCTTTCCTTCATCATCCAGCCAATTCACATGATAGCCAGCAATCTCATAAAGAAGCTCACGACCTTTTGCCGGAATCATCGGATATTTCCGTGTTGGAACACCGGGATGGAAATAATAAGTACTGTTCGGTCCCATTTCATGGAAATCGCCAGAAACCTGCGGTTTCCACTCATGCCATTTTGCAAGCCAAGCTTGGCTTTCAGGCTGAGTTTGCAGCAGCCACTGGCGGTTTAGGTCAAACCAATAATGGTTGGTACGCGCCCCCGGCCAGAACTGATTATGTACCTCGTGGTTTGGATCTGTCGCAAGCACATCAGAACCGTACTGAGTTACCCACGCTGCACGGCGACTGTGGCCATCAGGGTTAAAAATGGCCGTGATCAGGATAACGCTATTATCCAGTTCGTTTTCCACGCGTTCGCCCTGCGCTGCAGCAAGGTGATAAAGTGTTGGCACAGCAGCATCCATACCGCTGGCTTCAGCACCGTGCACACCGTAGTTGAGCCATGTTACAACTGGCATATCATCATTTGCCTGATCCGCTGTTTTCGGATCAGTACGCAACAAATGGTTTGCTTTAATTTCATCAAGGCGGGCATGGTTCTCTGGGCTGGTGATGGTGATAAAGAGGATCGGGCGACCTTCGTGGCTATAGCCAATTGTCTCCGCTTTCATCCTGTCACTATTTGCAGCCAGCTCTTCAATATAGCGCAGCATAAGATCATGACGGATTGGCTGATCACCAATATCATGTCCAATAATCTCACCCGGTTTCAGAACCGATTGGTCGTAGTTAACGCCTTTCTGCAGATAATAATCCAGCGGTTTAGCTTGTACGGCTTCCGCTTGCCACATGGCAGCACCCAGCATCAGGCCCGCCATTAGTCCCTTTAAATTATACATTATGAAAACCCTCTTTTTCATGAAAGGCGCTAAGCCTTTCACCCCAAATCCGTTGAACTTATGAAACGCCAATAAGCTTGCCGTAGTCAATTGCTTTATGCCGGTCGATAGCATCTGCCTGTTCAGGCATCGGGTATTTCAGCCCGTTCCCACAATTGAAAAGAACAACTCGATCTTCTTTAGAAACCTTACCCTCCTTCAGTGCTTTTTTATAAGCTGCAAAGGTTGCAGCGCCTTCAGGGCAAACAAGTACACCTTCCGTGCGGCCGATTTGCTGGCGTGCTTCTTCAATAGCGTCATCGTCAACGGCAGAAGCAAAGCCGCCGCTTTCACGTACTGCATCAAGAATAAGGAAATCACCGACAGCCACTGGCACTCGAATACCTGCCGCATAAGTATGTGCGTTTTCCCAAAGCTCCGCATGACGTGCGCCTTCATCAAATGCCTTCACGATTGGGGCGCAACCAGTTGCTTGTACAGCCACCATTTTAGGGCGCTTCGAGCCAATCCACCCCAATGCTTCCATTTCATTGAAGGCTTTCCACATACCAATAAGGCCGGTGCCGCCACCTGTAGGATAGAAAATTACATCAGGTACTTCCCAGCCAAGTTGAGCTGCAAGCTCCAGACCCATAGTTTTCTTACCTTCGATACGGTAAGGCTCCTTGAGTGTTGAAACATCAAACCACCCGGCACTTTCTTTGCCTTCGCCTACGATTTTCCCACAATCGTTAATCAGGCCATTCACACGCCAGACTTTGCCGCCCATCAAGCTGATTTCGCGAATATTGGCATCTGGAGTATCATCAGGCGCAAAAATATAACTTTCCATACCCCCAGCCGTTGCATATGCGGCCATAGCAGCTCCAGCATTGCCATTTGTCGGCATAGCTAACTGATTGATACCAAGTTCTTTCGCCATCGCAACTGCAAGTGCCAAGCCGCGAGCTTTGAAACTGCCCGTTGGCAAGCGTCCTTCATCCTTGATGATAATCTCACCCGTCACGCCCATATCTGACGCTAGCTTTGGGCAAGATAACAGTGGTGTATCATCTTCACCTAGGGTGATAACATTTTCAGTATCCACAATAGGCAAAAGCTCTCGCCATTTCCAGAAACCACCGCCACGAGCCCATATTTCGTGCTTGTTAACCTTGCCCTTCATCGCCTCTAGATCATAACGCACAAGAAGCGGACGCCCTGCCCGAGACAACCCGTGAATTTGCGCTTTTTCATAATCTGCTTCACCTGTAATACCGCATTCCAGATGACTAACGTAATTTTCAAATTGCATCACTGACACACCCCGATTTTTATAGAAACAACCCTGCTTCTGGCTTAGATTATTCTGTATGGAAAAAAAAGACACATGCCCGTTATGTGATCGTCCGTTCGGAAAAGACGTGCAAATGCATCACCTTATCCCGAAGTCACAAGGCGGTAAGGAAACAATTCCTCTACATCCGATTTGCCATCGTAAGCTTCACGCTCTATTTAACGAAAAAGAGCTGGCGCGGAATTACGCTGCGGTGGAAGCATTAAGGGACCAGATAGAAATCAAACGCTTTACAGCATGGCTTAGGGGTAAGCCACCTGATTTCTATAGGAAAACAGCTCCACAAGGTGGCAAGCGCCGGAGAAAATAATAAAAACTGTGGGCTAACTAACTTTATGAAACCAGCGCCAATTTCCTTCGAGAAATGGAGCCAATGCGGCAAATATTTCGAATGGCATAACCATAATGTGTTTTATCAGCGGGGTGGTCAGGGACCCGTGATGCTGACAATACACGGATTTCCAACAAACAGCTGGGACTGGGGCTGGGTTTGTAAAAACCTTGTCTCTCGCTTCCATATGGTGGTGCCTGATCTGCTTGATTATGGCTTATCTTTGAACGCCAAATCAGCTGTCTGCACTGTGCGTGATCAGGCAGATATGCTTGAAGCTTTGATGAAGCATAAAGGCATTTCGGATGTGCATATACTAGCCCATGATCTAGGAAACACAGTAGTGCAGGAATTGCTTGCGCGTCAAAATGAAAGCAATCTTTCCTTCCGGATTGAAAGCGCTATTTTCCTTAATGGCGGCATGATCCCTGAACTCCATAGACCAAGGCTTGCTCAGCGCCTGCTTGCAAGCCCCATTGGCCCTTGGTTTGCAAGCTTCATTAAACGTGAAAAATTCTTACAAGGTCTTGCCGAGGTATTCGGGAAACATACGCGCCCCGAAGGCGAATTTCTGAAAGAATTCTGGCCAGCGATTAAAGGTATCAACGGCCGCGCCTCTTTTAGCCGCCGTATCCGCTATATGAAAGAGCGCAAGGAAAACGCTGATCGCTGGGTGCCTGCACTGCCGGAAGCCTCTACCAAAATACCAATGTTTCTGATTAACGGCACTGATGACCCTGTATCCGGCGCACATGCAGCAGACGGTTTTGAAAAACTGGTACCTCGTGCCAAAGTCGCGCGTCTACCGGGTATCGGGCATTTCCCGCAGATAGAAGACCCCGAAGCCGTGTGTGAACTGGTACATAAGTTCCATGACTGTATTGTGGAAAAAAGCGTGCAAAGCTGACTATTTCACAATTTGATGGTTTTCAATAAAGCGCTGCTCGCATAGGGTAGCGCTTTATTTGTGAATATCGAGATACTCCATGACTACCCAAGCAGAACAGCCAACAAAATTTGCAGCACTCCTCGCCTGCGCAACTATCATTATAGGTTCAGTGCTTGGCCTTGCGGGCATTGATCTCGTGTTACCGTCAGTGCCTGAATTCCCTGAGGTGTTCGGCACTACAATTGCGCGCTCCCAGCTTGTACTCGCGGCATTTGTGGCAGGCTCTACATTTGGCTTCCTGCTTTTCGGTAGTCTTGGGTCTTACGTAGGCCGACGCAAACTGTTTATTGGCTCCCTGTTCTTTTACGGCATACTCTCGGTTGCCGGAGCATATGCACCTAATATTGAAACTTTGATCGCTAATCGCCTTCTACAGGGTGCAGCTGCATCTGGCTCTGCGGTGCTCGCACCGGGCCTTATAAGAGAGCTTTTCGGAGAGCTTGGCGCTATTCGGGCTGTAAGCGCTATGGGCAGTATTGAATCGCTTGTACCCGGTCTTGCCCCTATAGCTGGCGCATGGCTGCATACCCAATACGGCTGGAAGACATCTTTTTTGCTCACAGGTATTCTGGTATTCGCCATTTGTCTTTTTGTGATTGTACGCCCGAAACTACTCCCCAGCATCGGCACCAAGAAAAACAGGAACAACGGCAGCTATATGAAGCTGCTGAAAAACACCACTTACCTTCGGTATGCACTTAGTCATGCGCTTGTGCTTGGTGGTTTGCTAACTTTCGTGTTCGCAGCACCCGCGGTCATCAAGGAAACTATGGGCGGCAGTATTGATGATTTCATCTATATGCAAATGGTCGGTGTAGCCACTTTCATCTTGTTCGCAAACTTATCGGGTAACTTTGTGAAAAGGTTCGGTATCGAAGTAGTTATCACTTTAGGGACCTATATCTCATTCCTGGGTACATTAGCATTATTGGCATATGCTTACTTCGGGCAAAACAACCCCGACCATCTAAAGTATATTTTCTGGATTCTAAATTCGGGCCTGGGCCTCAGGGGTGGAACAGGTTTTGTACGTGCACTTTCCGCGGCAAAAGAAGATGACGACAGAGCATCTGCGCTTATCATTTTGTCTGTCACTAGCCTCGCTTCAATTGCCACCGCCTTATTTGCGCCTTTTATCAAAGTAGGATTAACCGCACTGACGGGCACAACATGCTTAATCGTTCTACCGGCAGTGCTTCTTATTGCTTTCATCAAACCACTTCAGGATAAGCCTGAGTAATTATAGGAATAACTTATGTCTCGTACCGCTTATGTTAATGGCGCTTATGTGCCGAATGATATGGCTTTTGTTCATATTGATGACCGCGGTTACCAGTTTGCGGATGGTGTTTATGAAGTGGTATCGGTTATTGACGGCAAAATGATTGACGAAGAACCCCATCTTGACCGCCTCTGGCGCTCTATGGGCGAGTTACGGATGACAGAACCCGTTACACGGTCTGCACTCAAACTTATCAGCAAACAACTGTTACAAAAAAACCGTTTGAAGAATGCACTTCTCTATATTCAGGTTTCACGCGGTGTAGCAAAGCGGGACCACGCTTTCCCACAAGGTGACCTCCGGTCATCTCTTGTTATGACCTGCCGCCGTTTTGATTTTGGCGCTGTTCGGGAACGCGCTAAAACGGGTATCAAGGTTTCAAGCCAACCGGATATTCGGTGGGGCCGCTGCGATATTAAAGCTACAGCTCTTCTCCCTAATGTTCTGGCCAAACAGGCTGCAAAAGAAGCTGGCGCTTTTGAGGCAATACTTGTAGATGCCGACGGCAATGTTACAGAAGGCAGCAGCACTAGTGTCTGGATGGTAGACAAAAACGGAACTCTGGTTACCCGCCCACTCAAAGATAACATTTTACCGGGGATCACGCGAGCAACCCTCATTGAACTGGCCGAAAAGCATCAGATCAGGATTGAAGAACGAGCCTTTTCTATTGAAGAAGCAAAAGCCGCAAAAGAGATGTTCCTCACAAGTGCAACCAGCTGTGCTATGCCAATTGTTGAACTGGATGGAAGTGCAATTTCTGACGGGAAACCCGGCTCCGTTGCCACTAAACTTGTTGAGCTATACTGGGACTTTGCAGGAAAATAATGCAAAACCGAGACACAATTCTTACCGCCGTTGAAAACAGCGAAATTATATTCGGGCAAGAGATCACTGAATATGATTTCGCTGAAGAAAACCTAAGTGGCGCAGAATTTGAGAATTGCACATTCTCAGGAGTAGATTTTTCAAACGCTGAAATACAAGAAGCTTTGTTCAGAGACTGTGTTTTCAAAAGCTGTAATTTCAGCAGTATTGAAGGTAGAAGCTCCCAGTTTATCAATTGCAACTTCTTAGACAGCGAGACCGGTAAAGGCGGCATGTTCAAGTATGCCGCGCTGAGAGACACATGTTTTGAAAACTGCAACCTTTCTGCTGCATCTTTTAAAGGTTCGCTCCTCTTTGAAGCCCGGTTTAACAACTGTAGCGCCCAAGGCAGCAATTTTGAGGATGCTACCTTTTCCTATGCACTGGGTGGTAAAGTGACCACAACAAGCATCACTATTCATGCATCAAACTTTGATTATGCCCAGTTCGAAGGCCTTTCCTTTGAAGGATGTATGCTCACGGAAAACAGTTTTCGGGAAGTTGACTTCAGCGGTTGTGATTTCGCAGATGCAGACCTTGGCGGTTCTAATCTGGCGGACGCTGATACAATACGGGCAATCTTTGATGGGGCTAATCTGACAGGAACTAATCTGCAAGGGATGCAACTTGGAGCCTTAGCGAGTTTTGAGAACATGAAAATAGACCAAGCCCAGCAAAAAGACCTTCTTACTGGGCTTGGGATTATTGTTTTTGACTAACCTTCTTCAGCCTCTGAAGCATCCGTGGGTGCAGATGATGCTCCCCAGCCTTTGCTTTCCATAAACGCCAGTAGCAAGCCAATAATAGCACCATTGACCAGATGCATAATTGTAAGCGGCAACCGTGCATCACCTGAAAGGCTAACCATATTCACAAACCAGATGGAATCTGTAGCTGTAAGGTACAAACCAAACATCACACCAAACATGGCGCCAGCTTTCATATCACCAGATCCTACGGCCTTACCAAACATCCAAACTACCACGATGGTTTGCACAAAATGATACCCTAGATTCTGAACAAAAGTCTCTTCCTGCGGATGCATGGCAGGTGCCATCGTTGCCATAGCATCCTTGAAAACTACATCACCACCAACCGTATACAAAACGGCATAAGCTATAAACGCGACAACTACATTGAGTACAAACTTACCAATATTCATTGGCCTCTCCCCTTACTCGGATGTTGTTATGCTGTCGTAATCCCTCATATCAAAAGCCGGGTTGCCCCCAGTCTCATGTTTTACATGTACCACACGTTGCGGGAATGGGAACTCCACCCCCTCTTCATTGAATTTATCCCAGATACGCCCCATCACATTGCTGGCAACGTTTGAAACGCCATTTTGTGGATCATCGATCCACATACGTAGTTCCAGATCAACACCGCTTTCGCCAAAGCCCCGGATGAGCGTTCTTGGTGCTGGTTGTTTTAAAATACGTTTTTCTTCATTGGCGGCATCTACCATGAGCGCCATAGCCTGTTTCACATCACTATTATAGCTTACCTGCACAGGGATACGTCTGCGCACAAGTCTATGGCTATGAGACCAGTTCACAACAGGCTGCGTGATCATATCTTCGTTTGGGATCAAAAACTCTGTGCCGTCTCGAGTGATAACGCTGGTATAGCGAGCTGCCAAGCGGTTAATGGTGCCGTAAGTGCCGCCCGTTTCAATCACATCACCCGGCTTAATCGAACGGTCTACCAGCAGAATAATGCCGGAAATAAAGTTACCCACAACCTTCTGCAAACCAAAACCAATACCAACACCAAGCGCACCACCGAATACCGCAAGCGCGGTGAGATCAATCCCCGTCGCATTAAGAGAAATAAGGAACGCCAAAGATACCAAAAGGATTTTCGAGACTTTGGTCATCAAAGCCCGCGCCGAAGGTGGTACAGCCTCAAAACCCTTGATTTGTTTTTCAATAAGCGAAGAAAGCGCAAAAGCACCCCAAATCATAAACCCGAAGGTTATCAATCCTTTGATCAGGGAAAGAACGCTTAACTCCACTTCGCCAAGTGGCAGTTTTGCGCCTTCAAGAACAATAAGAATAGGGTCAAGAAGCCCCATAATATTTAAGGCAGCTACCGACCATGCTGTATAAGCAATAAGTCTGGCCAGCTCTCGGTTCGCCAGCATCCCCACCGCAAGCCGGATTACAAACCACGCTGTAAACAAGCTCGTCGCGATAGAGAGTAAATAGGTTTGCATAAAGGGCTGCAGGATCAGTATCGCTGTCCAGGTCAGCATGATAGAGAAAGCCGCTACCAAAACAGGATTGAGGAATCTCCGATCAGCCTTTTGTACCATAGGATGGTCGCCAAAGGCTTTCATAATGCCTTTATAGATAAGAGCACATACAAAACGGGAGACAAGAACAATAACTGCCAGAATAGCAAGTTCGATGAGGCGTTCAGGTTCCAGAAAGTTATTTTGAACCCAAGCCCATGCTTGCTGCAACTTATTGAGGATATCTTCGTAAAAGTCTTTTTCGCCCATTTAGCGAGTTTAACGCCGAGACTGGAAAAAGTCTCTTAATAATTTCGCGGCTTCTTTTTCAAGAATGCCGCCATAAACTTCAGGTTTGTGGTGTGTGGTTTTATGACTGTAGATACGAGCACCTACAGTAACACCCCCACCCTTAGGATCATCTGCACCGAAATAAACCCGCCTGATACGCGCAAAAGCAATCGCCTGCGCACACATGGCGCACGGCTCCAGCGTTACATAAAGGCTACACCCTTCAAGTCGCTCTGACCCAAAGGCCTTCGCAGCAGCGCGAATAGCTATAAGCTCAGCGTGTCCGGTCGGGTCTTTCGCCCCCACCACATCATTTCCGGCCTGCGCGAGCACTGCACCATCTGGCCCTACGACAACGGCACCAATCGGCACCTCACCACGCTCGGCAGCTTTTTCAGCTTCCCTAAGGGCTGTGTGCATATGCGGAAATGTATCAATCATAGGAATGCATGTATCAGTGTGATAGGTATGAAGCAAGATATTGCGCTTTTCTGCGCTCAAGCCTATGGTGCGCCGCATGACAGATAAAGATACAGATATGACTGAAAACGAAGCGCCTAAAGGCGAACGTATTGCCAAAGTCCTCGCTCGTGCTGGCGTGGCTTCACGCCGTGAAGTAGAACGCATGATTGAAGATGGCCGTGTTTGGTTACACGGCAAGAAACTGGAAACGCCAGCCACGCTCGTGACCAGCCTTGAAGGCATCCATGTAGACGGTGAAGCCATTGGCCAAGCCAAACAAACCAAACTTTGGCGCCTGCATAAATCTCGCGGTACACTTACCACCCACCATGACCCTGAAGGGCGTCCAACAGTTTTTGAGCGTCTACCTAATCATATGGGCCGTGTAATCAGTGTTGGCCGCCTTGATATGAACACTGAGGGCCTGCTTCTTCTTACAAACGATGGTGAGCTCGCCCGCTGGCTTGAGTTACCTGCCAATAGTATTGAACGCACGTACCGAGTGCGTGTGCACGGCTATGTTAAACCCGGTGTGTTCAACAAATTGAAAAATGGCACCACGATTGACGGTGTTCACTACGGTCCAATTGATGCTGAACTTGAGCGTCAACAAGGTGCTAATGCGTGGGTGATTGTTAAAATTCGCGAAGGTAAAAACCGCGAAGTGCGGAAAGTTATGGAAAGCATCGGTTTTGAAGTGAACCGCTTGATCCGCACACATTATGGTCCTTTCTCACTTGGTACAATGGCCAATGGTGCTGTGGCCGCCGTTGGTGAAAAACAGATGCACGAGCTACTTGGTGATTTCTTTAAAGACGCAAAAGAAACTGTTGCAGCTCCGAAGGTAAGACATAATCCAGAAAAATGGGCAAAAGCTAAAAAACAAAACAACCCAAAACCAGGTGCCAGCCGCAAACGCAAATGGGAACAACAAAAGCGCGATGGTGTGTTACCTGCAAAATCTGAAACCAAAGCTTCAGCGCGAAAAAAGGCGGACACGGTTGCACGAAAACCTGCCAAACCAACAGGCAGACCAGCTCGTGGCTCTAAGCCTCGCCCAACCGGCAAAGCTAAATGAGCAGAATAGTTGCAGGTATCCACCGAGGCCGGCGCCTCAATATGCCTAAGGGAAAAGATGTTCGTCCAACCACAGACAGGATGCGCGAACGGCTTTTCTCAATGCTGATGCATAGTCGCTATCCTGATCTTATTGATGCAAGGGTAGCCGATCTGTTTGCAGGTACTGGCGCGCTGGGGCTGGAAGCCCTCTCTCGAGGAGCGGCACATACCACTTTTGTAGAAAAAGCTCGCTCTTCAGTGGATATTATCAACAGTAACATCGCCCTGTTGAAACTGGAAAAAGAAACGAAGGTTATTTCAGGCAGCGCCCGTACACTGCCTAAATCTTCAACCCCCTTCGATTTTATCTTCATGGATCCTCCCTACAGGCAAGGCCATGTAACGCCAACGCTTGAGAGTATTATAGATAGTAACTGGCTTGCGGAAGATGGTGTTATCATCTGCGAACTCGCGGCGGATGACACCAGCATATTTCCCGATGCACTGGACTTGATTGACGAACGTACACAAGGCCAACAGCGCATTGTGTTTTTAATGCGTAAAAATACCGAAGGTTAAACACGGCCAATTCGTATCATGGATGTGGACAAAAGAAGCTCCATTATTTTGTCCACTGCCCTATTTCCCGGCTTCATATCTTGAAGCCTCAATATGTTGTTTACTATTAATACCTCGCAGGATGCGGTTTTCCGCATCCTCTTTTTTCAGCATAAAAAACTTCATTGGCCTTTCACTCATTTCCTGTAAACTCACCTAAACATTTATGAGGAAACGATTTATGCGGGAACTGGAGCTGCGCTTAGCCCTGGTTTGTTACGGTGGGGCATCGCTTGCTGTTTATATGAACGGTATCTCGCATGAGATACTTAAACTTATTCGCGCGTCTCGTGCTTACCACAGCATTGACAACCGAGACAAACTGGCATCCGCCACATTCTTGGAACTCGCACCTAAACGCCCCTACACTACGGATACAGAATCTCTCTATTACGAACTCCTTCAAATGCTTGGAGAAAGGATTGATATCAGAGTGATTGTTGATGTTGTCTCAGGCACATCGGCGGGTGGCATCAATGGTATTTTCCTCGCACGGGCTATAGCACATGATCTGGATTTCAACCCTCTTCGCGATATGTGGATGAAACTGGGGGATGTAGAAGAACTGATGGAAAAAGGTACTATCGCCGAACGTTTCAGCAAATTCTACCTCTACCCTTTTATCTGGCTTTTTGCAGATAAAGCCTTTGATGACGCTAATCCAGATGAGGAAAGCAAAAGAAAGCTCTCACGCTTTCTCAGGTCTCGATGGTTTAAACCACCCTTTTCGGGACGCCGTATGCTCAGTTGGATGATCAGTGCCTGTCAGAATATGGGGGAAGCTGATGCAAACCATTCTCTACTGCCGAGTGGTCATAAACTGGATCTTTTTGTAAGCATCACTAATTTCTTCGGGCAACCAAGGCGACTGAAGCTACATGACCCGAAAGAAATCAAAGAACGCCAACATAAAGTGCCTCTCAGTTTTTCCTACTTAAAAGCGGAGGGACAAACGCTAAAAAGCGAGCTGGATGACAGCAACATTCCCGGGCTTGGGTTTGCCGCTCGCGCAACAAGTAGCTTTCCCGGTGCATTTCCGCCCATATCTTTCAGTGATTTAACAGCGTATCTGAAACACAAGAAAATGCCGTGGCCTTCAAAACAAGCATTCTTCGCTAAGAACTTCCCGAACCAAATACATAATGAAGATGCGCTCAACACCATGTCATTCATTGATGGCGGTGTGACAAATAACAAACCGTTCGGTGAAGCCTTAGAAGCCATGGAAGACAGGGCTGCACACAGAGAGGTAGACCGCCGGGTAATTTATGTAGACCCAATGCCAGACCGTGCAACGGATCGATTGAACGACCACAGTGAAGAAAAGCCGGGTTTTTTCCGTACTATTTTATCATCACTTGCAGAAATTCCCCGCAACGAACCAATTTATGATGACCTGCAGGATATTGCAGAGCGCAATAAAGAGGCGCGACGCATGGAAAGCGTTTACGCCACGATTGAAGCTGAAGTGCGACAGCTCGTGGACAATATGCTGCAACTGGATGCAGAGAAGCGCGTAAGTACTGCTATTCTCGCCAGCTGGCGTGAGCGCGCGCACCGACTTGCAGAAGAAAAAGCTGGTTACGGCTACAGCACTTATATGCAAAGCAAAACTTTAAGCTTACTTGATCGCCTAGCCAAACTACTTGTCCACATAGCTTCTGCAAGCGGTCAGAAACTCAGCCAAACATTAGCGCGGGAAAGAATTTACGCTTGGGCGAACGAACAGAAAATTGACAAGGCCGATCTCAACCAGTCGCATGAAGATCTACAGAACTTTATCAAGTTCCTCCGTGCTTTTGATGTGGATTATAGGGTTCGGCGGCTTAGGTTCACCGTGAGACAGCTTAATCAGTTCCTCCAAACAACCTGCGGAGAAACAACTGCGTTTCATAAACTTACTAAACAGCAACTATACAAGAGCATGGAAACCTTCCGCTCTAAGTGGCACGCAGAAGCTTATGCAGGCACACTGGATGATATATGGAAAAACAAAGCCCTACTGCCTGATGACGCAGTACCAGCAATCATGAATCGTATTGCTGAGACCATGCAACTGGAAGAGCATGATTTTATCACCGATGAATTTATGGCGCTTACCCTTTCTGGCGCTGGCGATGAAGACCTGAAACTAACCCTTTTCAGGGCATATGTGGGCTATGCTTTTTATGATGTGCTGACACTGCCAATGTCTACACATGCCGACCTGCAGGAAATAGACGAAATTCGGGTTGACCGTATCAGTCCAGTAGACTGTGCATCTATGCACCAAGATGATCAACCGCTGAAGGGCACTGAGTTATATAATTTCGGCGCTTTCTTCAGCCGTAAGGCGCGGGAAAATGATTATCTTTGGGGCCGTATCCATGCAGCGGACAGGCTTGTTGATTTCGTACTCGATGCAGCGGGCAAAGAAAATATTCCTGCCGACTTTGATCGCACTCGCTTCAAGAAGCGCCTCGCCAACAGAATTCTATCAAGCGAAGAACACGCGATGAAGCATAGCGGTGAACTAATCGCCAAAATGCGGGCAATATTTAACTAGAAACAAACCACCATAAAGATTATATGTATATCTTTATGCAATTTTAACGGTTATTTATATGTCAGAAAATATTCGAATTGACCTTTTTCTTCGCTACAAATTTGACTACGAAGAAGGCGGAAGTCTACTTGATGCTTATGATGGCACAAAATCACTACACGGTATCGCTAAATCTATTAACCTCTTCACACATGCATTCCTTAAAAATGATATTTTAAGACAGGCTCCTCGCCTACAAGGCGCTAAGATATTTGTAACACCGCAACGAGAAGGTTCGGTCCTTCAACAAATACAAGTTTTCATACAAGATCCAATTGTCATCGCTGCACTTGGTGGCTACTCAGCATTAAAAATACAACAAATAGAAAAATTATTCACAAACAGCCTTAAATGGGCCTTCAAAGCAGCTACAGGAACCAACACTCAAAATGACGAATTGGGAGAGATATCTCCTAGCTTAGTTGGAACCGATTTAGAACCTCACTTTAACGACTTTCAACAACAAACCCTTCAAGATCTACCTGAGGTAATAGAACCAGCCTTAATTGAGTTTCACAGGCCACTCCTTAAGAGTAATGGAACAATCACTTTGGAAGATAATCAGAATATAGCGCTCGCACATTTTGATTATTCTACACTACAGTATTTACAGAATACCACTCTCCAAGAAAATAGGGAAACCATCGTTGGTAATGTCACTAGATTAAACGGAATCAATGGCAATGGTCGACTATTTGATCAAAACTTAAATCGAACCGTAAGTTTTGAACTAGCCTCTAAAGAAATTTTCGATAAAGTCGGTAAAACTCTATCTTGGTCAATTGATAAGTTTATTCGGAAAGAACCTTGCGAACTCAAATTTACAATTTTGAGAGCAATAAGCGAAAATGAACGAACAAAGAAGTATTTTGTTTACGATGTAAGCTTCTCCGACGGAACAAAATTATAACTAACGACGGCCAAATAATTTTTCGATATCGTTAAGCGCAAGTTCCACATAGGTAGGCCTACCGTGATTACATTGGCCTGAATGAGGAGTGGCTTCCATTTCCCTAAGCAGCGCGTTCATTTCATCAACGGTAAGCCTACGGCCAGAGCGCACACTGCCGTGACACGCCATTGTACCTGCCACTTCTTCAAGTTTTTCTTTCAAGGACAATGCTTCATCAAGTTCGGTTATTTCATCAGCCAGATCACGCACGAGGCCTTTGGCATCTAGCTTACCGAGCATGGCCGGTACTTCACGCACCACAACAGCCCCTTCGCCAAATGGCTCAATAACAAGACCAAGAGCTTCCAGTTCCTCTGCGCGCTTAAGCAAACGTTCAGCAGGCGCATCTTCAAGTTCCACCACCTCTGGCAACAGTAGTGATTGACGCGCAACACCTGTTTCAGCCATCTGCTTTTTCATACGTTCATAAACAAGCCGTTCATGGGCTGCATGCTGATCAACGATCACGATCCCATTTGCTGTTTGGCTCACGATATATGTGGCATGTACTTGCCCCCGTGCTGTGCCGAGTGGAAAATTCTCTGGCTCTGGCTGCGCTTGTGGCACTGGTGGTGTTTCAGCGGAATATGGCGTCTGCATACTCTCCGCAACCGAGGTATATGATGCATCTTCAACAGGGCGCGCACTTGGCGCAGAAATATCCCCTTGCGGGTCAAAACCAAGCTGGGTTTCCCGAGCTTCCACAGGCTGATAAAGCTGGTCTGCTACCTGCTGAAAGCCTGACGGTAACGTTGGACGTTCTACTTGCCGGGTCCACGGCATCGCAGTTCCTGCCCCTTCTGCTTTAATTGCCCCAAGGGCAGCGCCAGCCACCGTTGTGGATGCTCGGTGCCCAGCCATGCTCAAACCATGCCTGAGAGCTGAAACAATAAGCCCACGCACCAAACCTGCTTCCTTGAAACGCACCTCCGCTTTCGCAGGATGTACATTCACATCAACAAATTCGGGCGGCACCTCAAGGAAAAGTGCAAGTACAGGATGTCTATCCCGCGCTAGATAATCTTGATAGGCACCACGTACCGCGCCCACAAGCAAGCGGTCTTTCACAGGCCTACCGTTCACAAACAGATACTGGTGCTGTGCGTTACCGCGGCTAAAAGTTGGTAAACCTGCGAAACCAGTAAGCCGCAGCCCTTCACGTTCCGCATCAATTTCAATGGCATTTTCCCGGAATTCTCGGCCAAGGATAGCGCCTAACCGCTCCAAACGCGGGTCCTCTGTCAGGCTTACCACGGGCGGTGCACGGAATGTAGTTCGGTCGCCATCACCGAAAGTAAAAGCAATATCAGGATGTGCCATAGCAAGGCGCTTGATCACATCCCCTGCCTGACCATATTCCGTGCGAGCTGTTTTCATAAACTTAAGCCGGGCCGGTGTGGCATAGAACAAATCCCGCACTTCAATGCGTGTACCTTCCGTATGGCCCGCGGGTTCAGCTTCGTGCTTCACCCCACCTTCAACACGAATTGCCCATGCGTCTTCAGCTTCCTTCGCGCGCGAGGTAACACTAAGGCGCGCTACTGAACCAATAGAGGCCAAAGCTTCACCCCGGAAACCGAGCGAGGCGATATTCACCAAATCTTCGTCTCGTAGTTTCGAGGTGGCATGCCTCTCAACCGCAAGCGAAAGTTCTTCGGCATTCATACCACAACCATCATCCGACACCTGGATAAGGGCCTTGCCGCCATCCCGCATGATCACATCAATCCGCGTTGAACCAGCATCAATAGAATTTTCAACAAGTTCCTTCACTGCACTTGCAGGACGTTCTACCACCTCACCAGCAGCAATTCGGTTGATGGTTCGTTCAGAGAGAAGGCGGATAATTCCCGCTTCTTTCGGGAGGGTATGTCGGTTCTGGCTAGTCATGGCGCGACCCTATCAGGCTTTGAAAAGGGATGAAAGAAAATGCCGTTTTTAGCTGTATATTTTTCATAATTTAACCAAATGGTTGACTATTTAGAAAATATCCATATACTTAACCATATGGTTAACGATAATACACAACGACTAGATGCTGTCTTCCATGCTCTTTCTGATCAAACCAGAAGAGGTATGCTTGTAAGTCTCAGCAAAGAAGATCAAACAGTTTCTGATCTGGCAGCGCCTTACGCTATGTCTCTTGCTGCTGCTTCGAAGCATATTAAAAAACTCGAGCAAGCAGGCCTTGTAACCCGCGAGGTTATCGGACGCACCCATATCTGCCGCTTAAACGCAAAAGCAATGGCTGAGGCGCAAGCATGGATCAAACAGTATGAATGTTTCTGGGCTGACAGATTAGATGATCTTGAAACAGAACTCCTGAAAGCAAAACGCAAACAGCTTGCAAAGGATGAGACATGAATATTCATGGAAAATTATTGGACGAGCAAACAGTTCGGCTAGAACGCCTGTTACCCGGGCCGATCGAGCTTGTATGGGAGTACCTGACAGAATCGGAAAAACGCGGCAAATGGTTAGCAACCGGCGAAACCGAACCAAGTGTTGGCGGCAAGGTAGAACTGCACTTCAATCACGACAACCTATCCCCTGAGCGAGATAGCGAGGCCCCTTCAACCGATTGTGGCGACGGCACAATTCACTACGGAACCGTAACAAAATATGAACCACCGTATAGACTAGCCTATACATGGGCCGAAAATACGGGCAGCACCTCAGAAGTAATGTTTGAGCTTGAGGCTATTGGTGACCAAGTGAAGTTAACCATCACACATGAACGACTACCAGATATGGAAACTATTGTTGGCGTGTCTGCAGGTTGGGAAACCCATGTTGCTATAATGGCGGATTGCCTTGCTGGCATTACACCTAAACCATTCTGGGGCGTGTTCAACAAGATCAAAACAGCGTATGAAAACCTCTATGCCACCTAACAAAAAAGCCGGTTCAAAGACCGGCTTTCTTTAAATGATTTATGTAAGTCTACCCGCCCGTTGAAACGCGGTTAACCTCAACATTATCAGGGCGGAAGGTACGTTCTTCAGCTTCAAGAAGATCAGCGAGAAGAAGCTTCTTTTTCACTACATCCTGCGTTAAAGGACCACCAACATTCGAACGAATATCCACATCAGCATACGGCAACTGGCTGAGCAGTTGATTTTCGCTTTGGCTCTTTGGAACCTGACGAGGGAATTTCTTCCCAGGGAACAACGCATCAAATGCAATACGGCCAGGGTTAATAGTTTGAGCGCGTGGCTCGCCCGGGCGTGGCGGTGTTAAAGTTGATTCCGGCGGAACTGCGAGCGGCGCCCTGTCCACAACTTCAAACTCGTTCGGCACATAGGTTTTCTTACTGCCACCGCTACCACATGCAGCGAGACAAGCGGTTGCCAAAACTAAAACTGATACAGACTTGAGCGTCATTCACCCTACTCCCTTGTGATCACGCTGGTTTAATTGTCAGCTTGATCGGCGTTTAAGGCATTTTTAGGGCCTTTCCTGCCTTCAAGCAAGCCATCAATTAAAAGAAGTATCACACCAATGGTTATGGCACTGTCCGCCACGTTAAAAACATAGAAATTATAGCTAAAAGCATGAAGGTGAATAAAATCCACCACAGCACCATGTAAGAATCGGTCAATGATATTGCCAATAGCCCCGCCAAGAATGATAGCAAGCCCCAAACCCTCAAGCTTTCGCTCCGTGGTTCGCAGCCAATTCAACAACCACATACTGATGCCTGCAGTTAGGATAACAATGCCCCATTTACCAAGGCTGTCACCGATAGGCAGGCCCATAGAAATACCGTAGTTCCATACCATGGTGAAATTGAGGAATGGCAGCAGTTCAATGGAACCAACTTCCGGCAGTTTCAAGCCGTTCAATACCCACCATTTGCTGATTTGATCAGCGAGTAAAAGTATCCCGCTGATCAGCAAACCACGTTTAAAATATGGGCCAACCTTCATATCTGTTAGCCTGCGTCGTGCGCATCAACCGCTGCATTACAGCGGTTACACAAGTCACCATTTTCAGTAACTTCTGGAGATACCACCCAACAGCGCTCACATTTCTCGCCATCTGCCACTGTAATAACAGCAACATCTTCACTTCCTACCTTCAGTGTAGCAGCTGAGGTGATGAAAATCTCTGCAGCATCAAGGCCATCAAATGCTTTGAGTGTAGCTTCATCAGCTACAGTCACTTCAGCATTTGCCTGCAAGCTTGAACCAATCGTCTTATCGCGGCGCAGAAGTTCAATCGCAGATGTTACTGTTGAGCGCACTTCGCGGATTTTTGCCCACTTGGCTGCAAGAGCATCATCTTTCCATTCCGAAGGTGTATCCAGCCAAAGCTGACGGTGTACGCTTGGTGCATCGGCACCATGGCGAGACAACCAAACTTCTTCTGATGTGAAAGAAAGGATAGGCGCGAACCACAGTACAAGGCGGTTAAATACTTCATCAAGCACGGTGCGAGCTGCACGGCGGCGCGTATCAGCCGTGTTATCACAGTAAAGCGCATCTTTCCGGATATCGAAATAGAATGTGGAAAGATCAACGATACAGAATTGATAAAGTTCACGGAAGATCGGGTTGAAATCATAGCTATTTGATTTCGAACGGATCAGCTCATCAAGTTCTGCAAGGCGGTGTAAAACCCAGCGCTCAAGCTCAGGCATCTCCGATGCTGGCAAGCGCTCTTCATCCGTGAAGCCATCCAGATTACCAAGTAGGTAGCGCATCGTGTTACGGATCTTACGGTAAGCATCAGCCTGGCCTTTGATGATCTCATCACCGATACGTACGTCTTCCATATAGTCAACAGCAACCACCCACAGACGCAGAATATCAGCGCCATACTGCTGGATGATTGTTTGCGGCGCTACGGTGTTGCCGAGCGATTTGGACATCTTGCGACCTTCACCATCCATGGTGAAACCGTGTGTAAGAACACCTTTATACGGAGCCACGCCACGTGTCCCACAGCTTTCCAAGAGGCTTGACTGGAACCAGCCACGGTGCTGATCAGAACCTTCGAGATACAAATCAGCAGGCGACTGAAGATCAGGACGCATTTCGCTTACAAACGCGTGTGTACAGCCACTATCAAACCAAACGTCAAGAATATCGTGTACTTGCTCGTAATCATCAGCGCTATATTTATCGCCAAGGAAATCCTGTGCAGGAACAGCAACCCATGCATCAGCGCCGCCATCTTTAACCGCAGCCACAATACGGGCATTCACTTCAGCATCCTGAAGAATTTCGCCTGTTTCTTTATGTACGAATACAGTGATTGGTACACCCCAAGCACGCTGACGAGAAATTACCCAATCAGGGCGATCTTTTACCATCGCTTCAATACGGTTCTGGCTTACTGCAGGGTACCAGTTTACTTCTCCGCGAATTGCCCGTAGCGCGTTTTCACGCAGGCCAGTTTTCTCCATAGAGATAAACCACTGTGGCGTATTACGGAAAATAAGCGGTGCTTTGGAGCGCCAGCTGTGAGGATAACTATGTGAAAGCGTGCCTTTAGCAATAAGACCATCAACAGCTGTTAGAAGCTCACAAACCTCATCAGCTACTTTATAAACGTGGCGGCCAGCAACAAGCGCTACATTATCATAATAGCAACCAGCTTCATTCACTGTGTACGGTACAGGAATACCAAATTGAACGTGTGCTACCTGATAGTCATCGTCACCGTGGCCTGGAGCCGTATGTACGAAACCGGTACCCGCTTCAGTGGTTACATGGTCACCCGGTAGCATTGGCACATCAAAATCATAGAAGCCATCCGCATCTGCGTGACCGTTCCATGGGTGCATCAACACGGAACCTTCAAACGCAGAACCCTTTACATGGGCAATCTGTAGATAATTGCTAATACCTGCACGGCTAACAAAATCCACCGCCAGTGCTTCAGCAACTACAAAACGGTCACCTTCTTTGGCAAGGGCGCCTTCTGCTGTCTCAGTTACTTCAAGCACAACATAATCAACAGCAGGGCCAAAACAAACCGCACGGTTTGCAGGGATGGTCCACGGTGTTGTTGTCCAGATAACAACGCGAGCACCATCAAGTTCTTTCGCAGATGTTTCCTTTACACGGAACGCTACATCAATCTGTGTGGATGTGTGATCATGATATTCCACTTCAGCTTCAGCGAGTGCCGTTTTCTCAACCGGAGACCACATCACAGGCTTGGAACCTCGATACAACGCACCGGATGTTGAGAACTTCAAAAGTTCTTCAACGATCTGCGCTTCCGCATCGAAATCCATAGTCAGGTAAGGTTTGTTCCAGTCACCGAAGATACCAAGGCGCTTGAACTCTTCTTTTTGAACACCGATCCACTGATCTGCAAACTCGCGGCACTCGCGGCGAAATTCAACAGGATCAACCTCATCCTTGTTTTTCTTCTTCTTGCGGTATTTTTCTTCGATCTTCCATTCGATCGGCAAACCGTGACAATCCCAGCCTGGAACATACGGTGCATCTTTACCCTGCATCTGTTGTGATTTGGTAATCACATCCTTCAGGACCTTATTCATTGCGTGGCCAATATGGATGTTCCCATTTGCGTACGGAGGGCCATCATGCAGTACGAACTTTTCCTTGCCCGCAGCATCTTCGCGCAGTTGTTTATAAATGCCTTCTTTTTCCCACTTAGCAAGGAATTCAGGCTCACGCTTGGGGAGCCCCGCTCGCATTGGGAAATCTGTTTTAGGCAAAAAGACTGTATCGCGGTAATCGCGTTTTGTTTCTTCAGCAGACATAATTCTCGTTCCGCTCTCTTATTCTTTCGGCGCATAGCCGAATATAACTATATTCTTGGTGAAAGTGACAAACTAGAAACCCCGGTCGCTACGTAAGCGCCGGGCCAGTAATTCGAATAATGCTGGCAGTTATCTGCCACTCATATGAACATAGATTCGTCATGGGGCGAGTTTTAACAGTGGTCACCCCTGCTGTCGAGCATTGAATCTGCTAGAAAGCGCTATTTTACTCGCCTTTGAAATAGATTTGCTGCTTTTCCACTGCCATAGCCCCTTCCTGCCGAATGCGACGTTCAAGGCCACCATATGCCTTCTTGGACTGCCTTCTGTCTGGCCCACTATATCCAGTTATCTGAATAAATGGCTTTGGATGCAGCATGATATCAGCAAGACTTTTAAGCAAAGTTGAAGTTGTAAAAGGAAGAATAATCATCTTATTCACGCCAGCATCTCGCGCAGCGATTACATCATGCCTGCTAGGGTTTTTCATACACATAATAATTGGTGCTATAGAAGTTGGACTGGCAAGCATACGCACAAAACGCACAAAATCCACCCCGCCAAGATCGGAAAAGCTATCTTCTACCAACAGGAAATTAAAATGCGTTTGCCCAAAACGTTCAAGCGCATCTCCTTTGCTTTCAGCAATTTGGATAATATCTGCTTTTTGTTCTTTAAAAATTGCACGCGCACCTTCTGCCGCCTGACCATTTTCCATAGCGATCAAAACGCGCAAATCATTTTTGCTTCCTAGTACCAAGTCACTCGCCCCACGAATACTCAATTAAGATAAAAAGTATAATCTGCTTACTCTTAATAAAGTAACAATCACAACATGCAATTTTAAGTACTGATTCATGCTATTTATTTTTCACCGTGCACAAAAAAATGCCGGCTTCACAAAGAGCCGACATTTTTAACTTATTCAGTATTCCGCTACGGAAAATTTGATTATTACTCAGATTGAGCTTTTTGTTGCTCACGTTTTTTAAGTTTGCGTTTTCGCGACATTAAGTTGAGTACTTCCACACCTAATGAGAATGCCATAGCAAAATAAATATAACCTTTCGGCACATGCACTCCGAGACCTTCGGCTACAAGGAATACACCAATCAAAAGAATGAAGGATAGTGCAAGGATTTTAAGTGTTGGGAACCGCTCAATAAAGCTGGCAATGAATCCTGATGAAAAGATCATTACAATCATTGCAACAGTCATCGCTGCAACAATAACTGGAATACTATCGGTCAGCCCCACAGCCGTCATCACAGAATCAAAAGAGAAAATAATATCGATGAAAACAACCTGCGAGATAACCGCCAACATACCACCAGTGTATGTTTTACAGTCTTCGATTTTATCGCCCGTAATTTCATCATGGACACTATCTGTAGCTTTGTAGATCAGGAAACCACCCCCAACGAGCATCAATATATCTTTCCCTGAGAAAGAATGCCCAAACAGATCTAGAAGTGGTTCTTTAAGACCTATGATCCACGCCACCCCCATTAGCAGACCAATGCGCATAACAAGCGCAAGGGTTAGACCAATAACACGAGCTTTTTCTCGCTGACCATCAGGCAGATGACCAACAAGCAAGGCTACAAAAACCACGTTATCAATCCCGAGAATAATCTCAAGAGATGCCAAGGTCAGGAAGCTAACCCACAGATGATAATCAAGTAACAGTTCCAAGGGAGCCTCCAAGTTAAAATATCAACACGTCTTAGTTAATGATCAAATGTGTTTATAATATTTGAACAGGAATACAATCATTCAACTATATTTTTATTCTCAAATTCATCAATGTTCGCCAGCACAATATCTTTAATTTCATCTGGCGCTCCCTCAAGGTGAGCAGTAATGGTCTCACGGTATCCACCGCTTTTAATTAATTTACTTAAACCGCGATTAAATAGATTACGCATAATTTCACCGTCTTGAGTTTTAGCAAACAGAACATGCGCATAATTATGATCTACATCACTTGGGTAACTTTCAAGGAACACTCCGTTGGAATCATTTTTCATCAAATGGCCCGCTGTAAGTGTTGGCAATAGTGTAAAATCAGCCCGTCCTGTTTTTACAAGCTGGTAACAGTTTTCAAGCGAAGTAGGATTCACAACACGCAGATCATAATGTTCAATATGTGGTCGAATAAAGTCAGGAATGGTCCAGCCAAGAGGATAACACCAGGTGCGCTCAGCTGAACTATCATGAAGGCTTGAAGGAAAACGAAAATCTGAATCGTGAGATATAAACACATGTTTGAAAATATAAATTACATCAGAAAGGTAGAATTTTTCCTCTCTTTCTTTTGAGTACACCCAAGCGAATGTCCCAATTATTCTTTTAAGCTCTAAATCCCGGTAACTGCGAGGCCATGGCCTGATAAGGAGATCAAGATCAACACCTTCCAGTTTCAAACTTTGCCTTACAATATCAGTAAGCAACCCATCATTAAGATGAGCCTTCGAAATATACGGTGCGAAATCGACATCTGTTGCAAGCTCAACCCGCTGTTCTTCAGCCGAAACCGCAGGCAGCAGAGGCCAGAGTATAAGCATGGCGATCAGGAAACCTCGTACTTTGCCTTGCTTCAGCACCAATTACTCCTCCTGCCCATCATGCAAAACACCTATATCACTTAAACCAGCTTTAATATCTTTCTGCATTTCTATAGGTAGACCCACCAAATACGGTGAGATGATATCAAGGTATCGGCCATTTTTTACCAATGCCTCAAAACCTTTATCATATAGCGCTTTAGCCTTTTCACCCGCATGGGTTCGCGCAAATAATATATGTGTATTACCAAAATAAATATCGTCAGGAGCGCTATAAAAGAACAACGGGCCCGGCCTGATACCTTCCGCTAGAAGAATACGAATATTGCTACCAAGCGCTAAACGCTGCACAAAAACTATATCTACCCGTCCGGTAAATATCATACGAAAACAAGATTCGATACTTGGAGGCAGAGCCACCTCCAGCACCCCTTTGCTTTTCATTTCTTCGGCAAAAGCCGGAAGTGTCCAACCCAGTGGGGAACACAGAACAAGTGACTTACCCTCGCTATGTTTCTCGTGAAACGTATCGGGATACTTGAAGTTTTCCACCCTACTGACGAAAACAGCTTCAGATCGAAACATTGGCCGAGACAGAAGGAATTTTTCTTCTCGTTCTTTAGTATGTGCCCAACTGAAGGTGCCGGTAATTTCCCCTATCTCTAAAGCTCGATGCGCTCGCTTCCAAGGCATCAATCTTAGCTTTAAGGTAACGCCCACCTCGGCAAAGCTTGCCCGAACCAATTCTGTGAACAAACCGCCAGAGGCAATCTCATCTGTGATAAACGGCGGGAAATCCATATTGGTGACAAGCTCAATTTCTTCAGCATAGGCTGAAGGTATAGCCAAAAACCCCACACATAATGAGAGGGCTGCTATTCCTGTCTTTATTTTTTTTGTGTCTAAACCGAGCATCTTATTAAAATCATTAATATGAACAACTTAAGATGCCCTTAACTGGGTAGGTTTAATCAGTCTCGCGCTCTGACATGTGGTTCAGGAAACAAATCCAGATAAGCATCAAGGGTTGGACCACCAAGACGTGCGCGGTCATTCTCGGGCTCCGCAAGTACTATTTTGGCAACTCGACAATCTTTTGCAATCTGGTTCTGTAGTTCTTCAAGACCACTAAATTTCATCTCAGGCCTAAGAAAAGCAACAAGTTCAACCCGGAGATGGCGATCATAGATTTCTTCATTGAAATCAAATAGATGTACTTCCATCAACACATCGTGCTTATCAAAGGTAGGGCGCTTCCCGATATTAGCCACCCCCATAATAAAGCGGCTTTCATCATCAAGTCTCGCTCTTACGGCATAAACACCGAGTTTAGGCTGAAGGCTTTCCCCCAACTCAACATTTGCAGTTGGAAAGTTAATCGTGCGACCACGCTGATCCCCTTGGGTCACACGGCCATTAATTGTCCACCAATGTCCAAGCAGTGCAGCAGCTTTTCTAGCCTCACCATTTTGCAGGGCCTTCCTCACTACGGTAGAGCTGTAAACCTCACCTGCATACCCTTCAAGGCCAACAGTTACAGCCTTGATCACAGAAAGACCAAAACCTTCCATATCGCCCATATAAGCTAGAACGTCAGTACCGCCGCCACGCTTGCTACCGAACCGGTAATCATAGCCAACAAAAACATGCTGAGCGCCAAGACCATCAACAAGAATATCCAACACAAAATCTTGGGCTGACATGCCGGCAAGCTCTTTATCGAACGGCAGCACAAGAAGCTGATCCACGCCAAAACGTTCTAGAAGCTGTGAACGTTCACGGAAAGGTGTCAGCCGAAATGGTGGCGCATTGGGTGCAAAAAAGCTAACCGGGTGCGGTTCCGTAACCACAACAGTGAGCTTTAAACCAAGCAAACGCGCTAGTCGGCCAGCTTCACCAATCACCACTTGGTGGCCACGATGAAAACCATCAAAATTACCAAGAGCCACCACACTACCTTGTGTTTCAGCTCCCAGTTCACTGACATGCCTCAATAAGCGCATCTCTTATCCCTGCTTGTTTGCTTTTGGTTTATATAGGTGAAATATAAATATTGCCTATATATTTTTGCGATTAGGCACATACACCAAGGCTTCGCCTGTCACCACCTTTTTGTCTTTTACAAAACAAGCAGTCTCGAATTTAACCCGGTTCTTGCCTTCAACACACTCAAGTACACTTACTTCCGCTTTAACTGTGTCACCAAACTTGACAGGCGCTAAAAACTTTACTGACTGGCTCATGTAAATAGCTCCCGGGCCAGGTAGTTTGGTTCCCAACACTGCAGAAATAAAACTGCTGCTAAGCGCCCCATGAGCAATACGTTCCTTAAATTGGGTCCCTGCGGCATAATCTGCATCCACATGCACGGGATTGTGATCTCCAGATACCGCCGCGAACATATTCACCATTTCTTCCGTTACCAAATAGGTCATGCTCTCGCGCATTCCCTCAGAAATATCTTCAAAAAAAATCTGTTCCATAAGTTCACCTACAAAAAAAACACCAATCAACGGCACCGTTAAAAACCTAAATACCTTCAGCACATATACAGTATTTGCAAATTTCTTTGCGAAATATTAGGGTTAGTGATGAGAAGCAATTGAAAGATCATTATCTTTAGGTTAACCAATTCTTCAGAATGTCGGGGCTAATTTCCCGATATGGGAATAGTTCAGAGGATCTCTTTGGAGATGCTCTTAGTGCAAATCATTATGTTGAGGAAATATCATGGCCGTTGATATGGGTATGCCGATCCTGATCGTCGACGACTACAAAACAATGCTCCGCATTGTACGTAATCTACTAAAACAACTTGGTTTCAATAATGTGGATGAAGCCACAGATGGCTCTATGGCGCTGGAGAAAGCCCGCGCTGGTAAATATGGCCTTATTATTTCTGACTGGAACATGGAACCAATGACTGGTTACGAATTCCTGAAAGAAGTTCGTGCTGATACTCAGCTTAAAGATACACCATTCATCATGGTGACCGCAGAATCTAAAACAGACAACGTGATCGCTGCGAAAAAAGCTGGCGTGAACAACTATATTGTTAAGCCGTTTAACGCTGCGACACTAAAATCAAAAATGAATGCCGTTCTCGGAGATTTCTAAATGAGTGCCGAAGAGCTTCCGGATCAGATCAGATTACTGGTCGATAGTTTAAGGAAGCAAAATACCGCAAACCTATCACTGACAGATGTTGCATCTGTCACGGAAGTATTGATGGGCACAATGCAGGTATTTTTCGCAAACATTGATACGTCTGTTTATCGGGAATGCCGGGCGCTCAGCGACTATATCAGCAACGCCCGTAAGGAAATCGCTTCCTTGCAGCCTTCTGATTTGGAAAGCGCCCGTATTCCGAGAGCAGGTCTGGAATTGGACGCTATTGTTCAGTCCACCGAAGACGCTACAAACACCATCATGGAAGCTGCCGAAGAAATCATGGGTGCTGACACCAGTGATTCTGAAGCTTATCAAGCTGTTACCCAAGATGCTGTTATGCGAATTTTTGAGGCTTGTTCTTTCCAGGATATTACCGGACAACGAATCTCTAAAGTAGTTGAGACCCTCTCCTATATCGAGAAACGAGTTCTCGAACTTCGGAACCTTCTTGGGGTAACCGAAGATGATATCGACGTAGCCAATGAAGAACACCAAAAAGAACTTGATGAACGCGCTCTGCTTTCAGGCCCTGCGCTTGAAGGTGAAGGGATCGATCAAAATCTGGTTGATCAACTTCTTGGAGATGACGATGCGGCACCTGCAGCAGAAGCACCAGCCCCGGAACCTACTCCGGAGCCTGTTGCAGAAGCAGCACCGCCGCCGCCTCCTAAGCCACAGGCTCCTCCACCACCTCCTGCACCGGAGCCACCCAAACCTGTTAATCCACGTCAGTTGGATTCAATGTTTGAGGAAGACTTCGATCCTGTAGCTGAATTAGCTGCCAAGGAAGCGGAAAAAGAAGAAGCTAAGAAAAAGGCCGAAGAGGAAGAAGCCAAAAAGGCTGCTGCCAAAAAAGAAGAAAAGAAGGAAGAGGACATTGATCTTCCCTCTGGTGAAGAAGTTAGCCAGGATGATATTGACGCGCTCTTTGGCTAAGATTTACCAAGATAACT
This sequence comes from Kordiimonas sp. SCSIO 12603, assembly GCF_024398035.1. Classification (NCBI taxonomy): domain Bacteria; kingdom Pseudomonadati; phylum Pseudomonadota; class Alphaproteobacteria; order Kordiimonadales; family Kordiimonadaceae; genus Kordiimonas; species Kordiimonas sp. SCSIO 12603. The sequence goes on from NZ_CP073748.1 coordinate 3,557,777, forward strand.
GTTGCATTACGGCGTGGGGAACAGCCTTTCCTGCGCCGAAAATTTTTCTAAACTGTGCAACAGACACCCTACCATCCTCGGCTTGGCGCTCAAGTTCAGGGAATTCCATACGGTGAATACCGCCAGCAATAAATAATCCCTTATACCCAGCAGCCAGAGCACCAGCCATATCAGTTTGCAAGCTATCACCAACCATCAGTATACGGTTTTTGGGTGTATCCGCAGGCAAACCACATTCTTTCAGACATGATTGAAGCGCATAAGCCGTAGGTTTACCAAACCAACGTACCTCCCCGCCTATTTCTTCGTATAGATCTGCAACTGCGCCTGCACACTGATAGAGTTTATCTCCCACATGTACGATACGGTCAGGGTTCGCACATAAAAGCGGTGTTTGTTTTTCTGCAGCAATCTTCAGCCAATTCCTGTGCTTTTCCACATCCCTATAATCAAGGTCTGTTGCAAGAATAACATCTGCTTCATCAGGGTGGTTCACCTCAACAACAGGCAATCCTTCTACCGTATTCCTGTCTCCTGCTGGCCCAAGGTGATAGAGTTTTTTTCCTCTAAAATTTGCCCGCACTTCATCACGAGCCAATCCACCAGACGTTACAACAAAATCTGTTAAATCTTCAGATAGCCCCATAGAAATAAGATGATCTCTTACATGGAACCTCGGTCTTGGCGCATTTGACAGAAAAACCGTTTTAATTCCAGCAGCTCGAGCCTTCTGTATGGCTATTTCTGCAGATGGGTGCAGACTAATTCCATCATGCATTACCCCCCAAAGATCACAAATAATGAGATCAAGTTGATCAGAAAACTCTCGGATTCCTGAAATTAAATCAATGGGACGACCACCACTATTAGGCATAAAACTCTCTACAATTCCCGGCTTAATTCATGTGCCGAAGCTGGTTCGCCAAATAAATATCCTTGTGCAAACTCAACCTGTGTTTCTAGCGCCTGCAATACCATATCTTCGGTTTCAACTCGGCTGGCTACAAGCTGCATACCGCGACGGCGCAACGATGATTTGAAGGCGTCTACGTCACCACGCTCAGGGTGAGATTCTATAAGTGCACTCAAATCTGCTTTGATAAATTGGAAATTATACTTCTCAAGCTCAGTGAAACTATCATCAAACTCAGTCACCATATCTAATGAGAAGCCAAAGCCTCTTTGACCCAGTATTTTCAAACGTCCAAGCACATCATCATTCAACATTTTAAAATCTTGCTGTGCTATCTCAAATACTAAGCGCCCGGAAAACTCTTCATTGCTGGTCATAAAATCAATGAACTGCGGGAAAAACTCATCATCTTCCATAGAATGACGTGACATATTACAGAAAAAGCGAAGTTCGGGTTTTCGCTTACCCATTCTGCGAACAAGCTGAATAAGGCGGAACAATAAAAGGTTATCGATAGTACCTATTAATCCTTTGCTTTCCGCAACTTTCATATATTGGCGCGGCAGTACAATCCGACCATCTTCATCTCTCACGCGAGAGAAACATTCATAGTGTACTTTCTTTCGGCTTGGCAGGCTTACAAGCGGCTGTAAATATAAATCAATACGGTTTTCAGATAGTGATTCTTTCACCACTTTTAGAAGTTGATCTTCACGCTTGATAAGACGGATAGGCGCCCTTCGTGGACCAACAGTAGCACGAGGCTCAGCAACTGACTTTCTTTCTTCATCATCAGATTTTTGATCAAGTGTCCCATCATCGATAACAGCAAGCGCTGCCTCTTCAGGTGTAAGCTCTAACTCTTCGATCTCTTCTTCAGTGATCACCTCTGGAGTTTCTTCTTCCACCTCTTCAACGATCTCTTCGTCATCATCTTCTTTTACGGGAGGTAAATGATCTACGCTAAGTTCAAGCACCTCCTCTTCAGTAGGCTCGACTGTATCTTCAGCAACCTCAACTGGCTTAAATCCACGTTCCTGCGCCGTCACCTGAGAAAGAAGCGTCTGTAGGACTTTAAGTTCAGAAACCACCAATTCATTCTGTTCTTCACCCATTCGGCTTCGGCTCACCATCTCTCGCCGCGCGCGTTCCAAATCCCTACGCAGAATTTTGACTGTGTCTTCAAGACTATCCAACCGATGTTTAGCATTTTTCTCTGAGCGGCTAACTACGAGCCAATTTTGTATCTGCCAAGCTCCGAAAAATATAAACATGCCAATATATCCGGCATGCGACATTGAAATACCCAAAGCACGTGGCAGAATAACCGTCGCTGCTACGCCGAGAATAAAATAAGAAATGAACAATAAGATTTGCGTTATTGGCGCCATAGAGCTTCCCGCCTGACAGTTACCCACTTCTTATAAACTGCCACAAAGAAGCAGTGTGGTTAAGCTATAATTCCGTTTCTTTATTCCTCCCCTTAACATGTCACTGAAACAGTGTCATCATAATGCCTTATAGTTTATCCAGTATCTGGAGCGATTTTAATAAGGGGACACTTCGTGAAAAAATTCATCCTAATCGTACTTCTGCTCATTCTCGCAGGTGGCGCATATGCATACACACAATTAGGCACTATCGTAAAAACTGGCTTTGAAGTCGGTGGCCCCGAGGTACTGAATGTTTCAGTAAATGTAGATGAAATCCAGATTTCTCCCTTATCTGGAGAAGTACAAGCCTCTGCTCTTGCACTTGGTCAACCCAAAGGTTTTGGAGACGGTCCAATTGCAAAGGTCGGCAATTTCGAGATGAAGCTCGAGCCTGAAACACTGCTTACAAACCATATCATCATTGACGAAATTGTTATCAACGAGCCTCTCTTTGATATTCGTATGCTTGACGGAAAGATGAATATCAAAGCCCTTCAAGAAGGTTTGAACATTCCAGAAACAGGCCCTACTACAACCGAAACTGCTTCCTCTGAGGAAATCACACTTACTATTCGCAGCATGAAAGTGACCTCTCCAAAAGTTCTTGCCCAGTCTGATGGTCTGTTATCAATAGATGAAGATATCAACTTAGCGGACTTTACCATTACAGATTTAGGTACTGATGAAAAAGGTTTGGCACCAGCAGAAATTGCTCGCCATGTTATGGATACTCTCCAACCTCAAATCGCAAAAGCCCTTGTTGCCGCAGGGGCATCCAAGAAACTTCAAAATCTTGCGGACGATGCACGTGGCAAATTAGAAAAAGGTGTTGGTGGCCTTCTGAACAAACTAAAGAAAAAAAAGGATAATTAATGGATTGATTTCTAGACCAGACAGTCCATTATCTTGGTATATCATCTAGGGAGATAACAATGTCACTTGAAAAAATCACAGAAGAAATGCGCAGCCGTGTCGGCGCTCATTCGCCAATCCAAAAAGTAATCAAATTTGATTTTGGTGATGATGGCATCGTACGTATTGATGGCGTTTCTTCACCAACCGTAATTGATAACGACGACACAGATGCCGACTGTACAGTGAAAGTTTCAATGGAAAACTTCATCCAAATTGCAGAAGGTAACCTAAACGCACAGATGGCTTTCATGACAGGCAAATTGCGTGTAGAAGGCGATATGAGCATTGCGATGCAGCTGGGATCAATTCTCGGCTAAAAAACCCGGCGGCTCACTGAGCCGCCTTTTTTTTGGTGAGTATATATGCTGGATAAAATCCGTTCTGCACTTATTGGTGTTAGTCTTTTCGTTATTCTGGCCCTTGGTGGCCTTTATATGTATGTCCAGATTAAAGGCGGCGATGGTCTCCTTGGAAACGAAGAAGGCTCTTTAGAACCAACAAACTTCAGTACACTGTCACATACAACCAGCGATGATGGCTTTCTTCTGTGTTCACCAGATATCTGTCCAAATGCAGAAATTGATGAAATTCCAGAAACCTTCCAGTTATCTGCAGCAAAGCTGAGACAATTGGTTGCTGATTTCACCGACAATTATAGCAACATCAACACTCTGAGCTTTAACTTTGCCGCCAACCAGTTCGAATTCACAGAGAAACTACCGGGAAAACCATTCCCAACAGTAGTATCTGTGAAAATTATTGAAGTTACACCTTATTCAAGTCAGCTGGTCATCTATGCTTATCGCCCTGTTGGTGACACATCTAAGGCACAAAATAGAGAGACTGTTGAACGTTGGCTTAGCTTAATGCAGGCCGACGCTGCTTCTTAAGAAGCTTCCTCAACAGCTTGGGTATCAACACCAGGTAATGTTGGCGTTGATATCTGTACAAAACTGGAATTACCACCGGACCTACCCTGAAGGCTTTCTCTAATCTGTGCCTGCGTTTCCCTGTAGCTATTAAGAGCATTCCCTATTCTGGTAGGGGCAACAAAAGGAGCCGCGGCTTCAGCTGTTCGGGTTTCAGCCAGTAAAAGCCCAGTGCCCGTCGCCAGTAAACCACTACCAGCAGGCTCAAACTGAGCCGGTATTGCTTGCGGTGCGGTATTATCCTGCCCTGTTTCACTGGTCTCTGGGAAGCGGCTCGCAAAGGTATGAGCAACTGTTTGAGGGCGCAGAGAAGGGTTCGTACCTCGCACAGGAGTACGTTCAAACCTTGTAGGCTCAGTCGCTACACGCGACTGGCTAGCAAAAGCTGCATCTGCCATATTGGCACCCGTAAATTTTCACCCACAGCTATTTTACCCTCAAGCTATACCTTTTGGCAACTTTTTGAGCAGAATGGGCCTAGCATGGGCGTTTTTCTTGTGCTAGGTCTGGCTGTTGAGCGAATGTGTAGCTGCTTCCTGGGGGAGGAGAGACACTCGAAATAAGATAAGAGTAAAAGAAAAGCGAATTTGTACAATGGATAACACCACACTCGCCATCTACATTCATGAACTCCGTAATCAGTGTCTTCATGCACAGGCGTCTTTCAACCTGTTCAACCAGTCTGTTCAAGCGGGTCAGGGTCAAGGCATTCTTTATTCCGCCCAAATGATTTTGATGCCAACAAGCCAGATTGCTTCTCTTTTATGGCCAACACGTGCTCGCGCACGTCACCGCGGTGAAGCACTACGTAAGGTTCTTCAGCTTGACGATAAGCACCCTCTCAATGACCGTCGCCTCTCGGAAGTATGGGAGCGCTCAGACGAGAAAACGGAAGAATGGATTGCCAATACAAAAGGTAAGCAGATCGCCTTCGACCTAGTAGGTGACCCAAAAGTACTTGGTGATGGCACCAGCACAGAAGAAACAATCTATCGCGGCTATAACCCAGACACCCGTATTTTCACATACCGCGGTGTTTCCTTTAATCTGCCAGCAGTTGCTAATGCACTGACAGATGTAGCAGGTCGTGTAAATGTTGTTTACCGCCAAATGTTCCCTGAACAAGCTAAGGCAGACGATGAAGCACGTGCACGTGCTGAAGAAGCCCAGAAACAGGCGATAGCTGAGCAGCAAAAAGCAATGGAAGCTGCTGAAGCAGCAAAAACAGAAACTGAGCAACCAGCTGAAAAGAAAAAAGCGCCTGCTAAAAAAGCAGCCCCAAAAAAGGCGGCTGAGAAAAAAGCCCCTGCGAAGAAAAAAGCGCCTGCCAAAAAGCCTGCAGCTAAAAAGGCTCCTGCTAAAAAAGCAGCTCCAAAAAAGGCAGCCTCAAAATAGCCAGATTAATCTTCTATTCAGGGCAGATATGATATCTGCCCTGAATGAGTTTTAGCTACCTAGGTAACTGGTTTAGAAGAATAACGGATAGTATAATGAAAAATTGGATTGCTACATTTGTTATTGCAACAGCTATGAGCACATCAGCACTTTCAGCTGATTGCGGTGAACCACCAATGGACAGACCAACTATTCCTGATGGGGCCACCGCAACTCAAGCATCTATTCGTGCAGCCCGAGATTCTGTAATTGCTTACTCTACAAAAGTTGATACCTACCTTCAGTGTATGGATAGGCGAGCAACAAATGTTGTCCCATATCTTACCAAAGATCAAAAGGTACGTTGGGATGAAGATCTGGCAAGCATCCATGAAAAACGCCGCGACCTTCAAACTAAAATGAATGAAGCAATTCGTGCTTACAGGAACGCTATTCGAAAGAAATAGACGGTTAATTATACGATTAATTTAAAGGACCTTATAGGTCCTTTTTTTGTTTCTAGATATACTCTCACCCCAATTAGACTAAATAGTCTAATTTATTTGACTCTTCCCCTTGAGCGCCCCATCTTTCTTCACAAGAGGAAATAAAGGGAGAAAACCAGTGTTAGCAAAGCGCGCTGTGTATGACGAAGAACACCATATTTTCAGAGATGCGGTTCGAAAATTCTACGAAACAGAAGCTACTCCGCATGCAGAAGAATGGTCAAAGGCCGGGCAAGTGCCACGCACATTCTGGAACAAAGCTGGTGAAGCAGGCATTCTTTGCCCTCAATTACCTGAGGAATATGGTGGCGTGGGTGGTGACTACCGCCTGAACTGTATAATCAATGAAGAACAAGCCTATTGCCGGGCTGGCGGTGCAGCTTTAGCAGTACATTCAGATATTGTAGCACCTTACCTTCTTGATTATGGTTCCGATGATCTAAAGGAACGTATTCTCCCTAAAATGGCCACAGGTGAAATGGTCGGTGCAATAGCCATGACCGAACCCGGTACCGGATCTGATCTTCAAGGTATGAAAACAACCGCCAAGATGGACGGCAACCATTATGTTGTAAATGGTTCTAAGACTTTCATCTCCAACGGACAAAACTGTGATTTTGTGATTGTCGCCTGCAAAACAGATTCGAACGCTGGTGCACACGGAGTGAGCCTGATTGTTGTCGAAGCAGATCGCGAAGGGTTTCGTAGAGGACGAAATCTGGATAAAATTGGTCAGCACTCATCTGATACGTCAGAGTTGTTTTTTGATGAAGTACGTGTACCTGCTACTAACCTTATTGGTCAGGAAAACGCAGGCTTTATGTACCTTATGCAGCAACTGCCACAAGAACGCCTATCTATTGCTGTTATCGCAATGGCTGGGGCACAGCGCGCTTTTGATATTACCTTGGACTATGTAAAACAACGTGAAGCTTTTGGTAAGCCGATCATGGCATTCCAGAACACCCGCTTTAAAATGGCCGAAATGAAAACTGAGCTGGAAGTGGGCTGGGCCTTCCTGGACCAGTGCTTGAGCCGCCATATAAAAGGGGAGCTGGATGCGCAAGGTGGCGCGATGTCCAAACTTTGGACTACAGAAATGCAAGGCCGCGTGGTAGATCAGTGTCTCCAGCTTCATGGTGGATATGGCTTTATGTCTGAATATGAAATCGCACATCATTTCACTGATTCCCGTGTACAACGTATTTACGGCGGTACATCTGAAATCATGAAAGAACTGATTGGCCGGACACTGTAAGGCTTTTTGTCTCAGATATTTGCGTGACGTCCTTCTTCATGCTAGAGGGGCGTCATATTCTAAATTGATGAGGCATTTAAAATGGCACTTCAAAAAGTAACTCTACAGGCAAAACTTAAGCGCGGTACTTTTTACTGGGTTGCTGAAGTTGAAGCTGCGTCTGAGGAAGAAGCCGTAGTTGCTGCAGAAAACCTATTCCTTGCGGAAATGGAAAATGCACACGAATGGGAATTCAGCGACTATAACGTAGAAAACGCATAAGTTTGAAAAAGCTGCCATCCCTATGATTGGCAGCTTTTTTGTTGCGCATCTTTACCTGCTGTCCAGCGCTCCAGCGCATTAATAGAAACATCCATACGCTTTTCTTGAGCATCACTTTCTCGGAAAAACCAGAAACGGTCTTCATACGCATTAGGCCTGATAACATCTCTGATCATAACCTTGGTTTCGCATGGCCCTAACGGCTCCAACTCTACACTCCACCAGCGTATCTCATGATCCGCTTCCTGACGGGTTTTAAAAACACGTTCTTGCAACAGTTCGGTTGTTTCTTCCCATGCACGCCAGCGTCGGTAAATACGCTGCCAATAAAGCATTCTAGAACGCCCCTCCTCAATAGAAAGTCCATTCACCAGTGTCAGCTCACCCTGCCAGCGCACTCTATTTTCATTATCTGAGACAAACTGCCAAACCTCTGAAACAGGAGCATTAATTACCCGTTCCCGCTTAAACTCAAAGGCGCCATCATATACCACATAGCCATGGTAAAAAACGCTCACAACGAGCGCCATGATAAACGCAGCTACGCCTTTATGGTAAAGGTTCCAATCCTTAAATCTGTCGCGATACTTACGAGCCATACTTCCTGCCTTTTATCTTGCCTCTACCTGCTTGACGTCTACTTCATTAGCGAGCAGTGTGTCGCTGGGAGAGGAACTAATAGCGTATACTATAACATTTATCGCTTGAATAGAGGGGAGCAAAAAATGCCAATCACACTTATTTCAGCAAGCCTTATCGGCCTGCTACTCATCTACCTATCTTGGGGTGTCGTGAAAGAACGCCAACGCACTAAAGTCAGCATCGGAGATGGTGGCGATGACCGACTACATCATGCGATCCGCGCGCATTCCAACTTAATAGAATATGCCCCGATAGCCCTCATTCTTTTTGGCTTATTGGAATCAAATGGAGCGAATCACTGGCTAATGATTGCACTCTCAACCTTCTTTGTGGTGGGACGCTATATGCACGGTGTAACATTCGGAAAATTTGAAGGTCGCAACCCATTTCGATTTTATGGCACGCTATTCACATGGCTAACAATTTTATTTGCCTCAATTACCGGTGTCTTAATGGCATTGCACGTTATCTAAACATTATTAAGGCGGCCTAACAGTCGCCTTTCATTTGCTCTGTTACAGGCATAATCAACAAGTTCGCAAACCAATCCCGGAAGCCTGTTTTGGCTTCTACTTCAGAAAGCCCCAGCTGCTCTTTCAAAAAATCTCCCGCTATACCATCACCAACTGCTGTAAGGGCGGATAACATCACTGTATAACGCGCCCTCTGCCGAGCAACTTTCCAGCCTTCTTCACTATCATCGCCGTTTTCAGAGACAACGAAAGCTGCAATCTCTTCGACAAGACGATCAAATAGCTTGCGCATTCTTCCGTCTTCATCCTTTGGCAAGTTCCCTTTCAACATCATCCAGGCTAGAAGCCGCGCGTGCCCACCATCAGACAAGGTTTCAAATACATTCATCAAAATCGTATTTTCAGTTACCTGATCCTTACGGGTTTTATAAATGGCAAGGATATCTTCCAGAAGACGTGCGGCCATACTCTCAATAAGTGCTGCCCTTACCCCCTCTGCACTACCAAAATGGTGAAGAACCGTTGAATGGGCAACTCCCGCAACACTCGCCACTTCTTTTACCTGCAATCCTTCAGGACCTGCATCCTGCAGCCTTTCTTTGGCAGCATTCAGGATCAGAGCCTTTGCTTCTTCAGGCGTTCGACGAATACGTTTCTTCACAGTAGCCATAAATTCTATCTCTAAACTTTTTCACTATTGACATTTTTGTCGATAGTGTTATTTTTATCCTTAAGGTTAAGCATACGCGAGGAAGCAGAAGCATGTCGAGCCATACGGAAGAAATCAAATATACTCCGCAACCACGTCGCTGGGGCGATGCATGGCGCGCACTTAAGCAGTTGATGGAAACACCAGAGGATACCACGCAGGTTTTCAAGATCATGAAAGCTCTGGCTGGCAATTCCCTGTTCAATGAATTCAAACGCTTCCGCAAAACAGATTTCGGCACAAAAGTGTTGGATGAACGAATCAATCTTTTTGATACACTTACCAACCGCGATTATCTATCCAAGCTTCCAGAAGGCACTCTTGGTAAAACATACTATGATTTCTGCCAGCGCGAAGGCATTTCGCCTGAAGGCCTTATTGAGGCCAGCGCGGAGGAATATGAAGGTTTTGAAGATAAAAACCTTGAGTTTTATGCAAACCGTACGCGCGAAAGTCATGATCTTTGGCATGTGGTAAGCGGTTATGGTCGTGACGGCCTTGGTGAGGTATGCGTTGTTGCTTTCTCTTATGCACAGACCAAAAGCTTAGGCTTTGCGGCAATCGCGGTTATGGGCGCTCATAAATTTAAAAGCGATTTTCAGGACGCAAATATCTGGAGCACTATGTGGCAGGCCTATATGAACGGCCGCAAAGCTGCATGGTTGCCGGGCGTAAATTGGGAAGCCCTTATGGATAAACCACTTGAAGAAGTGAGGGAACTTCTGAACATCAGAACACCCCAGAAATACCAAAAACTGGATCATGTGATTGCCGGTACCCGGCCTGAGGTATTAGCGACACAAGCATAAAGACAAAAAGAAAAGCCCCACCATTTGGCGGGGCTTTTCTTTTACTTCATTGCAAATGCTGAGGCACAAGCATCCAGTATTGCTTCTGTACCAATTCGGTACTCTTCATAAAGCTGGTTGATATCACCTGATTGACCAAAACGATCAATACCGAGCGGCATCACTCGGTGACCACGCACAGCACCCAACCAACTCAGCGTCGCTGGCACTCCGTCTATCACCGTTACCAGCTTCGCATTGGGTGAAAGCTGACTGAGAAGCGCATCGATATGTGACTGAACAGTGACACCGTCTTTGCCCAGTGTCGCCACGCTGGCTGACCATTCCTTATGAACAAGATCTGGTGACGGTACCGCCAGAAGTCCCGCACCCGGGATATCCCCCAACACTTCCTGGAGCGCTTCATTTGCTTCTGGCGCTACAGCACCCGTATAAATAATGGCAAATTCAGCACCCTCTTCAGGTGCATGTTCCCAATATGCACCCTTGAGCATATCAGTAATCCATTCATCACCATCACGTTCAGGTTGCTCAAGCGGCCGTGTGGACAGACGAAGATAAACACTATCTCCCTCAGGCTTTTGCATATGCTCAAAGCCCCACTGCATAATATAACGGAGTTCATCATTATAAGCTGGCTCGAAATACACGAGCTTATCCTGTGCCATACCAATAACTGGCGTATGAATACTCTGGTGGGCACCACCTTCTGGTGCCAACGTTACGCCAGACGGCGTTGCAACGAGCATAAAACGGGCGTCTTGATAGCAGGCATAATTAAGTGCATCGAGCCCACGGTTAATAAACGGATCATAAAGCGTGCCAACAGGAATCAGACGTTCGCCAAACAAGCTGCCAGAAAGCCCCATCGCCGCGAGTGCAAGGAACAGGTTATTTTCCGCGATACCAAGTTCAAGGTGCTGACCGCCTTTGTGGCTACGCCAAATTTGCGGGCTCATCACCTTCTCGCTTTTGAACGTATCCTCTTGGCCTTCACGACCGTAAATACCGCGCTGATTTACCCAACCACCAAGATTGGTAGAAACCGTTACATCCGGGCTGGTGGTGATAATATTATCTGCGATGGCATCTGATGATTTCGCCATAGCGTTCATGATTTTACCAAAACCAACCTGTGTTGACTGTTTACTTGGACCCAGATCCATCAACTCAGGGACAGGAAGCACCGCTGCGTCATAACGGCGATGTTCAGGTGTATTGAAAGGTACATTTGAAAGGTAATCCTGAAGCGCTTCTGCTTCGTCATCCATACCTGCAAACTTATCCCATTCTTGCCCTTCTGGCACACCCATCAATTTACGAAGCTCTTCCATCTGTGTCGGATTCATCAGGCCTGCATGGTTATCTTTATGGCCCTGAAACGGTAGACCATAACCTTTCACAGTATAACAAATGAAACAGTGTGGTTGATCGCTATCAATGCTGCGGAAGGTCTCTAAAAGCAGCTCCATATCATGACCACCAAGGTTGGTCATTAATGCCTGAAGTTCCTCATCATCATAGCTTTCAAGCAAAGCTTTCACACTACGCTTGGAACCGATATCTGCAAGCAAGCGTTCACGCCACGCAGCACCGCCCTTGTAAGTAAGTGCGCTGTAGAGATCGTTCGGGCATTCATCAATCCATTCCTGAAGAGCTATACCACCCGGCTTTTTAAACGCAGCCTGTTGCATCTTTCCGTATTTAAGATTGATAACTTTCCAGCCCGTCGTTTCAAAAATATCGGTGAAACGCGTAAACATACGGTCGCTAGTAATGGCATCCAGGCTCTGACGGTTATAATCAATAATCCACCAGCAATTACGGAGATTGTGCTTATAACCTTCAATGAGAGCTTCATAAATGTTACCCTCATCAAGCTCCGCATCCCCCATCAACGCGATCATCCGGCCTGCATTTTCTTCGTCCATCACGCCTTTATCAATAAGATGGTCCTGAACGAGAGAAGCAAACGCTGTTACCGCGACACCAAGACCAACCGATCCTGTTGAGAAATCAACATCGTCTTTATCTTTGGTCCGGCTTGGATACGATTGAGCACCACCAATAGAGCGAAAACGCTCCAACTGATCACGTGATTGCTTACCGAATAAATACTGAATAGCATGAAACACTGGGCTAGCATGCGGCTTCACCGCAACTCTATCTTCAGGCTTAAGTACACCAAAGTAGAGCGCACTCAATATAGTGGCCAGTGATGCAGATGATGCCTGATGCCCCCCTACTTTCAGTCCATCAGCCGATGGGCGAATATTGTTTGCATTATGGATTGTCCAAGAAGCAAGCCACTGAACACGATCATAAAGCTTATTAATAGTTTCTACTTCTGCTGCAGAAACCAACGAGTTCTCTGATGAAACCTTTGGGGCAGTTTCGCGGGTCGTGGCTTTAGCCATGCTTTTTATCCCTCTTATTATAGGGCGTTCTTGACGCCATTCTTCATCTGTCACATAAGGGCCTGACACACAGAAGTCTAGCAAAGAAGCAGCATAGTGGCGCTGTGTTTAATCACCATGATGCGAAAAGAAAGGAGCTGTAGTTTGAAGATGATCGACCTGCATACCGCTCCTTTTGTTTTACTTGATGATAGCCGTCCTTCACATTCGGCAGGCAACAGTTATCTGTTTCACACTCCCGAACATATTATTCAAGCAAACGAATTTGAAGATATCCCTATAGCTCTAGCTGCAATTGATGAAGCAGTAGAGGCAGGTCTTTATACAGCCGGATGGATCAGTTACGAGGTAGGCTACTATTTTGAAAAACGGTTACACCATCTTGCTTCACGTTCAAGCGAAGAACCGCTCATATGGATGATGGTTACCTCACACCGAGATGAACTTACCCCAAAACAGGTTGAAACGCTTCTTCACACATCGCGCCGGGGTAATAAAAAATCTTTCGGAATAGAATTCAAAAAACCTGATTTAACCGAAGCTGAATACAATAAAGCAATCTCAAACATTCACGCGTTTATTGAAGCTGGCGACGTTTATCAGATAAACTATACATTTCCATTACCCGTGGAGATCAAAGGCTGCAGCATAGAGCTATATAATGAATTACGGAAAAACCAACCCGTATCATTTGGAGCTTATATTAACACTGGTGAAACAGAGGTATTATCTTTCTCCCCTGAGCTATTCCTCGAGCGCAAAGATAATCAACTAAAATCCAAACCAATGAAAGGTACTGCTGCCCGAGGGAAAGACGCCGAAGAAGATGCATCAATTGAACAGTTTCTAGTGAATGACGGCAAGTCTAGAGCTGAAAACCTTATGATTGTCGATTTAATCCGGAACGATCTCAGCCGCATTGCAAAATCGGGTTCCGTTCAAGTCCCCAAACTCTTTGAAACAGAAAAATACAATACACTATTTCAAATGACATCAACGGTAACAGCTACCGCAATAAAAGACTTAACACCTACGCAAGCCCTCACTGCTATGTTTCCTTGCGGCTCCATAACGGGTGCTCCAAAGGTGCGTGCCATGGAAATCATTGCTGAACTGGAACCTCATGCGCGCGGCGTCTACTGTGGTTCAATTGGATATTTCCACAGTAAAAGCTGGTCTCTAAATGTACCCATCCGGACCCTGGTAAGAAACGACGATGCCAAAAGCCGCTTAAGTGTTGGCAGTGGTATAGTGGCAGATAGCAACCCAGAGGGTGAGTATCAGGAATGCCTCCTAAAGGCTCGCTTTACCGAACGCACTGTCAACGAATTTGCTCTAATCGAAACTCTCCTTGTTGAAGAGCAAGAATGCAAAAACCTTGATCTGCATATGAAGCGTATAAAAAACAGTGCTGATTACTTCAATTTTGCGTTTCCAAAATCAGAAATAGAAAATGCCCTTAAAGGCCATGCTTCATTACTGAATACGAAACACAAGCTGCGCCTTCTTTTAAACAAGGCAGGCGCCTTCAGTATTTCAAGTAACAAACTTTCCGAACCTACTTCGGAAAATAGGAAGATAAAGCTATCAGAGAAGCGAACTGATTCGACTGAAGTTTTCCTACGCCATAAAACAACGAATCGCTCCCTATATAATGAAGAGTTCAAGCGTGCCATCGCTGATGGGTATCTGGATGTACTCTTTATCAACCAACATGGTTTCATTACCGAAGGCGCTATCAGCAATATTTTCGCAGAGATTGACGGGAACCTGTATACCCCACCACTTTCAGATGGCGTTTTGCCAGGAATTCATAGAGCCTCAATGCTGGAAAACAACCTGGCAATTGTTCGTTCTCTTACCTTGAGTGACCTACAAAAGGCAGAAGCCTTATATATAGGGAACGCTGTCAGAGGCCTCCGCAAGGTCGCCATCTCGGATTTCTAAAAACGAATCAAATTTAAACATCTGATCAATTACTCAGAAACTATCCCTGTTTTAGGAAAAAAATAGAGGCATCTGTTAACTGCTTTTTTAGAGAATGTTGATAGCTTCCTCAGCGGGTAATCAGAACGCCTAATGTTTATAGTAATTTGTGAGGTTCAACTGAATGCATTCATCTAATTCTCCTTCCTCCCTCCCTCAATCTGGAATGGATAATAGTTCTATTTCCAGTCACAGCCGATCATTAGCGACTAAGCTTTCAGGTCATATGGGGCTGGAGAATGCAATACGTGTAAGCAAAGAGAATCAGTGGCACGGCGTGCTTGCAGCACTGCTGGAACTGAAAGCACGTTAAAGTCGGACTACGTAAGGTAAAATAAACGTTAGTTATCATTTCTCGTCTTCAAGCAACAAAAATCAACCTCTGAAAAAAATGCTACCTTTAAATGCACTTATATATTGACCTTTTCGAATAATGTAATATTATTACATATACATAACGGTCTATATTTCAGCTGTTTTTAGGTGCAAAATTAAACAGATATGTGCCTAGAAACACGAAAAGTGAAATTTTTGCTTGGAATCGTGAAAGATTCTTGGATGATAGGCCCCGAGCCGGACCACCCGTCTCAACCCCGACCTGTTCGTGAAAACGGATAAGGTCATTTAAAAAGATCATCCGTGCTTAAGTATAAAAGCTCAAAGGATGGCAGAGCGGAACAAAGTAATTTGTTGAGTGGTCGGCACAATTGGGAGAGGTCGGGAAACCTTTTAAATGGAACTGCCAGTGATCTGATGAACACGTTTTGTCAGAGAGGTACGGCAGACATACTCCCAGTTTGTTAGGGTAAAGGTTTGAGTAGCATTAAATGCTCTTGAATTTTTGCAAGGTTTAATCCGCCTCAGGGTTACCTCTGGTTATTCATTTAACCGGACTAAAGGTATCTAGGAGGCTTTATAAAACCCATGTGGGCAGAAAATGGATAAGGCTAAAGTGAAACGGATAGCTGTCTCTACAGCCGCAGTCGCCGCGATCCTTCTAGGAGCAACTGCTGCTAATGCACAGGAAGCTCAAGTGAAGTCGATCGTTGACGAAGTAAACGCGGCTAACCAAATCGCACAAGCTTCTCAACAGAAGATCGATGGTATCAACGACGCAACAGAAAAACTTTTTGTAGATTACAAAGGTGTTCTCAAGACAAATGCTGGCCTGCGTGCATATAACGCTCAGCAGCGTCGTGTGATTTCTCGTCAAGAAGAAGAAATCGGGAAGCTAAAAGAATCTATCGGTCAGATCGATGAGATTAAACGTCAGATCACTCCTCTGATGCTTGATATGATCGAAGACCTTAACGAATTCGTTCAAGCGGACATCCCGTTCCTGCTTGCAGAACGTGAAGAGCGTATCGCTTCCCTACGTGAAGCTATGGATAACCCGAACGTAAGTGACCCAGAGCGTTTCCGTGTTGTACTTGAAGCTTATAAAGCTGAAGTTCAATATGGTCGTACATATTTCGCGTATGAAGATACACTTCCAGATGGTCGTAGCGTGAACTTTGTTCGTCTTGGTCGTGTAGGTTTTTACTACCAGACTAAAGACACAACAGAGACAGCTGCCTGGAATTCTGAGACAAAATCTTGGGACATTCTAGGTGCAGATTTCACGACACCAGTTCGCCAGCTTATTCGTATGGCTCTACGCCGTACACAGACTGACGTAACTGTGCTTCCTATCTCAGCACCGAAGTAAGTAGGGGAATTAGCAATGAAAAAGATTATTACTTCCGCTGCTCTTCTCGCTGTAGGCCTATCGGCTTCAGTGTCTGCACAAGATGGCAGCATGTCAGATCTTCTGAACAAGGTTCGTGAAGGTCGTGTAAGCGAAAGCGCTGAGCACAAAAAACGTGAAGCAGAGTTCCAGGCTCGTAAAGGTCAGCAACAAAAGCTTCTTACAGATGCTCGTGCTGAACAAGCTCGTCTTGAGCGTGAAAGTGCTCGTCTTGAAGAACAACGTCGTAACAATGAACAAGAAATCACACGTCAGGTTGAAATCCAGCGTGAACGTCTTGGTCAGCTAAGTGAGCTTTTCGGTGTTCTTCAGCAAAACGCTGGTGATGCAAAATCAATCATTTCTACATCACACGTTTCTATTGATAACCCAAACCGTCTTGCTGAAATCGACAACCTGATTTCTAAAGCACAAGAATCTTCAGAGCTTCCAACACTATCGGATATCCGTGCGTGGCCAGCTCAGATGATCCTTGAAATGATCGGTTCTTCTGAAGTTAAAAAGTTCAATCACGAAGTTCGCTTGAACGACGGTTCTACACAGAACATGGAAGTTGTTCGTATTGGTGACTTTGGCCTTGTTGGTGATGGCAAATATCTTCAGCTAACTCCAAAAGGTGTTGTTGCTGAGCTTCAACGTCAGCCTTCTGACCGTTTTACAGGCACAATTGCTCCGTTTGAGAACTCGACAAGCGGCATGCACGCTCTAGGTATTGACCCAACACGCGGTCAGCTTCTTAACCTTGAGATCGACAAGCCAACTATTGAAGAGCGTCTAGACCAAGGTGGACCAATTGGTTACATCACTCTAGGTCTTGGTGTTATTGGTGTTATCATCGCAATCCTACAGTGGCTATACCTACTGGTAGTTGGAGGTAAAGTACGCAAACAGATCCGTTCTGAAACTGCGGACACAGGTAACCCTCTTGGCCGTGTATTAGCTGTTTACGACCAAAACCGCAGTGTTGACGTTGAAACTCTTGAGCTGAAACTTGACGAAGCAATTCTAAAAGAAACTCCTGCTCTAGAGCGTGGCCTAACAATTGTTAAGCTTATCTCTGCTGTTGCGCCTCTATTTGGTCTTCTCGGTACAGTGACTGGTATGATTGAGACATTCCAGGCTATTACACTATTCGGTGCTGGTGACCCATCACAGATGGCTGGCGGTATTTCCGCGGCTCTTATGACTACTGTGGAAGGTCTTGTTGTAGCGATCCCAACTCTGCTTCTGCATACATTCGTATCAGGTTCCTCTAAGAGCGTTATCCACGTTCTTGAAGAGCAGTCTGCTGGTATCATTGCAGTTCACGCTGAGAAAGCGAACGGATAATGCGGAGCCTTAACGACGCATTTGACGCTATCCGGGCGTTCATGGAACAGGGCGGAGACGTCTTGTTCCTGATCCTCGCGGTAACGTTCATTATGTGGGTGCTCATTGTCGAACGTATGTGGTATTTCACGCTTGAATATAAAAAGCAGAAAAACCGCGTGATCGAAGCTTGGGAAACACGTACCGAGCGTAAATCATGGTTTGCACACAAAATTCGTACAGCCATGATTTCAGAGGTAAACCACGATCTATTCCGTGGTGTGAACCTCATTAAAACGCTCGTAGCGCTTTGTCCTCTTGTAGGACTTCTCGGTACGGTAACAGGTATGATCGAGGTGTTTGACGTTATGGGTTCACAAGGTAGTTCCAACGCACGTGCGATGGCTGCCGGTGTATCCAAAGCAACAATCCCGACAATGGCGGGTATGGTTGCTGCACTATCAGGTATTTTCCTGAGCACATATATTGAACGCCGCGCTAAACGTGAGTCAGAAAGTCTTGAAGACAGCCTGACCATGGATCACTAAGCTGGATTTGGAGAGGAACACTAATGCGCAAGTTCGCAAAAGCAGAGGAAGAAGCTGAAGTAAATATGACCCCGATGCTCGACATCGTGTTCATCATGCTGATCTTCTTTATCGTAACTGCAACGTTCGTTAACGAATCTGGTCTCGAGATCAACAAGCCGGAGGATAACAATTCAAGTAATCCTCCACCACCAGATGAAGATAAGCGCGCAATCGCATTTGTGATTGATGAAAACAACAGAATTACACACGATTTCCTTCGTATTGATGTATCTTCTGTTTCTTCAATCATCAAAAAAGAAAGCGTTGAGCGCCCAGAAGCTCCTGTAGTTATTCAGGCTGCTAAAGGTTCGGAGTTTGGTTTAGCTATACGTATCTATGATGCGGCTAAAGCAGTTGGTCTTGGTGATGAAAAGATCGTAATGACGCCTAAGAAGTAATCGCTGGCGGGAAAATTCCCGCCATCACGGCGAAGCGCCCTAAGGGGCGAATTGGAGAAAACCATGCGTAACCACGCTCAACAAGAAGAAGATACCGAAATTAACATGACCCCGATGCTCGACATCGTGTTCATCATGTTGATCTTCTTCATCGTTACCGCGGTATTCGTAAAGGAATCTGGGACGACCGTTATCAAACCTGAAGCAGAGACAGCTGTGAGCCTTAAACAGGTGAGCGTACTGATCGCTGTAACAGAAGATGACGAGATCCACATCAATCGGGAAGTGAAAGAGTTAGAGGAAGTTCGTACGGCCGTTGAAAAACTGCATGCGGAAAACCCAAAAGGCTCCGTTGCGATCCAGAGTGATGAAACAGCAGATGCCGTTCTGGTAATGAAAGTGTATGACGCCATCAGAGATGCTGGTGTTGAAAAAATCGCTATCGCTACGGAGGTCAAATAACATGATTACTCGGGTAGCCAGCTCACTTGTTGTCGCTTCTAGCGTTACTTTCGGTCTGTTTTTCGTAATGCATTCACTTGTTGCGGGAGACGGCGAAGTAGTATTGAACGAAGACAAAAGAGCTCGTTTCATCGATGTTGTACAGGACATCGAAGAACAACCTCCACAACGTCTGGAACGTAAAGTAGAGAAGCCACCAGAGGTGGAAGCACCTCCGCCAGAGATCGACACACCTGTTGTTGATAATTCTGGTCCAGATAAACTGAACCTATCCGTAGGTCGCGCCAATACAGCAGCAGCTGTTGATCTTGGCGGCATTGACCTTGGCCCAAGTTCAGATGGTGACTACCTTCCGCTTGTACGTGTACAGCCACAATACCCACGTCGTGCTCAAGAGCGCGGAATCGAAGGTTTTGTGATTGTGGAACTAACCGTTGCTGCTGATGGTACTGTACCACCAGAGTCAATTGTTGTGTTGCAAGCCGATCCAAAAGGTTATTTTGAACGTGCTGCTATCAAAGCTGCTCAAAAGTTCAAATATAAACCGAAGGTTATTAACGGTAAGGGCCAAGAAGTGACTGGTGTTACATACAAGTTCAGCTTCAACATGGCTCAATAAGCGAGACAGGAAAGAGACATGAGTATCAAAAACACTCTTAAATCCCTGTCGGTAGTGGCGGTTGCAGCTGTTGCATTTGCGACCGTCCCTATGCCGCAAGGTACACCATTTGCTGAAACAGCTTTCGCGCAAGAACAAGCTGCTAATAAGCCACGGAAAACCCGCAAAGTGCAGGCGATCCCACTTCCTTTCCAGAAAAAACTGGAAAAAATTAGCGAAGTCTTGAACCCGGAAGAGATGTCAGATGCTGAAAAGCAAGCAACTCAGACAGAGCGTCTTGCTCGCGCTTCTCAGTTGTTAGATGATGCCTACAATAGCCGCGGTGTAAATGATTACGCTAAATCTATCGTATGGCAGTATCGTGCTCAGATCGCTTTCGATCGTGAAGATACACCAGGCGCAATTAATGCTTTTGAAAACGTTCTAAAGTTCAAGGAATCTATTCCTGTAGCTCAAGAACACGGCATTATGTATAATCTGGCACAGCTTTATTACTCCATCGAGAACTACGATAGAGCTTTGCAGTATCTGAAGGATTGGGAGCGCGAAGTTTCAGCTGTTGACCCTGCTCTCGTAGGCGTAAACCAGTTGGTCTTTATTTCTCAGGTTTACTACACTCTCAACGAATTCAATACAGCGATCACATATATTGATCGTGCTATTACTGACGCTGAGAAAGTGGACACCATCGAAGTTAAAGAAAACTGGTATGGTCTACGTCTAGCTTGCCTATGGGAACTGAAAGACTATAAACGTGCTCAGGATACATTGATCACGCTTATCGTTAACTGGCCAGACCCAAGCTACTGGAACCAGCTCGCTGCGACGTATCAGGAACTAGGCAATGAAACAGCATCATGGTCCATTCTTGAAGCTGCCTATAAGCAGGGCTTCCTAGATGATAAACCAGCACAAATTCGTAACGTTGCGCAGATTCAAATCGCTCGTGACGCGCCAATCAAATGTGCATGGATTATCGAAGACGCTCTAAAGGAAGAGCAGCTTGAACGCGATGCAGAAAACCTTCGTACGCTAGGTCAATGCTATATGCAGGCTGCTGAGTTTGATAAGGCAATTGCACCTCTTACAGCTGCTGCTAAATCTGAAAATGATGGAGACTTATGGTTCCAGATTGGTCAGGTACAGCTGGCAAGTGATGACCTAACCGATGCAGTAACCTCTTTTGATAAAGCGAACAGTGAATTCACTTCTTCAAAAGATTCCAAAGCTGCTGGTAAACGTTTCTCAACTGTGATGATGAAAGCTCAGGCTCTGATTGAACTTAAACGTTTTAAAGAAGCTAAAACCGCTTTCGCTGAAGCAAGTAAAATTGCGAAGACTTCACGTCAACGCAGGCAAATTTCTCAGTGGAGAGGTTACCTCAAAGCTGAAGAAGCTCGTGAAGCAACGCTTAAAGGCTAATCTTCATTACATAATGATTAAAACGGCGTCCTTTGGGCGCCGTTTTTTTATGTCGATTGTTCCCCTTCTTCCTAACTCTTTTCACATCATAAACATACTACACTCAAATAGTTATATTATAACTTTACATAATCTTTTGATTTGATATTGTTATACTATAACAATCCAGGAGCAAACTAATGAAGATAGGGAAATACATACCAATCACAGCGACAGCCATCACAACCACCAGCGGCTTATTCTTTCTTATGCAAAGCTTAGTCGCTGACAATGAAATACAGGTTGATCAGAGAGAGCCTGTACGCATTATTGATTTTGTACAAGCTATCGAGGAGCCAGAGGTTTCACTCACCGACCGAACAATTGAACCTCCTGTTGAAATAACCCCTCCTCCTCCAAGAGTTGCCCCCTTACCAACAGATACAGAAGGCAATCCAAGCATCAATATTCCTACTGGCCCACCACCCCTTCCTGGTCCACCAGAGGGGCCTCAAATAGGCGGTTATACAGATGGTGCTCAAATACCTCTAGTACGTATACAGGCAAGCTACCCAAGAAAGGCATTAGAGCGCGGTATCGCTGGCTGGGCTGTTGTTGCTTTCCGCATTGATCCATCAGGTACGGTGCAAGACCCAGAAATTATCGAAGCAGAACCTGTAGGCTATTTTGAACGGGCAACTCTAAAGGCCATAAAGAAGTTTAGATACAAGCCAAAAGTTATCAATGGCCAAGCTGTGGAATCTTTCGGTCAGTTCAGAATGGTGTTTAATTTAGATGAATAAGGGCCGAGGGAATTATGCGATATAAATCAAAACAAACTGCTAGCCGTGTTGATATGACTCCTATGTTAGATATTGTCTTCATCATGTTGATTTTCTTCATCGTAACAGCAACTTTCCTTAAGGAAACAGGTGTTACTGTACAAAGGCCGGAAGGCATAGCCAAAGCGCCTGATAAAGAACAACAGGCCTTGGTATTTCACGTTGAAGCAGACAATCGACTTTCACTGAACGGCAGGAATATCGATATCTGGTCAGCTGAAGCTTTAGTAAAAGAAGCCATAACCATAGATCCGGAAACAGCTGTTACCATTAACCTAAAGGAAGGAGCAGATATGAAAACTTTCATGCGTATCTATGACGGCCTTCGAAAGGTTGGCGTGCCCAAATATAGACTGCCTGTCCTGACCCACTCATAAAGAAAAAGGCACCCAAACGGGTGCCTTTTATTCTAATGCACTAACGCGTCATAAACTTTATTACGCATATCCTTACGTAATGGATAAATCCCGGAAGGCAGTACATTCGTCATCAAAATCACGACCAATTCTTCTTTCGGATCAATCCAAAAAATGGTATTTGCCATACCACCCCAAAAATAATTACCAATATTGGTTTGGCCTTTAACAACACTAGGGTCCTGAACAACAGCAAAACCAAGCCCAAAACCTAAACCCTGCTTACCGCCAGCGATACCATTCAAATTACCCGGAAGCTGATTTGTACGCATCATCGCCACAGTCTTTTCTTTAAGCAGACGAACACCATCCAACTCGCCACCATTGGCAATCATCTGTGAAAATCTCCAGTAATCTTCTGTGGTAGACACCAAACCACCGCCGCCAGAAAGCACCCCAGGCTGAACGGTAAAATCCTGCCAAAATTCCCCCTTGTATGGCACAAGGGCCTTCTTTTCATCTAAGGCGTACATCTCTACCAGACGAGATTGCTCATCCCCCTCAGCATAGAATCCGGTATCATCCATTCCAAGTGGTTTGAAAATACGCTTACTAAAGAATTCGTCTAGTTCCATTCCGGATAGAACTTCAATCAAGCGACCCTGTACATCAACTGATAAAGAATACACCCATGCACCACCCGGTTGGTATAATAGCGGTTCCTTACCGAGCTTTTCCGTAAGTGTTTTAATAGAATCATCAGCGCCAAAAGAGAAAACACCATTTTTTCGGTACGACCTATCAACGGGGGTATCAGAGAAAACGCCATAGGAAAGGCCTGCAGTATGGCGCATTAGATCCAATATAGTCGCTTCTCTATTTGCTGGAACCGTTTTAAAGCCATCTTCATCTTGCCCTGCAAACACACGTTGGTCTGCAAAGCTAGGTAAATACTTGGAAACAGGATCATCCAAACTGAATTTTCCCTCTTCCCAAAGCATCATTAACGCTGCTGTCGTTATTGGCTTTGTCATGGAATAAATTCTGAAAACAGCTTCATCTCCCATCGCCTTGCCTGCAGCGATATCCTGATCTCCGTAGGTTTCGAAATGAGCAACCTTACCCTGTCTGGCAACTAGAGTGGTTAATCCAGCAAGCTTCCCGCTATCTACATAACCTTGAAAATGCTTTTTTAGGTCTTCTAGTTTAGCAGAAGACAAGCCAACGGCTTCCGGCTCAACTTTTGGCAGGTCTTTTGCTGATACACTGGCAGATAACGCCGCCCAAGCGCCTACACATAAAACAAATGATCTAAGCATTATCTATCCTCTCCCCTGTTGCTTTCTAGTAAACTATGGCATCGAGGATATTGTTCAAGAGCTGTATCCACGATGAACGTTCATATAAGATTAGCGTATGAAATAATTAGAGTAACAAAAAAGCCCGCACGATCTCTCGCACGGGCTCTTTCACTTATTTTGGTACTTTAGAAAATATAGTTCACAGTAGATAGATCAGACAGTTCTATACCTTCAATAAACACACTGTCATCACCGCCAAGATCAATACGGACACCATCTACACCATCAACAGTAACACCTGTTGCCGCGCCTACGACATCAGCAGCTGAAGTGAAATCGGTGGCAGAAAAAGACAGATTCAGAACATCGGCGCCTAGGTTGAAATCATTAATGGTATCCTGTCCAGCATTACGCCCAAAGATGAAGATATCTTCACCAGCGCCACCAGACAGTACATCATCGCCTGGACCTGCCCATAGCACATCATTACCAGCGCCGCCATTTACGGTATCATCGCCCTGACCACCGTATAGCGTGTCTCGACCAATACCACCTTCAACTTCATCATCGCCCTGGCCGCCAAGGAGAGTATCATCGCCTTCACCACCAATGATGCCATCATTACCAGCACCGCCATAAATTAAGTCGTTATCAGCGCCACCATCAACTTCATCATCACCCGCGCCAGCACCAAGAGTATCAGAACCTTGACCACCTTGAACGACATCATCCCCGGTGTCACCAGCGCCAGCGAAACTTGTGTCAGCACCAGCACCTGCAATGATCGTATCATCACCGTCACCCGCAATGATAAAGTCATCACCTGCATCTGCATCGATTACATCATTACCGGCACCGCCATCAAATAGCTCAGCAGCTTCAGAACCAGTCTGTTCATCATCACCATCGCTGCCTGGAACCACGACAATCGGATCAGGCGTCGGCTGCGGATCAGGTGTTGGGTCTGGATCTGGCGTCGGCTGTGGATCAGGTGTTGGGTCCGGATCTGGCGTCGGCTGTGGATCAGGTGTTGGATCCGGATCTGGCGTCGGCTGTGGATCAGGTGTTGGATCCGGATCTGGCGTCGGCTGTGGATCAGGTGTTGGATCCGGATCTGGCGTCGGCTGTGGATCAGGTGTTGGATCCGTCGTAGATGCAGCAAATGTAATAACACCAAGCAGAGGATCATGGTCACTAGCAGCGTCCACAAAGCCCGCATTTACATGAACAATATCAAACTCAACATTACCATTCAGGTTTTCACTTACGAGGAACTGGTCAATAGCCTGGGAATTACCTTGGAAGTTAAAGGTGTAACGACCATCTTCAATTGGTACATTATCAACTTGGTTAAAGAGAATTCTATCGTCCCCTTCACCGCCAGCAAGAATGTCTACTGTATTTGAGAAATTGAAATCATTCAGATCACCCAGAACAATGATATTTGCATCACTGTCTGCCGCCAGCAATGTATCTACATAACCATTAAGAGCTGTAGCTTGATCTTCTCGGCGTTCAACACCTGCCTCTTCAGCGGGCTGGTTTGCACCGAAGAGATCATCAGAACCACCTTTAGAAGTGAAATGATTGTTAATAACCGTGAATATTTCACCATTGAATGAGAATTGCGCTTCCAGAGGTAAACGTGAGCCATTGAATGCATCAGCCGATGCAACACCCGCGTTAGTCAACAACGTTTCATCAATAGCTTGCAGGCTACCATCTACCAAGTCTACCCGATCGTCATTATAAAGATAAGCAACCCGGATGTTACCATTTGGTTGTCCGCCCTGTGTATTTTCTGCAACTGGGTCAACAACCGCAAAAGAATATGTTGGTCCGCCTGCAGCTTCAATAGCATCGATGAGAGCTTGTAGCGTTTGATCTGATGCAACAGTACCAGATGAAGAACCGTTGTTATCTTGAACTTCCTGTAAAGCAATCACATCTGGGCTGAGAAGATTGGTTACAATCTGCTGTGCCTGTGCTGCGATTTGATCTACATCACCAGGATCAAGATTCAACACGTTATAACTAGCAACAGATACAGAATTTTCATCACCTTGCAACGTAGTGATTTCTGGTACGGTACTGCCATCTGTAACCCCAGCAAACTCTAACGGAATAACCTCAAAGTTACCAAAATTATATGTAAGAATACCCGTTACATCACCAAGCAAATCGCCGATCTGAATATTAGTGGTATTAAAATCAACACCAATACTGCTATCGAAATCAATCTGAATACGCTCAGGATTCAAATCCCCTTCTGTAACAGTAATCACTCCAAGTGGGCTAAAGCCGGTTGCACCCGCGCCCTGATTTGTCACAGTATAAACTTCGCCAAAACTTTCGCCGGTAGAAACAGCGATAGCGTCTTCAACAATAACACGCGTACCCTCAAGAGATTCATAAAAATCAATAGCATTGGTGCTGATATCAAACGTATGATTAGCAACATCTGCAGGGTTAGAAAGATCAATACTAGAACCATTTCCAGAGTTAATGATAACTTCGGTTGGAGGCCTGATACCACCTGCCCCTAGAATAGTCGCTACAGGTAAAGGATTACCAGAAGAGGTTACCGAGATATCAGTTGCATCAATTTGCGTTACTGTGAGGCGACCTGAGAAACCAACTTCTTCCACTTCACCGGTTACCTGCACAGCATCACCAACTGCAACGGTTGGTGTTTCATCGGTTGCCACAAAAATACCATCAGAAGAAACAGGGTTTAAATCACCAGTTGGGTGCTGAATATAGAAACCAGGATTGCTGCTGTCTGTATCGATAGCCGTTACAATACCGGTGGTAATAACAACCTGTCCCTCTAAAGGAGAAAGGTGGTTCTCACCCTGAATTGTGAAAATCTCTGCTTCGACTGGGTTACCTGAACTGCCAGTAGCATTCGTTGTTCCAGGTGTATCATCGGAAACATCACTAAATTCACCTTGCGTGAAATCGCCCTCACCATCAGTGGCCCTAAAGACATGCGCAGGCGTAAATCCATCAGATGACCGAATGACAGTGTCACTATAAGTGATGTCAGGTGTTGCATCGGTATTCGAGAGTGTAACCGAAGCAATAACATTGCCATACGGTGTTACATCAAGTGTACCATCATCGTCAGTATCCAGATCATCATCAACCGCGCCTGTGAAGTCCTGTACAAGAATGAAAGTTACTGGTGAACTGAAGAAATCGAAGCTCTCTTGAATATCACCTGCATCAAAACTATAGCCTGATCCAGGGTTACCCAACAGGAATACACCGTCTGCATCTGCAACACCACCCGTTAAATCAAATACAAAATCGATCTCACCTGGTGCAAACTCGCTGGAAATAGCCAATAAAGTCAGGCCGTCCAAGCTAGCTCCTGGAGTGCCATGTAGTTCGACAAAATTACTTGTGTCATCGCTAGAACCAGATGATCCGATACGAATTTCGTTAAACTCAAAATCTGGAACAGGTACATTGGAAATACCCGGAGTTGCAGCAAGTGCAGTGATAGTTTCGCCGCCATCAGTTGTGCGTCCAACAGATTGGTTATCTGCATCGCCGTTTTCCGCTTCGCTAAACTGAGTAGTTTCACCAAACCCTGTAAGCAAGCCGCTGTCGTCTGCATCACCGTCATCATATACAATCACATCAATCAAGTTTGTTGTTGTAATTGGTGTATCGTTCGGGAAATCAGCCTCTGTACCTTGATAAAGAGCAACGGCGTCAGCGCCATTTTGAAGGCCACTGTTACTAAACACCAGATCTACATTTGGAGTTGCAGCATTACCAATTACAAAAAAGCCATTTTCATCAGTGGTATGGCCGTCAAGACTGATCGCATTATAAGATTGGTCATCACTACCGTTAAAGAATACTAAAACAAGACCATCGAGAGATGTATTACCTGCACCACCATCATATAGTTCAATAAATTCCGCAGTATCTGAACCTGGTGTCTGGGCATCTACTTCATTGATCACAATATTAGTACTTACTGGGGCTGAAGGCGATGGAGCAGCAGAGTTTGCAGCACCCGGTGTTGCGATCAATACGCCCTCTGTATCACCACCATCTGAAGTACGGCCAATAGTATGCCTATCAGCATCCTCAAAGCCGTCTTCGTCCAGAGCTGTTGTTTCACCTAAAGCTGTAAGAAGCGCGCTTGCATCACCACCAGTGTTATACACAACAGCATCTATCAAATTTACAGTAGTTGCGGCAGTGCCATCCGGGAAATTAGCCGCTGTATCCTGATAGAGAGCTACTCCATCCGGGCCATTTTGAATAAGGTTAACTGCAATCACCTGATCCACGCCAGTAACAGCGTTAGAACCAACTACAAAGTAACCATCAGCATCCGTTGTTTGACCAGTTAGATCAATCGTTAGGTACGAGTTTGTGGTATCACCATCAAAAAGAACAAGGATCAGTCCATCAAGCGACGCATTCCCAACACCACCATCATAAATCTCAATAAACTCTGATGTATCAGCACCAGCATCTGTTGTTGTGTCAATTTCATTGATAACAAACACAGGCTCAGGGGCAGGTTCAGCATTTTCGGCGCCTGCAGTAACACTTGTTTCTTCAAAGTTTTGCCCTGACAGTCGGCCAAGGGAACTAGCGCCATCGCTATCTGAAGCACTATCATCAAACTGCGTACTTTGATTCAAGCCTGTAAGCAGCCCCGTGTCATCAGCATCACCTGAACCATAAACAACGGCATCAACAAGGTTAGTATCTGTTACCGCCGTGCCATCCGGGAAATCAGAAGCTGAAGCTGTGAAAAGCCCAATCGCATCAGCACCAGTTTGCAGCCCAAGTGAAGCAATGGTAAGGCCCGCTCCTGCGACACCAGCATCACCGACTACGAAATAGCCGTTTGCATCAGTAGTTTGGCCGGTAAGATCAATAGTACGGTAAGATTGATCTGTATCGCCATCAAACAGTACAAGGACCAAACCATCTAGCGCACTGTTGCCAATACCGCCGTCAAATAGCTCAATAAACTGATTTGCCGTATCTGCGGCATCAGCATGGAATTCGTTAATGGTAAAAGTTGCAGATGCCTCAAACACCTGATTAGCTGTACCAGGTGTGTTAATCGCTTCCCCGTTTTCTGCTTGGGCGCCATTAATGATACCTTGTCCATCAAAATCGTTACGTACCCAATCAGCTACAGCATCGGTGTCAGTACCATCCGTTGTGCGTGACGCACCTCCAACAGTGTTTGAATCACCATCAAAACCTCGTGTGAGCACAACAGGAGAGTATGTCTGATCGCCACTGCCACCGTCATTCACAGCAACACTATCAATAATCGCATCCCAAGGTGTTACATCAAGTACGCCATCATTATCTGAATCGAGATCATCACCATCCGCACCAGTAAAGTTTGTAACTAAAAGCAATGTCCCTGTACCGTTCTGGATCGCATTACTTTGGAAATCAGTAACCCAGAAACCATTCTCATCTGTCGTACCCACTTGATATACGTTATTGATACGGCCCAACGCGTTACTGTCACCGTCAATATCTATGATCCAGTAGTTAGAAAGATCGGTATTTGGGTCTCCAAATATTTCAATATACTCATTCGTATCTGAGCTGGTGTGATTTGCTACAAACTCATTAATTACCGGTGCTGGCATTTCCCTATTCCCAAGTCTTTTAATCAAAACTTCTCCAGCCCCAAAACTCTGGCCGAAGTCATGCTTAATATTATTTTCGCTAAGTTCCTGACGAAACGGTCAGAAAGTTACGGGATATAAACCATTCATCAATGACATATTTATTAATAGAAATTTAACCATATTTAACTGATTGAATTATCAGCAAACTTTTCTATTTTATACACATGTGATCAAAAAAGTTTAAATCACTTAAAACCATAGGTAGGATTTTCACTTTTGGTAAAGTTGCAGTGATTCACAAAATTTTAACTATTTTACAAGGCACTATCACAAGGCTATTTCACGAGTATTGTGCGCCTCTGATCTAGCAAAAAGTGTAGAGTTAAAAGTCTTATAAAAGTTAGAGGCAGCAATAATGAGAAGGGTTTTGTCAGCAGTATTAAAGAAAATGGCGCGACAATCACCATGTTCCACATCTTGAAATAACGAGAAATCGCTTTTACATCAAGTGAGAAAATACACTTACTTTACATCACTAAACATCCGTCCCATTCCCGGACTTGTCCTTATTAAGAACAGTTACATCAATCCCTAGTTTCCGTGCTCTTTCTTGCCATTGAAGGCGGGCCAGAGAACGCATATCTTCTACATTGTCCATCTCATCCATGATCTCCATACCCAAAAGGGCCTCAATCACGTCTTCAAGTGTTACAATCCCTTTAGTGCCGCCAAAAGCATCTTCAACAAGGGCAATATGCTGTCTGCTATTCAAGAAATACTCTAACAAATCTGGGAGTGTACTATCTTCAGCGACACGCTTAATATCTCTTGATAAATCACTTAATCGCGCATCTTGGTTAGCCTGCGTCTCAAACGCCAACACTTCATCCCTCAACACAACACCCTGAATATCATCAAGATTTTCACCATAAACCGGCATCCGGGAGAATGTATTTGCCAAACTTGCCTTTGAAGCTTCAACGATAGGTGTGTCAATATGTAGTGCAGCTACCACCGTACGAGGTGTCATAATATCAGTCGCGTTTAATTGGCTAAACTGGATAAGATTTCTAATGATCTTTGCTTCTTGTTTTTCAATATGCCCGGAACGCTCACCAATACTTGTCATGGCAAGAAGTTCATCCCGGGAGAAAGGGTGAACTGGTTTACCTTTTGCTATTAGTTTAGTTAACCCTTCGGATACCCTGATAAGTGGATAAAGCAAGACAATGGAAAATCGGATAAACCCCATGGTTGGCCCGATAAGGTTCGTCCAGTATATGGCCCCAATGGTTTTAGGAATAATTTCAGATAAAAATAAAATAGCCAGTGTCATTACACCTGAGAACACGCCAATCCAAGCACTACCGAACACTGTTGATGCCTGAGCACCCGCTGCAATAGCACCTAATGTATGTGCTATCGTATTCACACTAAGAATAGCCGCTAGTGAACGGTCCACATTATCCTGCCTAAGGCTTTTTAGCCGCTCAGCCCTCTCCGGATTTTCGCCTTTCATCTTCTCAATATACGAAGGTGTAATACTGAGTAGTACAGCCTCTGCGATAGAGCAGAGGAATGAAAACAACAAAGCAATTGAAACGAAAATCACTAACAAGATAATGTCAGCTGATGATGGATCAGGCATAAAGGCATCCTCACATTAAAGATAAAGTAAGGATACACACCAAACATAAACTGGTCTAAGTAAAAAAGAACCTGCAATCCCTACTTACTGGCTAGATTTTACCCACCTGCACAAATACTGTATCCCTCAGGGCATACCCCACCACCATATAGCTTTATAGCATGATCAAACTCATCATCTGTTAGTATCCGTGAGCTATGCCCATCAAGATAAGCGCTGACATCAAGGTTCAACCGATTAATCGCTTTTTTAAAATTCACCATATCCTTATGCACCCGCGGCAAAGCGGTCTTTAATTGGGTTTCATAGTGGTCTTCCGCAAACAGAAGTTTTGCCTGTGGGATATACATCACTAAATTATGCTCCGAATGAGCAGTAGAGATATCATAGATTTCCACCTGCCCATCAGCCAAAGAAGCAAATGTATCCACTTCTTGAACTTGCTCATCCTTGAGCTGTGTCCCCACCCTATCCTTCACGGCTGGCAAATGTTCTGTTGCCGTAATGATCGTAGCACCAAGCTCCGCAACCTCTGGAAGGACAGCCAGATGTTCACTGTGGTGATGAGTTAAAACAAAAGAGCGAACTGGCTTGCTTTCACCTCTATACTCATGGAGTTTCTCTAAGGTATCTTTAAAGCCCCGCTGCCCACCCGAAGCAATATAAGCATCACCCGTATCAACAAAAACCGTATAGGATCGGCCTTTTCCTACCAGATATGTGTTTTTCGCAACTGCCTGTATTGTCCATTCAGATGTATCAAGCACTTCACCCCAAGGTGTGAAACCAGCAGGCACATTAAATGCGCCCTTTAGTGGCGGGTTCAAAATTACTTTCCGGTCAAGTGACACTTGCCGTGGTTGATCACCAACAAAGAAATTCATATCCTGCGCATACACTATGCCATCAGCATGTATATGATTTGAGAAAACATAGCTCAGCGTACCTGCACGCGGGTGGCTTCGCTCCATTTTAGAGATAAAGCCGGTATCTTGCTGGATATAGAGAATCGCCTCAAATCCAGAAAGAAATCTCACCTTCAGCATTTCATGTAATGTGCCTCTAAAATAGCCGTTTCCCAAGTACTCGGCAGAGGTTAGAATCTTAGGCAACACGCGAGCAATCATCGTATCACTAGCCCTTACTGCACTTGCACCAACACTATCAAATGTCAACCAATCTTCATCTGAATATTTCTGATTGAGAATATCGTAGAGGCGCCCCTTCTCACCGTCGAACACAAACCTTTCCAAATCTACAGAGGTGCGAGAAACACGCCAGGAAAGCATAGTTTTTCTGCGTTTCTCAAAATCTATAAGGAGCTCTGACTTTTCCCGGAAAAAGTCGGGTCGCTCCAAACTCGCATCTTGTCCTGGCCAAAGAAGTTTCTTATGCTCAAATATATTTATTGAACGAGCTAAGGTTAAATAATCCCCACCATAAACCTGATGCGTTTTGGCTATTATAGTTTCTTCTCTATCACCTGCCTGCAATGAAACAGATGATGCAACAAACACTAAAAATAACGACACGGACATCTTTATCCGAGGTACGAAGCTTTTCATAAAAACATTCCCGAACTGCCATTTATATAAAGTAATGAGCCAAGCTGATGGCATATGCGGAAAGCATACAGCTCAAATGTCGAGATTATGTCGTAATGAAGATTTTGGAAGAAAAGTGGTGCCCCCGGTCGGAATCGAACCGACACTCCCGTAAGGGAACGGGATTTTGAATCCCGCGCGTCTACCAATTCCGCCACAGGGGCAACTGTCCGGTGAGGTAGTCGGCGCATCATATCCAAAAAGGTCGCCTCGTCAAGCTGCGAATATCCTAAAATAAATATATCCCTGATTGTTACCCTCCCGGCTTTTTGCTAAGGCTGAAAGCAACATTGCACCGGGGAGAAAATGTGTGCTCAGAAAGCTATATGACTGGACCATAGAAAAAGCACAAAGCCCAGCTAGCGAGCGCTGGCTTGGAGGTCTGGCATTTGCGGAAAGTAGCTTTTTCCCGATCCCTATTGATATCATGTTAATTCCAATGATTTTGACAAATCGGCTGAAAGCGTGGCGCCTTGCCACTATCACCCTCATCATGTCTGTGCTGGGTGGTGTTGCTGGCTATATGATTGGCGCTTTCCTTTTTGAAGTGATTGGTCAGCCCATCATTGATTTTTATGGGTACGGTGAGAAATTTGCCGAATTTCAGGAATACTATAAAGAATATGGTATCTTGATTGTGCTTGTAGCTGGTTTCACACCACTGCCGTTCAAAGTGGTTACCATTGCTTCGGGAGCAGTAGGGCTGAACCCTGCAGTTTTCACGTTGGTTTCTATTCCAGCCCGCGGTGCGCGTTTCTATCTGGTAGCAGCTCTTCTCTATATGTTCGGGGAACCTATCAAAGATTTTATCGAAAAACGCTTGGGTTTAGTGACAAGTGCGATGATGATATTGGGCATTCTCGGCTTTGTAGCGATTAAATATATTTAGGGATAATATGAACACCTTCCTTCAAACACTTATCAAAGAGCAACCGGTTCGCTTTGGCGGTCTTGTGGCTTTCGGCTTGCTTGCCGGCGCATATGGTTTTCAGTTTGCTGGGTACCCTCCATGTGAAATGTGTTGGTGGCAACGCTACCCCTATATGGCCATGATACTACTCGTGCTTGCCTCTGTTTTCACCAAAACAGATAAAAACCGTTGGGTACTACTCCTCGTAACTCTTCTTTTTGCTGCGGATGCATCCATCGCTGTTTTCCATGCAGGTGTTGAACAAAAATGGTGGGAAGGTTTCACCACATGTTCATCGGGGCTTGATTTATCTGGCAATATTGAAGATGCGCTCGCCGCTATTAATGCGGCCCCTGTCGTACGGTGCGACGAAATACCATGGTCCCTTTTCAGCATTTCAATGGCAGGCTATAATGCAATTATCGCAACCGGTATGACCATCTACTGCGCAGTAAAGTTCAAACGGTCCTGAAAGCACGTTCGCCATGACAGATAAAGAACCAGTTCATAAACCAACGCTTGAAAAGCAAACGCCTGCACGCCCACTTCCGGGTGACCGGGATATATCCGAGCAAGCGAAGCGCATGATCCGTGTTGACCATGCTGGTGAATTCGGCGCTGTGCGCATATATGCGGGTCAGCGCGCTATCATGGGCGACAAACATCCTAAAGCAGGCCTCCTTAAGCATATGTACGAGCAAGAAGAAGTGCATCTGGAGCGTTTCAACAAGTTCATTCGCGAACGCGGCGTGCGCCCAACTATCATGGCGCCTTTCTGGCATGTTGCAGGTTTTGCGCTAGGTGCAGGTACAGCCCTGATGGGTGAAAAGGCTGCTATGGCCTGCACACAGGCTGTAGAAGAAGTGATCGATGATCATTACCAACACCAGCTTGATACCCTTGATGGTGCGGATCCTGAGCTTGAGGAAATGATTGAGGTTTTTCAGGCTGAGGAAGTGGAACACAAACGTATTGCGGAAGAACACGGTGCTGAAGAAGCACCGGGTTATCCTGTTCTTTCAGCAGCTATCAAAGCTGGCTGTAAAGCTGCAATCTGGATTTCCAAAAGAGTATAAGCATCAAAATCCTCTAACTTTCCAGCTCTGCATCCCAATATAAAAAATCCCGCCAACTTTCATGAAGATAGTTAGGCGGGAATAAACGTCCAATAGTATGTAATTCAGTAGCAGTCGGCCTATAGGGCCAGCGCCTTATGTGCATGCCTGCTTCTTGGGGTGTTCTTCCACCCTTTCGCATATTACACGGTGCGCAGGCTGCCGAGATATTTTCCCAGCTAGTTCGCCCGCCTTGTGTTCTGGGGATCACATGATCAAAGGTAAGGTCTTCTTTCGAACCGCAGAACTGGCATGTAAATTGGTCTCTAAGAAACAAATTAAAGCGAGTAAATGCAGGATATTCAGGCTGTTTCACATATTCCTTAAGCGCAATAACACTGGGCAGTTTCATACTAAAAGATGGTGACCGTACTTCCCTGTCGTATTCAGAAACAATATTCACACGATCAAGGAAAACAGCCTTTAAGGCCAATTGCCAATTCCAAAGACTAAGCGGATAATAACTGAGCGGTCGATAATCCGCATTCAGCACCAGTGCCGGACAGGATTCCGGTGATCTCTGGCTGGTTGGCACAAAGTTAATGCCCATTCTTTCGGTCCCCCTGAACAATCAGACACGGGCAAAACCGATACAACAATCGGTGCTGCCATATACTCAACTCCGATACTCAGTAGAATCAAGATACAGTATTACAGCAGTATGACAAAATACTATATTATGTGCTTTGCTACTTTTTTCTGTATTTTTTAATACGCATACAAACCAAAATCAGATGGCAAAAACAGCGTTTCCTATTTTCTTTTTCTTCTCATATCTTATGGTGCAGCTATGACAGAAAATGACCAGAAATCACATACGTTCACCACACGCTTTGCCCCCAGCCCAACGGGGGGATTACATATGGGGCATGCCTATTCAGCGCTTCTCGCCTTTCATGAAGCGCAAAAGCATAATGGACGTTTTCTGCTCCGGATCGAGGATATTGATACCACCCGCTGCAAACCTGAATTTATTGAAGATATCTACAGGGATTTAGAGTGGCTTGGCCTTAGATGGGAAGCCCCCGTTCGGTGTCAGAGTCAACACTTCACTGATTTTCAGCAAGCACTTGATACGCTTAAAAGCATGGGGGTTATCTACCCATGTTTTTGCACCCGGAAAGAAATCCAGAACACTCAGCCCCAAATAGGGCCAGAAGGCATTATCTATCCCGGCACCTGCAAACATCTAACCGCAGAAGAACAGCAACAGCTTATAGATGTGGGTAAATCTCATTCATGGAGGTTAAATCTGGATGCCGCACTAGAAAAAATAGACACACCTATGTTTTGGCGGGATCAAATCGCAAGACAAATAGCTGCGACCCCTGAACTACTGGGAGATGTTATTCTAGCGAGAAAAGATACACCAACGAGCTATCACCTTTCCGTTGTGGTGGATGATGCTTTGCAAAACATCACCCATGTAATCAGAGGAAAAGACCTCTGGCATGCGACACACATTCATGTGGTTTTGCAGGCTCTTCTTAAGCTTCCGCAACCTCAATACTGGCACCATGATTTGCTGCTTGACGAAAGCGGTGAAAAGTTCGCTAAACGCAACAAATCCATGACGCTAAAGTCCATTCGCGAGGGCGGTACTAGCGTAAAAGATTTATACACAAAGCTGGGCTTTTAATTACTTCCCACCTGTTAATTTATGAGCCCGCTTTGTCTGATCTGCTGCTTGTAAAAGTTTTAACTTCAGTTGGTAATTATAACTCGGATGTTCTTTCAAGAAGGTATCAATCATATCGACAGCCTCTTCTGATCGGTGTGAATTCAACGTCGCGACTATCCAACGCCCTGGAAAGAAAATATCACCAGTTTTCTGAATGTCTTCTAACAGCTCAATACTTGGTTCAATAAATCTTTCAGCATGTTTGCGCCTTAAAGGGTGATGCAAATAAGAAATTGCAGATAAAACCCAAGCTTCTACTGCACGATGTTTTTCTTGCTTTAACAATTCAAAGAAAGTTTCTCTGATATTCCTATCCGGTGAAAGGGCTCCTGCCACAAATTTAAACCTGTGTTGACGATCTGGGTTCTGAATTGCAGCATATTGCTGATTAATAATTTTTTGCCCAAACTTGGGAAGTTTAATCGCTAATGTGGAAGCAAGTCTTATTCTGTCAATCTCAGACAAGACCAAACCTTCAATTTCAATGGTACCTTCCCATACAGCATACAAATAACTCAACTGCTTACGTGAAATGGCAATATTTTGAAAACTACGAAATAACCGTTTCTGGATCGATTTATTTGTTTCCGAAAGCACTGCTTTTAAGAGCATTGCTTCCAATTCTTTTGCGGTTTTGTTGCGCTGTTTTTCAGGCAGAAAATTCCAGAAGATATTTTCGATCTGTGTAAGAACTAAACCCTGTAATAACTGATTAGGTTCCTGAAACATCCTTTCAGACAAGAAATTATAGTATTCATATGGCGCTATAGATTTGTCACCACCCAGCATACGTTCATATGCACTAATGAAAACACTAGCTCTTTCCAATTCAGAAAACGCCCCCCAGTGCTCCCTAATCGATCCCAAATCAACGGGGAAAACACCGTAGCCTTTACCGTCTGTGTTGAAGAGCAACACATCACCTTCAGCCAGTACGACATCCACGTTTGCATCTGCGAAATTAACTGTTTGGCTTTTAGAAGCACCATCTAATTTACGAACGGTGAATTGCTGCGGCCACACTCTTCCTTTATTCATAGGGTCAGACTGTTCCAAACCACTACCGGAGACATTAATATATGGCATCCTGGGTGAATTAACCCACACTTCACTCCATGCTTTCAGGTCGTGCTCTGAACGTCGATCTAGAATGCTGATCAACCCCGGCCATGTAGCATTGGCACCGGCAAATGTATTTAAATACTCTTGGATACCTGTTTGGAACTCTTCCTTACCTAAAAGCAACTCAAGCTGCTGCATCATAATCGGCGCTTTATTGTAGATAATACTGCCATACAAAGTGCCTGCCTCATTTAAATTTGGCAGTTCCTGACGGATAGCATTTGCCCCTTCAGTTCGGTCTACTGCATAAGCCCTTGGGAAATTTCTGATATGAAAATTCAGATCATGGTTCACATCAGGAAAGCTTGGGTTAACAATTTTCGCAGCCATAAAATTAGCAAACACTTCTTTGGTCCATACATCATTGAACCAATCCATCGTTACGAGGTTACCAAACCACATATGCGCAACTTCATGTGCAATAAGATTTGCTCGCCCAAGCTCCTGAGCTTTTGATGCATCTTTCTCCAGAAACAAACTGCTTGCCCGGTACTGAATGGCACCAACGTGTTCCATACCGCCATACTGAAAGGCTGGAATTAAGGCGAAATCCATTTTCTGAAAGGGATGCTTGATACCCGTATAGTCTTCAAGCCATTTAAGTGCCGCATAATGCTGATCAAAAATTTCATCCACATTTTGCTCTAATTTTTCTGTATCAGTTTCGCGGTGCAGCATCTGGAAAATTTGACCGTTATGTTCCCGGCGTACGACATCAAAACGGCCAGCAACAAAGGAGAAAAGATAACTACTGATACGGTCACTGGTTTGAAAGGCTATGGTTTTCACGCCAGCATCTATGGATTGGTGTTTCACTGCACCATTAGCAATTGCCTGCCAGGCTTCTGGCATTGTAAGGGTAAGATTATAGGTAGCTTTCAGGTTTGGTTGATCAAACACCGGAAAGGCAGTTCTGGCACGGTCGGGCACGAACAGTGTATAAAGATAATCATCGTTCCGGTTTAAAGAACTTTGCCCCGCGAAAAACTCTATTTTAACACTATTTTCACCAGCATTAAGGAATGTACCACTTAGCACCAAATGTTCTTTTTCAAATCTGATACTTCTTTCCGTATCATTCACCCACAACTGACGTATTTTTTCGCCGTTCTCTTTGAAATCCAACTGCAACGTTTCAGGAATACTGGAAAGAGCAAACGTAATAATTGCTTGGCTGTTAATTTCAGCTTCTGCATCATCCTTCAGATTAAAAGTGAGATCATAGTGGATATTGGAGAGAAGCTGCTTTCGTTCTTTCGCAAGCTCAAGAGACACACCTGGCTCAATCGGAGCGGCTAAAACATTACTTTCACTAAAAGAAATCCAAACTAGTAAAGCAGTAAACAAGCTAAAGAGTCGCGGCATAACAGTGTCCCGTTCAGTTACAATAGAGGTATTTTATCGAACACATCGCGGAAGGCCAGCCACAAAGATGTTAGAAGGCCTGCCTATGGGAGAGAACAGGCCTCCATTTAGTTAGTCGGAACTACTGCAACAACACTGGGCAGCATCCCGTGCTTTACAGTCACAATTTGTACATTCACAGCTTGAGCCACACTTACACTCACATGTTTGCTCTTCTGTCATCTTCAATTCCTTTCTTAAGTTTTCATTCAAGAAAATAAAGGCTACAATCTGTAGCAACTACAGATTCAAGAGTTTTTTTCAGGAAATAGGTATGCGGCTATCCATTGGAAAATTGAGTAAGAAAAGCGACGTGAATATTGAGACAATTCGCTACTATGAACGTATCAAACTCATGCCTCCCCCTTTCAGAAGCGATGGTGGTCACCGAATCTATGACGAAACTCATATGGAGCGCCTCCTGTTTATTCGTCGTTGTCGCGATCTCGGATTTCCACTTGAGGATATCCGAAGCCTTCTCGATATGGCTGATCAGGATGAACATTGTTCCAGCATGCGGCCAACTGCTTTTACACACCTAGATGTGGTGCGCGCCAAAATCGCAGCTCTTCAAGAAATGGAAAAAGCACTCACAACCATACTTGATGATTGCCGGGATTGTGCCACCCCAGCCTGCAGTGTCAGTAATGCTTTGTTCGGATGTGCCGTTCGAAGCTGCGCCTGCTCCGGCAGTGCAGATTTAAAACTAATCAATGTGTAAGAAACCCACATCACATAAGTGAGACACACTGTCGCGATCACCGATTAAGAGTTGTCCTTATATTCCTGGCGACTATTATGCGAGCATGTGAGGTTTATAAATTACGAATGGAAATTCAATGAAAGCCATTTTTGTATTGGCAATTCTAAGCGCCGTAGCAACGTTAATCGTAATGCTGATGGGCGTGATGACGATGGGAAAAACAGAGAAGAAAAACCAACGCCGCGGCCAAAAACTTATGCGCGCCCGTGTTACTCTTCAGTTCACTACACTTTTCCTTTTGATTCTTGCTGCTGCCACCGGCTAATCAATGGTCAAACTAACTAAAATCTATACTCGAGGCGGCGACAAAGGACAAACATCCCTTGTTGATGGTAGTCGGCTCGATAAAGATAATGCCCGCATTACCGCATACGGCGATGTAGATGAAACAAACTCTATCATTGGCCTAGCCCGCCTGCACACCAAAGCAGCGGCGGATGATATGCTGTCGCGAATTCAAAACGATCTCTTTGATCTGGGCGCAGATCTTGCGACCCCTGGTGACGATTTCACACCTGGTGAAATGACCCTCCGCATAACCAGCGAGCAGGTTGAACGGCTTGAAAAAGAGATAGACACACTGAACGCCGAACTAGCACCGCTGAATAGCTTTATTCTGCCGG
This sequence comes from Kordiimonas sp. SCSIO 12603, assembly GCF_024398035.1. Lineage (NCBI taxonomy): Bacteria > Pseudomonadati > Pseudomonadota > Alphaproteobacteria > Kordiimonadales > Kordiimonadaceae > Kordiimonas > Kordiimonas sp. SCSIO 12603. The sequence continues at coordinate 3,597,929 of NZ_CP073748.1, forward strand.
GCGGTAGCTCAGCGAGTGCTTTTCTTCATCAAGCTCGTACCGTATGTCGCCGAGCAGAACGCCACGCTATAACAGCTTCAAAAGAAACAGCTATTAATCCTGAAGCAATAAAATATTTGAATCGTCTCTCTGACCACCTATTTGTTGCATCAAGGTACCTTAATAATAAAGGCTCTGCTGATGTTTTATGGGTACCGGGAGCCAACAGGTAATCAAACCTTCTTTCGAGGTGTCACCTTACCGTTACGGTTCCCCGGAATATGTTGCACTGCATTGACTCATGCCACCGCATGCGCTAACGCTGTGTACCCTTGAATTTCAAGGATTGGCACTGCCAAATGCCAGTCCTTACACAACTGGAAATGGGGGCTTTGTTGCCCTGCACAAAAACCGGGAGAAGTTAGTCCATGAAAATCATGGTCCCCGTCAAACGGGTAGTCGATTACAACGTGAAAGTTCGCGTAAAATCAGACAACACTGGCGTTGAGCTCGCCAACGTAAAAATGTCCATGAACCCTTTTGACGAAATTGCTGTTGAAGAAGCAATTCGCCTCAAGGAAGCTGGTAAAGCAGAAGAGATCGTTGTTGTATCTGTAGGCCCTAAGCTTGCACAGGAAACAATTCGTACAGGTCTCGCAATGGGTGCTGACCGCGGTATTCTTGTTGAGCATGACGGCGAAACTGAGCCGCTAGCTGTTGCTAAAACGCTGAAAGCAATCGTTGCTGAAGAAAACCCAGATATCGTTCTTCTTGGTAAGCAGGCGATTGACGGTGACAACAACCAAACTGGCCAGATGCTGGCACAGCTTCTTGGTTGGCCACAAGGTACATTCGCTTCGGAAGTTGCTCCTGAAGATGGCGGCCTAAGCGTTACTCGTGAAATCGACGGTGGTTTGGAAACAGTGAAGCTGAACCTTCCTGCTGTTGTAACAACAGACCTTCGTTTGAACGAGCCACGTTATGCGTCTCTACCAAACATCATGAAAGCGAAACGCAAGCCAATCGATATGAAAACACCTGCTGATTACGGTGTAGACATGGGCACGCGCCTTACTGTTCTGAAGGTAGAAGAGCCACCACAACGCGAAGCTGGTATCATGGTTGAAAGCGTTGAAGACCTAGTTTCCAAGCTTAAAGAAAAGGGAGTAATCTAAATGTCTGCTCTCGTATTTGTTGAACACGATAATACAGAACTTAAAGATGCTACACTAGCCGCTGTAACAGCTGCACAGGCATTTGGTGATGTTGACCTTCTTGTTGCTGGTTCTGGCTGCGGCGCTGTTGCTGAAGCCGCAAGCAAAATTGCTGGCGTAAACAAAGTTCTCGTCGCTGACGCTGATGCATACGCTCACCCACTAGCAGAAGAACTTACAGCAGTAGTTCTTGCAAACGCTGAAGGATACGATGCAATCATCGCACCTGCGACAACAACGGGTAAGAACTTCCTGCCGCGTGTTGCAGCCTCTCTTGATGTTGCACAGATTTCTGACATCACAGAAGTTGTTAGCACAGACACATTCAAGCGCCCAATTTATGCTGGTAACGCTATTGCGACAGTACAGAGCGCTGATGCGGTAAAAGTAATCACTGTACGCGGTACAGCGTTTGATAAAGCTGCTGCTGAAGGTGGTTCCGCCAACGTTGAAGATGCTAAAGGCGCAGACACTGTTGGCGTTTCAAGCTTCGTGAAATCAGAGCTCTCTGAATCTGACCGTCCAGAACTTACATCTGCGAAAATCATCATTTCCGGTGGTCGCGGTATGGGTTCAGGCGAAAACTTCGCGATTATTGATAAAGTAGCTGACAAACTTGGCGCAGCTGTTGGTGCATCTCGCGCTGCCGTTGATGCCGGCTTCGTACCAAACGATTATCAGGTTGGTCAAACAGGTAAGATTGTTGCTCCTGAGCTTTACATTGCTGTTGGTATCTCTGGCGCGATCCAGCACCTTGCAGGTATGAAAGACAGTAAAGTGATTGTAGCAATCAACAAAGACGAAGAAGCACCTATTTTCCAGGTTGCTGATTACGGCCTTGTTGCTGATCTATTCGAAGCAGTTCCAGCACTGGAAGCTGCTCTTTAAGACGCATGCTTGAAGCACTTGAGCTTTTAGAAAAAGGGCGTCGATTTCGGCGCCCTTTTTTGTATACTAATAACTAAGAATAAAAATATACCGTTCTGAAAGGGAAGAGATGGTTGATACTGTAGGGGTTGTTGGCGCGGGCCAGATGGGGAATGGCATCGCTCATGTTTCTGCTGTTGCAGGCCTTAATGTTGTGCTTAGCGATGTTTCCATGGAACAGGCGCAAGCTGGTCTCGGTGTTGTTGAACAAAACCTGATGCGGCAGGTTGGCAAAGGTGTTATTTCCGCAGAAGAAATGGAAGCTGCTCTTGGTCGAATTACTTTAGCAGATAATCTATCTGCACATAAAAACTGTGACTTGGTCATTGAAGCAGCGACAGAGAACGAGCAGATTAAAACAAGCATCTTCAAAGAGCTCTGCCCGCACCTGAAATCATCTGCTCTTCTGGCTTCTAACACATCCTCGATTTCCATCACGCGTCTAGCAGCCAGCACAGACCGCCCTGAACAGTTTATGGGGGTTCACTTCATGAACCCAGTACCAGTGATGAAATTGGTTGAACTGATCCCTGGCATCGCGACATCCAAGGAAACACAGGAACGGTTTACACAGTTTACAGATAACCTTGGCAAAGTAACTGCCGTATCAGAAGATTTCCCAGCCTTTATTGTGAACCGTATTTTAATGCCGATGATCAATGAAGCGATCTACACACTCTATGAAGGTGTTGGTTCAGTTGATTGCATTGATAAAGCCATGCGGCTTGGCGCGAACCATCCAATGGGCCCGCTACAGCTTGCGGACTTCATTGGCTTAGACACCTGCCTATCCATCATGCAGGTACTCTATGAAGGTCTTGGTGATAGTAAATACCGCCCTTGCCCGCTGCTGGTGAAATATGTGGAAGCCGGCTGGCTAGGCCGTAAAACCAAACGCGGATTTTATGATTACCGGGTAGAAGGCGAACCAGTTCCAACACGGTAAAACAAAGCATCCGTTATACTGAAACAAGAAGCCCTGTATTATACGGGGCTTTTCTTTTATTCGCCGAGCTCTTTTCGATCTTTAAAACCGATGATCATTTTCCTGAGATATGTCTCGGCTTCAGCATCACCTTTGACAATACGCATTGTTGCCTCAGCCTGTTTTATGGCTTCATCAAGCTGCCTATTGCCTGCATATGCTCTAGTGAGCAGTAAAGCATAACGAGCAGATTGTGGCAGCATTTCCACAGCCCTGTCCAATGCCCTGATAGCTTCTCGATATTGTTGAAGCTCCAGATAACTTTCACCCAACATACCTTGCACCTGAGGATCACCATCAGCACGGATGACTAAATCTTTCAGGTCGGTATTTGCTTCAACATACTTTTTCATCCTCATATATGCCGCTGCACGGTTTTTAATTGCTGAATCGTAGTGTGGATTTATAGCAAGTGCTTCAGAGTATTTCACCACGGCCTGTTCATAATTACCGCGCCTATGTTCAAGTGTGCCGGCAAGATTGTGAATAACAATATTTTCAGGATCACGTTCTTTTAGAAGCTCTAAAGTGCTTGACGCATCCGTAAGCGCACCAGTTTCCATCTGCATATTTGCAAGTGTCAGTAACTGTTCACTGCCTGCATATTTATTTTCAGCAAGGCTTTGAAGTAAGCTAATGGCTTTATCACCATTGCCAGAAATAAATTCAGCAATAGCCTGATTTTCAACCATATTGCTGTAAACACTTTTTTCTTCATCTGTTTTAGGGCTGATTGTATCAGCAGTACGAGCAAAATATTCTGCCGCTTCCTCGGTTTTACCAGAACCCGCCAATGCCACAGCCTTTTGCATCGTAGCCGCAGGGTCAGTACTATCCTTTTCGAGGAAATAATCCAGCACCTTAACAGCTTCAGCATTTCTGCCTGCTTTAATCAGGCTATCAGCATAGGCTCTACGTGAAAAATCATCTTCTGGTATAATAGTAAGAATATTACGCAAGATTGAATTAGCTACATCAAATTTACCAACTTTATAGAGCACATAGCCATAAAGCCGCCGTGCCGGCACATATGTTTTCCGAAGTTCTTCAAGCCTGATAAGGATTTTTGCTGCTTCTTCAAACTCTTCATCATGAGCGGCGAGGGCCGCTGAATAATAAAGCGCCACTGAGTTGTTTGGAAGCACCTGAAGGATAACATCAAGAAGCTTTTCTACTTCCTCGTAGTTTCCTTTATCAAGATAAACCCCTGCCAATTCCACAAGAGCTATATTATATTCGGGTTCCTGCTCCAAAATTGAGTTAAAAATTTGTTCAGCCTCATCAGCATCACCCTGATACCGTTTTATAGCACCTAAAAGATATTGAGCTGTTAAATCTTCCGGTGCTTTTTCCGTAGCGCTTAGCGCATACTTTTCGGCAAGTTCTAAATTGCCAAGCTCCAACTCCATAAAGGCAAGCGCTTTATCTGGAAGGTTACTCGCTGGTTTTATTTCAGACGCAACAGAGAATAAATTCCGTGCTTCATCAAAGCGCTCACGTTTCTGAGCAATATCGCCCTTCAGAAGAATAGCTTCAAATCCAGTTTCTCCCTGTAACGAAACCAGCGCCAACTCTCGCTCGGCTTTACCTAATTCACTGCTTAGCATTAATGCTTTCGCCATTGTTAGAGCTGTTTCACGACCAGAAAGACCACGCTTTCTGGCATCTTCTACAGCAACAGATGCAGCAACGCCCTGACCAGCCCCAAGATAAAGATCAGCCAACATCATAAGTTCTGCTGAAGAGGTTAAGCCCAATTGAGATCTAGCCTTAAGGATTTCTATAGCCTTCAACAAATCACCATCTTCAACAACCTGTTCTATAGCAGCTAGATCATAAGCTTTTGGATCAATCGTGGATGATGAGCCGCTGGTAGTTTCATCAGATGAACCGCAAGACGCCAGCAAAACAGCCCCAGCAAACATGGTTAATAAATTATTTCTAAACAAAGACTTAATCCCCCCACGGACATTTAGAAGCCTGATACCTAAAAGCTGTTTTAACATTAAGATCGCATTTACTTTATAGCTAAAATCAGAACACTATTTTTACTGGTATTTCTCTGTGAAATGTAATAAAGAAACAAGTGAAGTATCAAGAGTTTTACAAAAATTTTATATACTGATGGGGAACATCATGAAAGCGCTACGTTCTTTAGCTGCTGGTTTTAGTATAGCTGCATCAATGCTAGCTTTTTCTACAAATGCATCAGCACAAACCTCAATACTGGGCAGATTTGAAGCAGATGTTGGCAATTATGCTCCAGTTGCACTCGGGAGTGATGTAACCCTTGATGCATGTAATTCACAATTTGTCGCATCAACGAATAGTGATTCATATTCTGTTTGTAGCATTACACCAGCAACTACAGTTTCTTATTCATGGCTTATTCGTAATGCAGATACAGGCGCCTTAACAAACATTGTTAATACTGCAGGAACTGCTGGTAGTAATTTCGTTTTAAGCACTGGCGGAGCTGGTGATTTCATCCAAACTGCCGGAACGTATCAGTTACTATTGAATGTTGTAACGACTGCATTTCAAGTAAACATTGATACAGGATCAGGGATTATCAACGGTGTATTTGATTTTGGTACTTTTGGACAAGCGAACTCAGCATCAACAGGGTTTGTCGTCGCTCTTAATGTGACACCTGCTGCAGTGCCTGAGCCAGAAGGTTTACTGCTACTGCTTCCTGCAATGCTTTACGCTGCAACACGCCGCAAGCGGAAGAAAACTCTCTAAGTTTTCGAGATATACAGAATTCTAAAAGCCTCCGCGTATCATGCAGGAGGCTTTTTCTTTATGTGGCTAATTGAGAGACACCAGCGGCTGAGAGTTTCACCGCCTTTGCACCAAACTGAGCAAGCATCTTTTCACTTTCATGAGGCTGAAGGGCGGCCACTTTCGTAAGAGCATCCGCAACAGCACAAGAACGCGCTCTTACCAGCAAGCTCGCATCCAACCACTCACCAGAACTACGAAGTTCCCTTCGGCTGTAATCATAAAGCTTCGAGCCTCCGAAATACGCCCCCAACCCAACAAGTGCAGCTTTATTTAGAGAAACAGGAATCACACTGGATTGCTGATATCCAGTTCGTACTTCAGGATTAAATTCCACTCGCCATTCACGTGAACCAAGTGTCCTGATACAGCCACCTATATCAACCAACCCAGCATTCGCGCCCAGTTCTAAAAGAGCTTGTATGGCCAGATCAACGGCAAACCCTTTGCGAATGCCATCCAATGATATACTGAGCGGCCTACGAAGCCTTATCTGTCCGTGCTCTGATAGATCTATATCTGTCCATTCTGCCACCCCGTCAGTACCCGCAGCAGCCACATCAAATATCCCGTCTGTACGGTAAGAAATATCATTGGCTACCTGAAGCACATGCCAAAGCAAAGAAGGTACCGGAACATATTCATCAAGCGATGCATGAGATATTTCCAAAAATCTATGCCTCAAATGGGTTTGACTGGTAATTTCATCAAAGCGTTCAATGGTGTTGAAGACGGAATCGATTATTCTAGATGCACACGCATCTCCTTTTCCTACCACGGTTATTCGAGCGACTTTCCCGAACAATGGGCGAGATTTGGTTACCTGATTACAAACACATTTTTGAGGGTTAGGCATAAGTGGTACCTTGCTTTTCATTATCACAAGAAAACGTTATTAATAATCATTATTAATTGCAAGAATAATTTGTAACCTTCAACAAAAGAAACATTCACTTCGGTGATGTTAAACGTGGTGATACAAATACCAGCATATCAAACAGAGGGGATCAGCATGAGTTTACATATCGTAATTGGCACTAAAACTTACAGCAGCTGGTCCCTAAGAGGTTGGTTAGCCGTAGCACACACGGGCCTTCCTTTCCGCGAAACAAAGCTAGCGCTGGATACAGAAGAGTTCTACCGCGAAATCGAAGCCTTCAGCCCCACGAAATGCGTACCCGCTCTACAGGACGGAGATATTCAGGTATGGGATTCACTGGCGATCATCGACTATTGCGCGCACCTAACACCTGAGAAAAATTGGTGGCCTACTGGCAAAGCGGCATATGCTAGAGCGCGTAGTATATGTGCAGAAATGCATTCAGGATTTATGGCTTTACGCGGAGCCGCCCCGATGAACTTCCGAGGTAGCTGGAAGGATCTGACACTTTCTGAAGCTGTACAGAGAGACGTGAACCGTATTGACCAAATCTGGCAAGAATGCCGGGAAGGTTTTGGTCAAGCAGGTGCATTTTTATTCGGGGAATTTGGAGCAGCGGATATGATGTATGCTCCTGTTGCTAGCCGCTTCCGAACATATGGTATTCAATTAAGTCCAATCTCTCAGGCTTATGTAGATAGTATTCTCAATCATCCACTTGTATTACAGTGGCAGGAAGATGCAGCCATGGAAACTCAAGTTGTTGCACAAGATGAAATCTCGGCTAATGCAACTCAACTTGGCTGAATTTGCGATTTTATGTCCTTTGGGACACAAATAAATAGATATACTCTGACCTCAATGAAATTAAGAGGTCAGAGCCACAATGCGTCAACCACATACCATCGCTGTTATTCTATTTGAAAACCTGATGCCACTGGATGTTGTGGGACCAACAGATGCATTTATGGTTGCCAACTATTACTGGCATCGCGAACAAACGCATCCTTCTGATGACCAGTTTTACAAATATGAGTTCGTTAGCGCAGCCGAGGAAACCGTTACTTGCCTCTCAGGCCTTAAGCTACACACTTCCAAAACGATCGCTAATCAGTCACCTGATGCGTTTGACACTATCCTTGTTCCAGGTGGGAATGGTGTATTCACCGCCCTCGAAAACGCAACTCTTATTGAATGGCTCTCTATGTGCCGGCATAAGCAGCGAGTTATGTCTGTTTGCTCTGGTTCTATCCTTCTTGGTGAAGCTGGGCTTCTAAACGGTAAAACTGCCTGCTCGCACTGGATCACCTGCGATTATCTCAGAGATCACTATCCCGAAGTAAACGTAAACCCAGATGCACTTTATATGTTTGATGGGAATGTCATTACCTCCGCAGGCGTTACTGCGGGCATTGATATGGCACTTGCTATCATTGAAAAAGACCTTGGTTATGAAATTGCCTTAGCCACCGCACGACGTTTAGTAATGCACCTTAAGCGAAACGGTAATCAAAGCCAATTCAGCTGGCCAATGAAGATGCAGTATAAGCCGCAAAGCAAACGCATTCAGTCCGTCGTACATAAAATACTTTCTGAACTTCAGACAGAACTTGGCGTTGATGCTTTGGCTGAACATGCCGGCATGAGCACGAGAAACTTCAGCCGTTTATTCAAGCAGCAAATTGGCGAAACGCCTGCAAAATTTGTGGAAAAATCTCGCCTCGAATATAGCCGTATCGTGCTTGAGGAAAACCAAAAGGCGAGCCTACAAAGCATCGCTACTGTTTCCGGCTTTTCCTCTGGCGAACAATTTTCCCGATCTTTCGAACGCATCTATGGCCTTCATCCAAAGGATTATAGTGCCCAGTTCAAACTTCAACAGGAAAGTATCTCCTCATGAAAATAGCGATTTTGCTCTATCCGAACTTCACAGCGCTTGATGCCATTGGCCCCTATGAAATGCTGGCACATGGCCCGATGGTAGACCTTCAATTTGTTGCAAAAAAGAAAGAGATTATTTCCTCGGAAACCGGCTTTTTGAACATACAAGCAACAGCAAGTTTTGATGAAATAGAACAGGCTGATATTCTTGTAGTGCCCGGAGGACCAGGTGAGGCAGCGGCAGCCCGTGATAGTGAAACCCTTGCCTGGATAAGGAAAATTCATGAAACAACCCGTTTCACAACAAGTGTTTGCACGGGCTCTATCATCCTTGGCGCAGCAAGTTTGCTTAACGGCTTGAATGCAACCACCCACTGGGCGGCAGCTAAACACCTAGAACAGTTTGGTGCCTCATATCAGGCGGAACGCTGGGTACAGGAAGGCAAGATTATTACCGCCGCAGGTGTATCAGCTGGTATTGATATGGCTCTTTACATGGTTGGTGAAATCATGGGACCTGACGCTGCTCAAATGATACAGCTATCAACCGAGTATGACCCGGCTCCACCATATAATGCCGGATCACTCGCCAAAGCACCTCCCCATATTAGTGCAGCAATGACCCAGCACTTCAGCGCATCAATGGAACAGCGAAATCGAGGACTAAACTCGAACTAAACTTTTGCTTAATTTATAAATATGATCAAAGCCTGTACATAGTAACTTCACGGAGGGAGTTACTATGAAACTTAAAACACTATGCCTTTCAGTAGCTGTAACTTTTGCGGCAACTATGTCTGCTGCAGCTTTTGACAGCACTTTTTATCTGGTGCGGCACGCTGAAAAACAAGCAGACCATAACCCACCACTTACAGAAGCCGGTGTTAAACGCGCTAAAGCTATCGCTGAAAAACTAAAAGGCAAAAAGCTAAATGCAGTTTACTCAACAGATTATACGCGCACACTGCAAACAGCTGAACCAACAGCAAAGCAGCACAAGCTCGACATTACGAAATATGATCCGCGAAAGCTGAAGGATTTTGCAGTAGAACTAAAAAACCTTGAAGGTACATATCTGGTTGTTGGTCATAGTAACACAACACCCTATTTAGCATCGCTCTTGATCGGCGAGAAACTGCCCATGCTCAATGAAAAGCAATATGATCGAGTTTATATCGTACATATAGACAATGACGGTAAAGCCTCGCTCAGCATGGACTATACTGAGCCAAGAACTGAGTAATTAAAGTTTACCTTCTTTTAGAGCAGTAAATAGCTGAAGCGCTTCTGGTGCGTCCCACTTAAGCGGCCCAAGATAAAAAGCTCTGATATTACCTGCCTTGTCTACAACGAAACTTGTTGGCAAGGCACCTTCTGCCAGATCAAACATGGTTTTCATGGTTGGGTCCGCATACAGATTCAAACCTTCAACACCCCATTCTTTCAGGGTCTCTTCGGCTTCCGCAATACCGCCCCGGTTGGCATTAATTGCCACCACCTCAAACTGTTCATCACCCAGTATTTTCTCTAGATGCGCCAGCTCTTTCATCTCAGCCCGGCAAGGTGCACACCAAGGGGCCCAAAGATTGATAAGCATCGCTTTACCTTTAAGCTCTTTTAAAGCAACCGGCGAACCATCCGCGCGCATAATAATATGGCTCGATAAGGTTTGCGGTTCCTCAGGCAAGGAAAGCTTGGCCATTTCACCTTTCAAATAAGAATTTATATTACCATCCGGCGTTGCAGGGGCACGGAACAGGCTATAAGCTGCCACGCCCAGAAGGGTTATCAGAATAACTGGTAAAATAATGGCCTTCTTGGACATTCTTATCTCCGATCAGAATGGTAACTGAGTAGCGAAGAAAATAAGGATACTGCCGTGAAAGGCAAGGATACAAACGATCAAAACTCTGCGATGGAGCAGAAAAAGCACACATCTGGCGATGGCCAAAGCATGTGGGGTGGTCGCTTTGGTGGCGGGCCATCAGCAATTATGCAGGAAATCAACGAATCCATCAGTTTTGACCGACGATTGTACCGAGAAGATATCGCAGGCTCAAAAGCTCATTCTGATATGCTTGCCAAACAAGGCATTATCACGGCAGAAGACCGGGATGCTATCCACAAGGGCCTTGATCAGGTTGAACGCGAAATTGAAGCAGGACAAATGATATTTGACCCTGCTCTCGAAGATATTCACATGCATGTGGAAAGCCGTCTCCGCGAGCTCGTGGGTGATGCAGGTGCACGCCTTCACACAGGCCGTTCGAGGAATGACCAAGTAGCAACAGATTTCCGCCTTTGGTCCCGTAAAGCGATTGATGAGTTGGACACTGCTTATACTGCATTGATTAACGCAACTCTTGATCAGGCAGAAAAGTATGCAGATGCTGTAATGCCTGGGTTTACACATCTGCAAACTGCTCAGCCGGTAACCCTAGGCCACCACCTAATGGCATATTATGAAATGTTCAGCCGTGACCGCTCACGCCTACAGGACTGCCGCAAGCGACTTAATGAGAACCCATTAGGTGCTGCCGCTCTTGCTGGTACCAGCTTCCCGCTAGATCGCCATATGACATCAAACGCGCTAGGTTTTGACCGCCCAATGGCTAATTCACTCGACGCGGTTTCCGCTCGGGATTTTGCAATTGAACTTTTATCCGCCATGTCAATTGGCGCTGTTCATCTATCTCGTTTCGCAGACGAAATAGTACTGTGGGCAACATCTGCCTTTAACTTCCTAGAGCTATCTGATGGTTTCTCAACAGGCTCTTCAATTATGCCGCAAAAACGAAATCCAGATGCTGCGGAATTGATCCGCGCAAAAGTGGGTCGCATTATGGGCGCACAAAACGGTTTAATGGTAGTGATGAAGGGTCTCCCCCTCGCCTATTCCAAGGATATGCAGGAAGACAAAGAACCTGTCTTTAAAGCAGTAGATGATTTTGCGCTTTGCCTAGCCGCCATGACAGGCATGATGGAAGACCTGAAACCAAATACCAAAGTAATGCATTATGCCGCAGGGCAAGGCTTCTCAACGGCAACAGACATTGCTGATTGGCTCGTGAGAGTACTGGGCCTGCCATTTAGAGACGCACATCACGTTACTGGCGCAATTGTGAAAGAAGCTGAAACCAGAAATGTGTATCTTTCTGATTTGCCTCTTGATGCCATGCAGGCTGTAGAACCGCGAATTACAGAAAGCATCTATGATGTCCTTTCTGTCGAAGCTTCAGTAAACAGTCGCACGTCATTCGGGGGAACATCCCCTGAAAACGTAAAGAATGCTGTTAAGGCTGCGCGTGAAGCGCTTAAAGAAAGTAACTAATCATGAAAAAAACACTGACATTTGCTTTCATTATTGCCGCGGCAATAGGTGTAACCGCATGTGGTAAAAAAGGCGATGTAAACCCGCCTAAACCAAAAACAAATTCTGTATCGGTGAACTAATATGGATCATTTTCAATATCAAAATGGCGAACTGTTCGCTGAAAGTGTTGCTATCAGCAAAATAGCTGAAGAAGTAGGCACGCCTTTCTACGTATATTCTTCCGCAACACTTGAACGCCATTTTCGAGTTTTCTCAGAAGCATTTGAGGGGCTTGATACTCTTGTTTGTTACGCAGTTAAAGCCAATAGCAACCAAGCCGTACTAACCACTCTCGCGAAAGCTGGCGCTGGTGCCGATGTGGTAAGCGAAGGTGAACTTCTTCGTGCGTTGCAAGCAGGCATTCCAGCAAACAAGATTGTTTTCTCGGGCGTTGGTAAAACACGTTCAGAAATGAAAGCCGCACTTAAGGCAGGCATCAAGCAGTTCAACGTGGAAAGCGAAGCTGAATTTGAAACGCTCGATACAGTAGCTGCTGAACTGGGCATGATCGCCCCTGTCTCTGTAAGGGTTAATCCAGATGTGGATGCTAAAACCCATGCTAAAATCTCCACAGGGAAATCTGAAAATAAGTTCGGTATCCCATGGAGCCGCGCGGAAAATGTGTATCGCCGTATCGGGGGACTCAACAATCTGAAAGCCGTTGGTGTTGATGTACATATTGGCTCACAGCTTACGGATTTGGAGCCTTTCAAACTGGCATTTGCCAAAGTGGTAGAACTTGTAGAAAAGCTACGTTCACAAGGACATGCTATTAAGCATATTGATCTCGGTGGTGGCCTAGGCATTCCTTATCAGGCCGGAGTTGAAGCTCCACCTTCTCCTGGTGCTTACGGCCGCATGGTAACTGAAGTCCTTGGTGATCTCGATTGTAGCGTTATTTTTGAGCCCGGACGTATGATCGCAGGGAATGCTGGCCTTCTGATCACAGAAATGCTGTATGAAAAAACCAGCGACACAAAAAAATTCTATATCGTAGATGCAGCGATGAATGATCTGGCACGCCCGGCAATGTATGATGCGCACCATGAGATTATTTCCGTAAAATCTTCAGATATATCAACTGATAACCCTGTAGACATTGTTGGGCCAGTTTGCGAAAGCAGCGATGTATTTGCAAAGGACCGGAACTTGCCTGAGTTTCAGCCAGGCGACCTTGTTGCTATTAAATCAGCAGGTGCATACGGTGCCGTAATGGCAAGCACATACAACACACGGCCACTAGTACCGGAAGTTTTAGTCAAGGGTGAGAAGTACGCAGTAATCCGCAAACGTCAATCAGTTGAAGAGCTAATAGCGCTAGATACCGTACCGGATTGGCTCTCAACAGAGGCATAATCTTCAACTTCAAACTTCGAGAGAGCTTTATTCACCTCCGATAGAAGTTGTTCCATATTGAAGGGTTTTGTAAGAAGCCCTTCAATAAGCAACGATAAGTTATGTGCACGTTGCCGTTCATCCGCAAAGCCCGTCATTAATAGAATTGGGATATGTGGCCGCTCCGAACGCACTTTAAGTGCAAGAGAAATACCATCCATCATGGGCATAGCAATATCGCTGAGGAGTAGATCAAAATGATGATTGGTCATAAGCTCTACCGCGGCTGCGCCATCAGTAGCAATCAGCACGCTGTGACCGTGCATGGTAAGAACCCGCGAGACAAACTCTCGAACGGCCTCTTCATCTTCCACTATTAAAATACGTGCCATCAGACTTCCTCTGATATAAACCCTCTATTCTGGAGGGCAGTTAAAAGACTTAATAAAATCCCTCATTCCAAGAAAACATGAAAATCATGTTTTTTCTGTGATTGAATGAGCTTTAGCACTCTAAACTGTAGAAAATTTGACTATAATTTTAACATACGTCCAGTAATTTTACACGAATAGTTAACTATAACTATTAACTTTCAACTATAACGCGCTATATCAAACGCAATAGCATAGTAAATTCAAGTAAATTGAGGATTATTCTACTATTGTGGGTAAGCGCCTTCGGTGGAAGAGCGCGAGTCTTTTATTACAGAAACCTGCACATTTGCGATACCAACAGGTATCGGCACACGAACCTGTTCAAAATCAAGCTTACCACCACGACGGATTAAAAGCCCCGGTGGATCAAACACCCAACTATCAATTACCTGACCATTAGCGTTAAAAATCTGTGCCAGAACTTGAGGTACTTTAGCGCCAGTAGTACCAAGGTTTTCCACATATCCCCTGAGTATCAGTGCTTGTTCACCATTACGTATTTCTACGCCAGTACTACTGTTGTAGAGGACTGCATTTACTACCTCAATCGCTTCAGCATTAGATGGTGTTAGCGTTCCACCTTCCGCTTCTGCCGCTTGTCTCATTACCTCTACTTCTGATACACTTTCACCAGCTTGATCAAAAAATGCCGCTGCATTTGGCAAATACGCACGCATTAAGGTGCGATCAAAAAACACCAGATAAATTGAAGCCGCAATAAAGAGTACCAGACTAAACCACCCAACCCTCATCAAACGGCGTTCACGGGCAACTAAATCACGCTCATTCTGTTTACGCTGTTCAGCGCGGCGGCGCGTAATGAAATCATCGTCGTCATCTTCATCATCTAAGAATTCAGATCCGTATTTCTCTCGCAGAGAAGCTCCAAAATCATCACTCTCCTCGGCTGCTTCAGCTAAATCATCATCAAAATCAGAAGCTGGAGCTACATTATCTGCAAAAGGATCATCTTCCGGCTCAGGTTCTACTGAAGGCGGGGCTACTACTTCTTCACGCACAGATTGCCTAAGTGCCGCAGTTTGTGCAGCAGTGTTTGCATCTAGTTCTCCGTCAAAATTAACGGGCGTTTCTGCTACCCGTTGTTGCGGCATTTGCGGTTGAGGCTGAACAGCAGGCTGCTGAATTGGGGCTGCTTGCACCGCAGCTGGCGGCGGTGTCGGCGCAGGATCACGCAAATCAGTTGACGTTGCATGCCATGAATGCTGGCAGCGCGCGCACCGAACCTTACGCCCTTCACCGGATATTGCGCCGGCAGGAATATTGAATTTTGCGTCACATGACGGACAAACAAGGATCATAAAACTGCCTAAACCGTTGCCTTATATCGAGAACCCCATAACGCACACAGAAAGTGTACTTCAATATAGTATCTATTTCCAATCTATAGGAATGCCCATAGAAAATACAAGTAGCTATATGTGAATCCTATACTTGCTGCTTGAATTAGCGTATGCAATTCTACGCTTGTTTTGATTGGGAGGGCTTATGATAAGCTTCGAAAATGTAGGCATGCGCTACGGCATGGGCGCTGAAGTACTGACCGATGTCAGTTTTTCGCTTGATCGCGGCAGCTTTCATTTTTTGGTAGGCCCTTCAGGCGCCGGCAAAACAACCCTCTTGAAACTTCTCTATTTAGCCCACCGCCCATCCCGCGGCCTTGTGAATTTTTTTGGGAAAGATTTATCAACCCTGGAAAGGGATGCGCTGCCACGTATCAGACGCCGTATTGGTGTCGTCTTTCAGGATTATCGCCTGTTTGAACACATGACTGCTTTTGAAAATGTTGCTCTACCCTTAAGGATTCAGGGTGCGAAGAAAATACAGGTGGCGGATCATGTTGAGGAACTTCTCTCCTGGGTAGGTTTGGGCGACCGTATGCACGCGAAACCTGCAACACTGTCAGGCGGCGAAAAACAGCGAGTTGCCATTGCTCGCTCTATTATCAATAAACCAGACCTTTTGGTAGCTGACGAACCGACGGGTAACGTTGATGCGGAGATGTCACGCCGTTTGATGCAGCTTTTCGTGGCCCTTAATAAAGAGGGTACAACAACCATTGTCGCTACTCATGATGAAGGGCTCGTAAAGCGTGTTGGTGCACCAGTTCTTCGTCTTGATAAAGGCCAAATTTCATACACTCCGGGCGGTAAACCTATGGACCCAAGGAAATAGCCATGTGGGGCAAAACATTACAGTTTCTGCCTGAAAGCAGTTTACGTGAAGGCCTCCTTCCCTGGGTAATTGGTGTAATGCTGTTTTTGTGTACACTTTCTCTCGCAGGTGCTTTTGCTATTGGGCAAGGGCTTGAGAGATGGAGCAATCATCTTACCGCAAATCTATCTGTCCAGATTGTTGTAAAAGATGCAATAGAACGGGAAAACCAGACACAGGCGGCTCTTCGCCTTCTGAATGCCACGCCTGGTGTTGAAAAAGCTGAAGTTCTTGCAGATTCAGAAATTATAGCCCTTCTGTCTCCATGGTTGGGCGAAATGCCAATTGATAATAACCTACCAATCCCTACGTTGATTGATGTTAAACTGGACGAAAGTGCAGACAGACCGGATACCAAAGCACTTTCAGAACGATTGAGAGCCGCAGCACCCGGTACTCAGCTTGATGATCATCAAGCATGGATGACTCAAATTCTTGAGCTCGCCGCTATTATTCAAATTCTCTTATGGTCTGTCGTCTTTATGGTAGTGATGTCCACTGTTGCTATCGTTATATTTGGGTGCCGTGCAGGTCTTGCGACCCATCACGAAAGCATTGAGATTATGCACCTGATGGGTGCTGAGGATAAAATGATCGCTAAGGCTTTTGATGCCCGATATTTAATTCACGGCCTCAAAGGGGGACTGCTCGGCGTTATTCTCGCGGCTACCACGCTATGGGTGTTATCACGCATGGCAGAACGCCTTGGACAAGGCTTGATTAGCGCAAGCTTGCCAGATTTAAGCTATCTTTCATGGCTTTTCATTCTCCCCATTGCTGCCGCAATTATTACTATGCTCACTGCCCGTATCACTGTACGTAAAGCACTACTGGAATTGATGTAGGACTGGTTTTGAAAAGCTCGAGCTTTAGCATACACCGCTTTCTTCTAAAGCTGATTGGCTATCTCATAATTGCATGGGGTATTGGCTTCGCTTTATTTTGGATACGCCTACCCTATGCAGCCAAAACAGATACAACAGCCAGTAAGTCAGACGCTGTTATTGTCTTAACCGGCGGACCTAACCGGCTCGAAACAGGTATTACTCTTCTGGAAAACAAGGTTGCAGGCCGCATGCTTATATCAGGCGTCCATGAAGATGTACGCCCTAGCGAGCTGGCAGTCCGGACAGGAGCTAATCCAGACCTTTTTGCTTGTTGTATTGATTTAGGTTATGCAGCTGACAGCACCATTGGCAATGCCCAAGAATCAGCTGATTGGGTACATAAGAACAGCTTTCAAACTATTCTGCTCGTAACCTCAGATTATCACATCCAGCGTAGTTTGATTTTGTTTCGAAAGCATTTGCCAAATACAAGTATCACTGCTGTTTCGGTACCCACAAAATTACCCGTGCTAAAACTGGCAAAAGAATATAATAAATACCTCATCACGCTGGTGCGTGAAGGATTAAACCTATAAGTCAACGTCTGGAGAGTACCCTTGGTAAAGCAATTGCGCCTTGCTATCGCTGTTATGTTTGTTGCCATTTTGGTATATAGCGGCCTTTGGTTCACCGCTGCTTTTCAGGCAGAGAAGGATACAGTGGCTCTTCTTAGTTCCTGGCGTGACCAAGGCATCCAGATAGAGCACGGCAATATCAGTCACAGTGGTTTCCCATACCGTATCGCTGTTGAAATTGAAGACTTTGATCTTCGCACTCGTAGTCGTGGCCTCGATATCCATACAGATCAAATGGTTCTAACCACACATCTGTGGACAGCAAATCACTGGGTAGCGCAAATTTCTGGACTAGAGGCCAAATTCGCAGACAATACTCTAGCAATGCGCGATGGCGCTTTGAATGCGAGCTACAAACTCTATGAAGACGGTCAACGCGTTATTGCAATCGACAGCCTATTAACAAACGATCTCAACATAGACCGTTTCTTCGGAACTGTTCCCCCACAACTGACCAGCCTTCAACTTTTCTTGCGTTTTGGTGATACAGATAAACAGGCAAAAGAAGGCCTTTATGGTGAACGATACCTAGATGTAAAACTTGTTGCCAGTACAGACATAACTTCCTTGGAAGCTACCGGTGGTATCTCTGGCCCTATTATTCATGACTGGAACAAAAGGGAACTAGAAAACTGGCGTGATGAAGGTGGACTTATGGAATTCAGTATCATTGATATTCGCTCACAGGGTGGTCGTGTTAGAGGCAACCTGAGTGCAACACTGGATGAAAACCTTAAACCGCTTGGCAGCGCCAGCATGACTGTAAATGGGGGTGAAAATATCCAAAAGCTGCTTCGAACAACAGGTATTAACCCAGCTATCATCCCATCTTCCGGCGCACTAAACATCATGCTACAAAATGGTAGATATTCGAGCGGCACAGATGCGGCCGGACAGCTAAAACCTGTTCTAGATTAATCTTCGTGCGTCCGGCCAAAGTCAGCCGCAGCATCATCTTGGCCAGCATCAATAATACGACGGCGGATACCACGTGTACGGGTGAAGAGATCGAAGAGCGCATCGCCGTCACCCCAGCGAATTGCACGCTGTAAAGCCGTTAAGTCTTCCGAGAAACGGCCAAGCATCTCCAGGACTGCATCCTTATTATTCAAGAATACATCTCGCCACATAGTGGGGTCAGACGCCGCAATACGTGTGAAATCCCGGAAACCACCTGCGGAGTATTTAATCACTTCTGAACGGGTTACTTCTTCCAGATCTGACGCAGTACCTACAATATTATAGGCGATCAGGTGCGGTACGTGGGATGTGATTGCAAGCACCAAGTCATGGTGCTGTGGTGTCATAATTTCTACGCGGCTACCAAACGCTTTCCATAGCGCTGAGAGCTTTTCCAGCGCAGCTTCATCAGCACCTTCAGGCGGTGTGATAATACACCAGCGATCATCAAAGAGAGTTGCAAAACCAGCGCTTGGACCAGATTGTTCTGTACCCGCAACCGGGTGACCAGGGATAAGATGCACACCTTCAGGGAGAAGCGGATCAAGCGCCTTGAAAACACTTTCTTTTACTGAGCCTACATCACTGATGATAGCGCCAGCTTTCAGGTTGCCTGCAATAGCAGCACCAACAGAAGCCATTGCTCCAACTGGTACTGCAAGCATAATAAGATCAGAGTTATCAACGGACTTTGCTACGTCAGTATAATATTCGTCAGCAAGTTCCAGGTCCCTTGCTTCTGAAATAATGGCTTCATTTGCATCCACGAGCGCCAGTGTTTCACAAACTTCATATTTGCGAACAGCCCGGGCAACAGATGAACCAATAAGGCCCGCACCAACAATGGTGATGCGGTTAAATATACTGTCTGTAGCGGTCATTATTTATCCAAGAAACTCTTTAATCAGCGCAATAACGCCCTTGTTCTGTTCTTCCGAACCAATAGAGATACGTAGGTGGTTTGGAAGCGGAGGCAAGGCACGAACAAGATAACCACGCTTTGTCAGGAATTCATTACACGCCAGCGCGCTTTTACTTTCATCCGGGAATTCAACAAGTACGAAATTAGTTTGGCTTTCAACAGCTTTAAGGCCAAGTGCATTCAACTCAGCTGTTAGCCAATCACGCCACATTGTATTGAATTCCACAGATGCCTGAAGATGCGCTTCGTCTTTTACAGCTTCAATTGCAGCAGGCTGGCCCGGTACACACACATTAAACGGCATACGCACACGGTTGATCACATCAATAATGCCCGGCGCACCATATGCCCAACCAACACGCAGCCCTGCGAGCGCATACATTTTTGAGAAAGTACGTGTCATGATCACGTTATCATGCTTTTCAACGAGGCTTTCTCCTGCTTTATAATCATCGGCTGTTACACACTCGGCATATGCAGCATCAAGGACAAGAACCACACTTTCCGGCAGACCAGCATGCAGACGCTCAATCTCTGACCATGTATTATAAGCACCTGTTGGATTGTTCGGGTTATCAACAAACACAAGCTTGGTGTCTGATGTAACCGCCTCAAGAATACCGTCTACGTCAGCGGCCCAGTTTTTGTTCGGCACTGCAATACCTGTAGCGCCCACCGCCCGTGTTTGAATTGGGTAAACCATAAAACCATATTGGCTATAGATTACCTCATCACCCGGACCTGCAAATGTATGGATCAAAAGAGTAAGGAGTTCATCGGAACCAGCACCACAAATAATATTATCTGCGTTCAGATTATAAACATCCGCAATCGCATCACGAAGATCATTTGAATTGGCATCCGGGTAGCGCATAAGGCCACCAGCAGTATCTTTGAACGCTTCAATAGCTTTTGGGCTTGCGCCAAAAACAGACTCGTTTGAAGAAAGCTTCACTACTTCCTCAACACCCTCAACCTTGGAACGACCCGGCACGTAAGGCGCCATATCCATAATCCAATCATGAGCTTTCGGGGATGCCATTTTAATTCTCCAATATTTATACTAATCCGCTACGATTCCCTGTGTACCGCAGTTTCAAAACAGCTTGGACACTATAGCGGCATTCACTAAAGCGCAAGTTCAGTGAAGCTTCGTTTTCACTTTTTACAGACACCACAAAGTTACAAGCCTCTTGAGCGCAAATCCGCGATCTTTATAATATAATATCTTCCATGGAAGATAATTATCTTGAATATATATTCCATGGCAACTATATACATGGATAATAACTGGATATCAGTATGGCTAATAAGCAATTGATCATTGATGCGGACATGAGTGTTGAGCATAAAGTAATGGGCCTTTTGGCCTGTATTGCTCAGGAAAAGAAAAGTGAGATGGAACGCCTGCTCAAACCATCAGGCCTCTCTATTCTACAGCTCTCTATTCTGCATTCACTCTCTTTTGCTCCAAAGAAAACCCTTACGGTTTCTGATTTGAAAGCAACACTGGTGGATGACAACCCCAATGTATCTCGCACACTTAACAAGCTGGTTGAAGCAGGCCTCGTGACCAAGCTTCGCAGCGAGCAAGACCAACGTACGGTTTATGTATCCATCACCGACGCTGGTGAAAAAGCCCATACAGATGCGGATCAATTGCTCCTCAATCAACGCATAGATCTTCCAGAAAATGAAATGAACGCGCTTTATGAAATCCTGAAAAAACTCTGAACGCTAAAGGCCCTATTATGCTTACACTACACCACCTGGAAAACTCACAGTCCATCCGCATTCTATGGCTCCTAGAAGAACTGGGTATAGAATATGCTTTCAAAATGTATGATCGGGACCCAGCTACAAGGCTTGCACCTTCTGAATATAAAGAAATATCACCGCTAGGGACTGCACCAGCGATTACCGATGGTAACGTCACCCTGAGCGAATCCAACGCTATCATTGATTATATTATCGAAACATACGGCGACGGAAAGTTACGGCCAAAAACAGGCACACCCGAACGTACGGATTATCTATTTTGGTTTCATATGGCACAAGGCAGCCTGCAGCCGCTGTTAACGAACAGGTATGTTTTTTCAATGATGTCAGGCAGAGCTCCCCTCTTCATCAAACCTATCGTTGCCAGTATTGGTAAAAAACTGAATGAAAACTTCATCGCCCCACGCCTTGAACGCATACTGGTACAAATGGAAGCCCAACTCGCCAAAACCAAATGGTTCACAGGAGATGAGCTAACAGCAGCCGACATCACCATGGGCTACTGTGTGGAAGTAATGGCCGTACGTGTTGGTCTCGGCGATCGCTACCCTCATACCCAGCGGTATCTGGAGCAAATGCGAACACGCCCAGCTTATCAGGCAGCGCTCAAAAAAGATGGAAAGTTCAAACCACTCGCATAGCGTTTCAATAGTTTCTGACCTTTTGCGATAGTTTTCCCTCGTTGACATTAAAGGCGCTTGCGGGTTTTCTGGCGTAAAAGCAGCAGGAACAAAAGTGTGAACACATCAGCTTGCAACAGTGCTAGTCTCTTTACTGAAAGCCCACTTGAACTGGACAGTGGCGCTACCCTTTCGCCTGTAAATGTCGGTTTTGAAACATACGGCGAACTGAATGAGGACCGTTCTAACGCTGTCCTCATCTGCCATGCACTTACCGGTGATCAGTATGTAGCGAGCAATCACCCCATCACCGGCAAACCGGGTTGGTGGGAACGCATTGTCGGTCCGGGCAAGCTCGTAGACACCAACAAATATTTTGTTATTTGCTCAAATGTACTTGGAAGCTGCCTTGGTACCACAGGGCCCAAGGAAATTAACCCGGCTACTGAAAAACCGTGGGGTATTGATTTTCCGGTTATTACCATTCGCGACATGGTGAAAGTCCAAGCAGCGCTGCTGGATCATCTGGGCGTGGACACACTCTTTGCTCTGATAGGTGGTTCAATGGGTGGCATGCAGGTGCTCGAATGGCTTACTACATTCCCAGAACGGCTACATAGTGCCATCGCTCTCGCTACAGCTGCCCGCCATACGGCACAAAACATCGCACTTCATGAAGTCGGCCGCCAATCTGTGATGGCCGATCCCAACTGGAATGGTGGGCGATATTATGAAACTGAAACAAAACCAGACAAAGGCTTGTCTGTTGCCCGTATGACAGCTCATATTACTTACCTGTCTGAAGATGCATTAACTCGTAAGTTTGGCCGTAATCTTCAAAGCCGGGACGCCGTTACTTTCGGGTTTGATGCCGATTTTCAAGTTGAAAGTTACCTTCGTTATCAGGGCAGCACGTTCGTGGATCGGTTCGATGCTAACAGCTATCTTTACATTACTCGTGCGATGGATTATCTGGATATCGCTGGCAGGCATGACGGCAGACTAGCGGACGCCTTTAAAAATGCATCTCATGTTCGCTGCTGCGTAATCAGTTTCTCAACAGATTGGCTTTACCCAACCGCTGAAAACAAGCGCATTGTACATGCACTAAATGCAGCTGGTGTTCCTGTAAGCTTTGCCGAAATCGAATCGCCACACGGTCATGATGCTTTCCTTCTAGAGGAACCAGAGATGGATCAGATGATTGAAGGCTTTATTTCAGCAGCAGCTAAAGCGAGAGGGCTCAGTTCATGACCGCACTTAGAAAAGACCTTCAGCTTATTGCTGACATGATTGAACCTGAAAGCCGCGTATTGGATGTGGGCTGTGACGATGGTGCCCTTTTAGACTATCTGGTGAACGAGAAAGATATCGATGGACGCGGTATTGAAATCAGCCAAAAGGGTGTAAACAGCTGTGTCGCCAAAGGCCTGTTTGTGGTGCAAGGTGATGCTGATAACGACCTTCACGAATATCCAGACAACACCTTTGATTATGTAATATTATCTAAAGCGCTACAGGCGATGCATAAACCTCGTGAGGTAATGCTCAATCTCCTCCGGATTGGAAAACGTGCGATTGTCACTATCCCCAACTTCGGCCAGTGGCGTGTACGTTTCAGCTTACTTACCCGAGGCCGTATGCCTGTAACCAAGGCGCTTGATAAAACATGGTATAACACCAGCAACATTCATTTTTGTACGATTACTGATTTGTTTGATTTAATCGAACAGGAAAACTTAAAAGTGGCAGAGTTTGTACCTCATATGAGCGACGGAACACGCCTCAATATGGGCAGAAAACGTGCGAATTGGCACGCTGATCAGGCTCTCTTTTTATTGGAAAAATAATTATAGTTCAGGAAGCTCGCGGGTAATAACTACACCGTCTGCATCAGCAATTACCCAATCACCCGGGTGAATCGTAACACCACCAAAAGCGACTTCCACATCGATCTCACCGCGGCCCAGCTTTTCAGTTTTTCTCGGGCAACTACCTAGCGCCTTAATACCAATATCTTCACGGATAAGTTCGTGTTTATCTCGTATGCAACCATAAATCACAACACCAGCCCAGCCGTTACGGTTGGCATCTAGCGCTAGATTCCCCCCCATAAGGGCGGTTCGGCAACTACCTTCACCGTCCACCACCAATACTCTACCTTCGCCTTTGCCAGCTAGAAGTTCTTTCACTTTGGAATTATCATCCAGTGTGCGTACAGTTACCGCAGGACCGGCGAAATCTCGCCGCCCCCCAAAATCTCGGAAATCGACAGACAGAACAGCCGCGTCACTGCCCACTGCATCGCATACGTCTGCAGTTGCAAGTCTCGGTGTTTTTAAAATGCCTGCCGTCATATGTTACTTCCCGTTTTTATGAATAATCGGCACCAGCATATCACCCCAGCCGCCCTCTTCATTATGGTATCTTGACGCACGCATCAGCTCAACCGTCACACCTTTACCCACGGCAGAGATAACCGCGTCATTAAGGCGGTGCAGTGCATTGGCTACCTGACGGATCGCCATTTCCTGACTTTCTTCCATTGATTGGCTTTCAGGTGTATCGCTCATGAGTTTATCTCCACAAGAGTTGAGTAATTTAATAACGAAAACACTATATTTTGCGCAATAATAATACAAGAAATAATCTAATAATATTTCATGTCGACGCAAAACTAGCGTATAAGTATTACACATAGAAAACAACAATAGGTGAAACTACTTACCAAAAGGTAGCTATATGGGTTTCCCCATCTTTCAAGGGCCAACGAAACAAATATCTAGTGACGTTCTCGCAAATGGGTAAGAACCGGACGCGCCTTCATTTTCACCGTTTTCTTGGGAAGTGCACCATAAACCTGCTTTCTGGCAGTAACGATAAGCGCACCACCCAGATTTTTGCCCATCATACCCATGAAATGCTCGGAAACGCGCATCAAGTTAGCAGCACCCAAAAAGTTTGTAGGCGGCATCATCAAAGCAGTTTGCCATGCCTCTGGAGGCAGCATCTGTTCGGTCATCAAGCGGAATAACTGGCTTTTAGAATAAGGTTTTCCGTGCCCGAATGGTGTTGCTTCGGCTGCAGACCATGTACGCATCCTGTTTGGCACAACCACAACAACCTGCCCGCCCGGCGCCAAAACGCGCCATACTTCTCTGAGTAAATGTGTTGGTTTATGTGCATGCTCCAGTGCATGTATAAGCAGCACTCTATCAACTGACGAATCCGCAAGTGGCAGGTTATACTGGTCCACAAGTGCAGTCTGAATGTCACCTAAGGACGGCCAATGGCATACACCTTGCCGCTCCGGCATAAATGCGAGAAACCTTGCGAAGCTATCTTCGCCTTCACTGCCCGCCAAGGCATCCAGATACGGTAATGTATAGCCAAGACCAATCGTAATAGCCCCAGTTTGCGTTGGCAAAAGTCCTTTAACCCGCGCAGAAATAATCTGAGCTGCTTGAGTACCCAAACGTGTTTCATAAAACCTATGTAAAGTGAGTACATCAGGTCTCACGCGATATCTCCAGCCAATTAACCAGCGGTTCCCACAGGCCTTTCTTAGCCCTGTCTCCAACTACCATACCTATATGCCCTGATGGTGGCACATGTTTTGTGACATTCGAGATTTTTTCTGCAATTGCAAAGGCACTCGCTTGCGGCACCAAACGATCTCCCTCTGGCGCAACAACAAAGGTAGGACAATCAATATCTTCAGGTTTCACAGGCAGTCCAGCAACCAACCATTCACCCTTCGTGGTTAAATTCTGTTCATACCAATAAGACAAACATTCCTGCCCCACTTTTTTAGCTAAAGGGCCTCCATTATTTGCCCACATCTCCATGGCAGCAAAAAAATCAGCTGCTTCGCCTTTATGCTTTCCGTCCGCGTAAGCGCGGAACTTACGGTCATTCAACGTGGGATCAACACTTGTGAAAAAGGTCTGTAAAATATCCACACCAACTGTGCTGCCTTCCACGAGTTTATCTAAAAACCTTAGCATTTGCGGAGCATTACGCCTGCCGGGATGGGGTTTATCCGTATTAAAATCCCAGGGCGCTGCAAGCAGTACTAACTGAGAAATCAATCCCTCTGTTCGGGCTGCGGCAGCCACACTCAAAGTCCCCCCCATACAGTAACCAACGAGAGGGATAGCCTTACCCGCCATTTGAACAACATGCTTGATAACCGGTATTAGCCGTTCAGAGATATATCCATCCAAGCCAAAATATTTTTCCTCATCCCCCGGGTCACCCCAATTAACAAGGAGTGGTCTATACCCTTGATTTCTCAGGAAACCAGCCAAACTTCTTTCCGGCATCAGATCGAGAATATAATGCGGATTAATAAGGCTAGGCACCAGAAGAATAGGTGTCCCCTCCCCACCCAAATCATGTAATTTCACACATCCAATTTCATATGTAATCGGGGCATCAGTAACTGGTGGCTCGAAAGTATGTGCCAGATATTGGTTAAGGCCTTTCAGAAATTTATTCTTTCTTGCAGATGCCTGCTTCTCAAGTTCTTTGTGGAAAGCAGTATCAGATATACCATAAAGTCGTTCTTTTAGATTCGCCACCGCCGCTTCAAGTTGAGGGTGCCAAACACTGGAATTCAGCCCAGCTTTACCGGCAAGTATGGCTCCACCCCAGATTGCTTCACTATTGGTGAAGTGAAGAGACAAAGGCCTCGGCCCTTTGATCCTGCCAGACATAGTCATTTTACCGTTTCTGTTCATCAAAAGCGGGGGAAAGAAGCGCTTTCAGATCATCAGGTGTCAAAAGCTCTTTATCCACAGACCACAGGCGGATATTTTCCTGCCACAAGTCTAAAAACTCGGCGACATATTCTTCAAGTTCAGTGTTTTTAGTCATAACGTGAGTATAGAAAAACTCGTCAAAGACAGAAGAAGTTTCTTTTTTGCAGGCGCACAATTTTTCTTGCGGCAGCGCACCAAATACCATTTAATCATTTCCTTGTAGGGACAACAAACTAAGGGTAACGCTTCTTGACAGCGTTATCATTTGAGGGACACATGGCGCGTAAGAAACGTTTGGCGGGGGAGCCAATCACCATTAAAAAATATGCAAATCGCCGTTTGTATAACACTGAAACTTCAAGTTACGTAACACTCGACCATCTGGCCGAGATGATTAAAGCTGGCGAGGAACTGGTTGTTCTGGATGCTAAATCCGGGGAAGATCTAACCCGTTCGGTTTTAACTCAGATCATCGTAGAAAAAGAAAATTGCGATGAAAATATGCTGCCAATTTCCTTCTTGCAGCAACTCATTCGCTTTTACGGCGATAACATGCAAACACTTGTGCCTGCATACCTTCAAAGCACCATGGATATTCTAAACAAACACAAAGATCAGATAAATCTAACCTTTAGTGATACTGGTCACGGAAATATGATCCCACTTTTTGAAGAAATGGTGCGTCAGAATATGGCTTTCTTCGAACAATCCATGCATATGTTTATGCAAGCAGGTGCTGAAAGCACAAATGAGCCCGCGGAAGCAGCAGACGACACAGACATTGCGGAACTACAAGCTCAGCTCAAAGCCCTGCAGGAAAAGGTGGATAAGATAAGCACATAACCCGCACACCGCCTTTTCCAGACAGTAGCTTCGGCGTTAAGAGGATAGGAAAAGGCGCATGCCCGTAATTTTGTTTGCAGTATTTATCGACCTTCTTGGGTTCGGCATTATCGTGCCGGTGCTCCCCTTCATTGTGCTGAATTTCGGTGGCGATTCCGTGTCTGGCATGGCACTGGTTTCAATCTATTCCTTAGCGGCCTTTATTATGGGGCCAATCTGGGGGCGCTTTTCAGACAAATTTGGCCGTAAACCTGCGCTAGCTGGCACGTTCTTAGGCGCAACTATCTCCTATATTACTTTAGGCATGGCAGACACGCTTCTTCTCTTGTTTCTCGCTCGTGCAATGTCAGGTGCCATGGCGGGGAATATAGGTATTGTAATGGCAGCTATGGCTGACGTGACTACTGAAGAAAATCGCGGCAAAGCCATTGGCTGGATCGGTGCGGCTTTTGGTCTTGGCTTTGCTCTAGGCCCCGGCATTGGTGGCATTCTCAGTACCATCGGCGGCAATGGCGATCCCAACATTTTCTGGGCAGGGATGACTGCAGCATGCCTATCTTTTACCGCGATGATTCTCACCACCATCTTTGTACCGGAAACGAACAAGAAGAAAACGGAAAACGAAGATCATAAGGATGTTCCTCGGTGGACCAGTGTGTTCAAGCAACCCGGTCAAACAGCCCTTCTTGCAATGTTTATTGTCACAGCTATTGGCCAGAGCATCAGCTTTGCTATCACACCATTTTGGGCTGAACGTGTGCTTGGCTGGAACTCGGCGCAAGTAGGTTACCTATTGATGGCATCAGGCGTATGCGTATTTTTCATTCAGCTTTTCGCCATTGGGCCACTATTCAAGAAATTCGGTGAAGTGAAATCACTTGGTATGGCGCTAGGGTTCCACCTGATTGGTGTTGCGATTATTCTTTATGGCCCTGCTGAACCTATCACAGCCATTCTAGGCTTCCCGATCATTATGAGTGGTATGACCCTTACCTTCCCCGCACTTAACAGCCTTGTATCCAGACGTACCGATGAACGCCTGCAAGGAACAGCGCTTGGAATTTCGAATGGCTTATCATCTCTTGGCAGGATTGCAGGCCCTATCACAGCAGGAACGGTGTTTACCGCAAGTGTCGCCGCACCGTTTTATATTATAGCGTCAACGGGAATACTTGTAATTTTTTGGACAGTTTGGGAACTATCCGCACGTCCAAGCCATATCAAAGCACCAGCTGAATAATCAGCTGGTACATGCTTGAAGATTGCTGCTTACCCAAGCTCCGTGTTCGCGGGCGATATCATTCAACGCGCCATTAAAAGCAGCTACAATATCATCATGAGAACCGCCTACAACATTCTCTGTACGGGTATAAACGGGATGCCCCACAAGATAGGCATCCTGAAGCCTGATAAGAGATAACTCTATCTCAATATTCACCATATCACTGCTACCATCAGCACTTGGCGCAAACTCCATTTTCCAGACTTTCACATCCATACGGCAGTTAACGCGGACATCAAGTCCCTTATCACTAACGATATTCGCGGCTGTTTCAGCGCGCAAGGAATGCACTAGATAGTCCTGCATCAAATCTGAAAGGTGCCCAGCCCAGCTTACTCCTTTCAACACGGTACGCTTGTTATTATCCAGCGCGACAACAACCTCAGTACCGTCAATACCGCTACTCATCACTGGATGAGAGACATACATTGTTGCACCATCATTCGTGCTGTTCGAAGCCACTTTCGGATATTCGAGAGTGTAAACTTCATCAGCGGGGCCATCGTCGCCAAAAGAAATCAATGGGCCACATCCACCCACCACAGCCATAAAGCCGAGTGCGGTTCCAAGTTTGGCAGTTTTCAAAAGCTTATGCATCATTTTGTGCCGTCCTCAGTTTTGCGGGTTTCCAAATCATACTTTGCTTCTTTTTTGCCGAAGATAGCGCCAGCAGGGTTTTGCTCAATACGGCTCATCAAGCGGGAAAGGCTTTGTGCTGTTGTTCTAAGATCCACAATCATGCGTGTAACCTCCGGCAAGCTATTCCCAATAAACTGTGTAACATTTTCTTGGTTAGCAGCCACCAGTGCATCAATTCTCGCCAGCGTCATATTCGCTGTTTTCAAGGTGGCTGTTGCTTCCGCAATCATCAGTTTGGCGTCTTCTTTGATAAGTTCATCACCAGATGCTGCAAGGGCAGACACATTAAGCACGGCCGTATTAGCATTCGCCAGTACGGTACGTACTTCTGCAACAATTTGATCAAGGTCTTGTGTACCTCTTGCAATATTGCCAGTTAACTGATCTGCATTTCTAAGTGTGCTGGAAACAGATGCGATATTCTCATCGCTCATCAACTTCTTCACCTGCACTACAGCGGCAATTGCTTCATTGATAAGATTTGGTGCATTTTCATATAGCGCCTGAAAGGCTGATGCTTCGGACGGGATAACAGGCCTGGAGAAAGCACCATCCGCCACAATTTGTGGTGCCTCTGGCGGACCGCCATGCAGTTCGATATAAGCGACACCTGTCAGCCCCTGAAATTCCAGCTTGGCAACTGATCCCTCATTCACTGGCACATCTGATTTAAGGCGGACAACGACAAGTACTTTCTGCGGATCATTCGGGGCAAGTGTGATATCCCGCACATCCCCAACAGGGATACCTGAATAATAAACGATACTGCGTTTATAAAGCCCTGAAACCGTACCTTCGAAATAGATTTCATAATCTACATATTCGGCGTCCAGATCCACTTTCGCGATCCAAATCGCAAATGCTACAAGCCCCGCAAGGAATGTTAAAACGAAGCCACCAACGATGATATGGGATGCTCTGGTTTCCATTAGTTTATTCCTTTATTCCTGCGGCACGGGCACGAGGGCCGCCAAAATATTCCTGCACCCAAGGATGGTCATATTGTTGTACTTCTTCAAGGGGGGCCGTGATCAGCATTTTTTTATCACCTAACACGGCGATCCTATCACACACTCGCACAAGCGTATCCAAATCATGTGTAACAAGGAACACTGTCAGGCCAAGAGATTTACTAAGATTTTTCACGAGACCATCAAAAGCGGCGGCTCCGATTGGGTCAAGGCCAGCTGTGGGTTCATCCAGAAACAGGATTTCTGGATCAAGCGCCAAGGAGCGCGCAAGTGCTGCACGTTTCCGCATACCACCTGACAAATCCGCAGGGAATTTATTCGCTGCATCAAGGGGTAGCCCGGCCATTGAGATCTTGCTACTAGCCAAATCCTCTAGAAGGTCTTGCGAGAAACTATAGTGCTCTCGCATGGGCGCCATCACGTTCTGCGCAACAGTAAGTGCCGAAAACAATGCACCATCCTGAAAAAGCACACCCCAGTGCCTACGTGAAAGCTGAGCTTCATCGGCTGACATATAGTTTTGGTCAATGTCATTGATCTCGATTTGGCCGGCCACCTGACGATTGAGCCCAATAATCGTACGTAATAGAACTGATTTACCAGCCCCCGAGCCACCAACAACGCCAAGGATTTCACCCCGTTTCACATCGAGGTCCAATCCCTTGTGCACGACGTGATTATCAAATGCATTCACAAGGCCTCGCACCCGGATAATCACATCATCTGTTTGAACTGTGTCATCCATAGCCAATTAAATCCCAACACTTGTGAAGAAGATTGCAAATAATGCATCAAGCACAATCACAAGAAAAATAGAAGTAACAACGCTTTTCGTCGTGCGAGCTCCAAGTACATCTGCACTGCTTGCCACCCTTAACCCCTGATAGCAGCC
Source organism: Kordiimonas sp. SCSIO 12603 (assembly GCF_024398035.1). Classification (NCBI taxonomy): domain Bacteria; kingdom Pseudomonadati; phylum Pseudomonadota; class Alphaproteobacteria; order Kordiimonadales; family Kordiimonadaceae; genus Kordiimonas; species Kordiimonas sp. SCSIO 12603. The sequence continues at coordinate 3,629,086 of NZ_CP073748.1, forward strand.
ACAGGCGCTTATGACAGCCGCAAAAAATGGTGCTTTGATAATACCAACAATAAAATGTTCAAATTCAATAACGTCTCGGAAATATACGAGGAAATTCCCAGGTGAGATATCGAGCTGTGCCCACGACATCGCTATACCGCCTGCAATTCCCATCATATCAGCATAGAAAGTAAGAAGCGGCAGGGTGATCATGAGTGCCATCAAACGCGGAAGCACAAGAACATCAATGGGGTTCATCCCCAATGTTTTCATTGCATCCACTTCTTCATGAAGTTTCATGGAACCAATTTGCGCAGTAAAAGCACTACCAGATCGGCCAGCAATGATAATGGAGGTCAGGAGCACTCCCATCTCACGCAAATGAATAATTCCAAGCATATCAATGACAAAGACATCAGCGCCAAACTTTGCAAGTTGAATTGAGCCTTGGTTCACCATCACTGCACCGATAAGGAATGAAATAAGTCCTACGATCCCCATAGCCTTAACACCAACCGCATCCATCTGGTGTACGAGTGGGATAAAACGAATTCGGCCCGGAGCGAGAAGCGTACCAAAGAGCCTGATAAGCACGAGTCCAATAAAACTGATAAGTCGCGTGATAGAAGCTGTAGCATTCATGAAGCCGTGCCCAGCTTCAGCAACTGGTATCAAATACCACGGTAGTGTCTCAGGTTCTGTTTCCACTGGCGCAGGCTTTGCTGCAACCACATCTAACAGGTGTTTATGCTCTGCCTTCACCCCTGTAAGCAGCGCAACGCCCTTATCTTCAAACCGGGAAGCAAAACGTCGGATAAGAACAGCCCCGGTAGTATCAAGCTGTTCAAGGCCAGAGCAATCGATCACCACCTGATCACCCGCTTTCAAAAGCGTGTTAGACATATCAGCATCAATAGCAGCGGCATTATCAATAATCCATGCGCCAGAAAAGTGCACAACGGAACTGGGTGTGCCGCTTTCAACACAGATAAAATCATTTCTGTGGATCGCCTCTGCCATATGCTCCCTGCTCTTGACATTAGTCTCCGCTATCCTCACATAGCGGGCGCAACCTTTAATCTGTTGCCATAATAGCTTATACAGAGAGTTGCCGAGTTTACGCTTAAAAACAAGCCCATAAGATTATTGTAAGACCAAAAAATGACACTTGATCCCCAAAACCCTTTGCATGCTTTTGCTCTGTGGACATCTACAGCAGATAGAAAATGGTCAGATCTGGCGCTGGACCGTGCCCGTGATGCAATTACAGATACCGTCGCTGTGATGATCCCTGGTGCAACAGAGCCTGTAACCAAGACCGTACAAAAGTTAGCACAGAAATGGGGTAAAGGATCAATTAGCACCGTTGGCTTCAAAGATGGCCTTTCTGCGCCCATGGCAGCTCTTGTAAACGGTACTGCCGCCCATGCACTAGATTTTGATGATAATTTTGACCCGGCAAAAGCACATGCTTCCGCTGTCCTTGTACCTGCCCTCCTTGCTGTAGCGGATGAAATTGATGCAAATGGGCAAGACTTGCTTGATGCATACATCGTTGGCCTTCAGATCATTGGTTTGGTTGGTCAGGGTGTAAATCCATACCACCGCAGTAGAGGATGGCACGCTACAGCTACAGTTGGCGCGGTCGGCTCAGCAGCAGGATGCGCGCGTCTTATGGGCCTTGATCCAGAAAAAACTGCACACACTATCTCACTCGCCACAAGCATGGCGGGCGGGTTTATGAGCCAGTTTGGCACCATGACAAAGCCGCTCCATGCAGGCCTTGCAGCTGCAGGAGCCGTTCAGGCAGCGCAATTTGCAGAAGCTGGCATCACTGCAGGCAGTGAAACACTGCACGGTGAAAAAGGTATGGGTACACTGATGGTAGGCCCAGACGTAGAAGAACTGCGTGCATTTATGGCAGATAAAGATGAACACGGCCAAAAAGTGAAATTCCGTACTGAAAGCATTGGCGAGCCACTCCACATTGAAAAATATGGCTTGAAGCTCAAACGCTTCCCTAACTGCGGCAGTGTACACCGCTCTCTCGACGGTCTACTGGAATTGCGCAGTAAACACGGCTTCAAAGAAACAGATGTTGAAAATATTTTCGTTCGTGCGCCAGCGGCCCATCTCCGCAATCTTATGTACGAACGCCCGACAAACAGTATGGAAGCGAAATTCAGCCTAGAATACGGCTTAGCTGTTGGTCTACTAACTGGAAATGCAGGCCTCGCAGATTATTTAGATGAAGTAGTAGAACGCCCCGAAGTAACGGCCCTTCTGCCACTCGTGAAAAAAGAATATGTGGAAAAACTGGAATCAGATTTTCCAACAGAAGTACATGTCACTCTGAAATCCGGTGAAAAAGTTTCAACAAAGGTTGACATGCCAGTCGGTTCCAGCGCAAACCCTCTCTCAAATGCACAGCTCTGGGAAAAATTTCAGGCTTGCGTGAATGGCCTCTTATCAGAGCAACAATTTGGCGCTATAAGACACGAGCTTGAAGCAACGCGTGATAGTATGAAAGTGCGTTCGCTAACTGGTTTGTTAACTGGGTAAAAATATATATAATGAGCCTCATAATATAGGCTCAGGGACAATACTATGGGTCAACAGATTAAAGCCACTGCACTTATTCTTGCGGCAAGCCGCCGCGGGCCTGCTGATGAAGTGGCAAAAATTCAAAACCTCAGTCACAAATGCCTTGTTGTCATTGATGGTATGGTAATGCTTGAACGCGTTGTACGCGAAATCAAAGCCGCCAAAGATATTGACCGCGTCTTCGTTTCCATCGAAAGCCGTGAACTGCTTGAATCAGTACCTGCACTTAAAGAAATGCTGGATGCTGGTGAAATCCACTATCTGCCGAGTGAAGATAATTTATTCCTTTCTGTGAAAGGTGCTGCGGAGACCATCGACAATCCATGGCCGCTGGTGATTTCAACAGGCGACAACGCACTGCACACATCAGAGATGGTTGACCATTTCACCGCTGAGATTGGCGCTGAACCAATTGACAGCGCCGTAGCAATGACACCATCAGATGTAATCCTGAAAGCTTACCCAGACGGCAAGCGTGCATTCCACGAACTAAAAGATGGTGGTTGGTCCAGCTGTAACCTCTATGCTTTGATGAATGAAAAAGCACTCACTGCTGCCAAGGTATTTGAAGGTGGCGGCCAGTTTGGTAAGCGCCCCAAACGCATCATGGCAGCATTTGGCCTGTGGTTTATGATGCTTTATAAATTCCGCTGGGCAACTATCCATCAGCTTGCAGGCCTGCTTTCGCGCCGCTGGAACATGAAGCTTCGTGTGGTGCGCATGCCATTTGCCGATGCACCAATCGATGTAGACAATCCTGGGGATTTCGTACGCACAGAAGAGATTCTTCAATCTCGCCGTGCAGCGCAATAAGACCTAATCGCAAATGAATTTCCATAAGCCTGCCTTGGAACAAGGTAGGCTTATTTTGTTTGCGGCTCTTGCCTTGTATTTTTCCGAACGGTACAGTTAAGAAAAAAGGGATAGTCCATTGCGCGCAGATAGCACGACCACATTCAGAACTCTGTACCCAACAATTGAGCCATATTCTGTACAGCATTTAGCTGTGGATGGTGGGCATCAGATTTACGTGGAGCAATCTGGCAACCCTAACGGTATACCGATCCTGTTTGTGCACGGCGGCCCTGGCGGCGGCACAAGTGGTATTCAGCGCCGCTTCTTCAATCCGAAAAAATTCCGTATCATTTTATTCGATCAACGGGGATGCGGTAAAAGCCGTCCTCATGCTTCTCTGGAAAATAACACCAGCTGGGATCTGGTTGCCGATATGGAGGCCATTCGTAAGCATTTAGGCGTTAATCGCTGGTCACTATTTGGTGGTTCATGGGGCAGCACCCTCGCACTGCTTTATGCGCAAGCACACCCCGCTCAGGTGGATAATCTTATCTTACGCGGTATTTTTCTGATGCGCCAAAGGGAACTGGACTGGTTCTACCAAAACGGGACACGTTCTATATTCCCTGAGGCCTGGGATCGTTTTGAACGCGTTATTCCGGAAGAAGAGCGCGGCGATATGATTACCGCATATTACAAACGCCTAACCGAAGTTGAATATACCGAAGATCAGTTAATTTTTGCAAAGGAATGGAGCCTTTGGGAAGGTAGTACAGTAACATTGATGCCTGATCATGAGCAGCGGTCCCATTCAATTGACCCCGTATTTGCATTAGCGTTTGCACGTATTGAGGCACACTATTTCAAACATAAAGGCTGGCTTGAACGCGACGATCAGCTTCTAACGGACGCAAAGAAACTGATAAATATTCCAACGACAATTGTTCAGGGCCGCTACGACGCAATATGCCCGCCGATCTCAGCTTGGGATCTATCAAAAGCAATGCCGTGGGCCAAACTGAAGATGGTACCCGTTGCAGGCCACTCTGCCTTTGAACCCGCCATTCAACATGAACTAATTTGCGCAACTGACGCTATTTAACTGAGTATCTGTAATGAAAAGTTTTCTACTCACACTTCTTTCAAGCCTTTTTCTCTTTACGAGTGATCTAGCAGCTTTTGATGGCGATCACTCCCACGGCATTACAATTGACCAACCGTGGGCACCACATACTGGCAGACGCACTATGTCTGCAGCGGTATACTTCAAAATCCACAACAACACACACCATGCTGACAAGCTGGTTGGTGTTGAAACTGATTTAGCTGAAATTGCAATGCTGCACCGTTCTTATGAAGATGATGGCATCATGAAAATGGATCATGTGGAAGCACTTGAAATACCTGCAGGTGGGTACGCAGCGCTAGAACCCGGCTCTTATCACATCATGCTGATGCGCCTCGAGCAACCACTAAAACGCGGCGAGGTTTTCCCTCTCAGCCTTCAATTTGAAAAAGCAGGCACAGTACAGGTTATCGTGGAAATCACTGGCGTTGGTGGGCCAAAGTAAAGTTACTTGAGCCAACCAGCCAATTCTTTTTCTGTAACACTGTTGAGTACTTTCATACCAAGCGCGGTATCATTCAGGCACGGAATATAATGGAAGTGGGTACCGCCTGCTTCCAGAAACGTTTCCCGAAGCTCCATATTGATTTCCTCAAGTGTCTCAAGACAATCTGAGCTAAAAGCCGGGGCCAGAACGGCAAGCTTCTTCACACCAGATTTTGCCAGTTCTTCAACCGTTTTATCTGTGTAAGGGCCCACCCATTTTGTTGGTCCAACACGAGACTGGAAACTGGTAACAAGCTTGTCTTGCTCAAGCTTCAACTTCTCAGAGAGCAATCGGCTGGTTTTCCGGCACTGGCAAGGGTAAGGATCACCCTTTTCAAAATACTCATTCGGGATTGAATGGTAACTAGCCAGAATATGCTCCGGCTCCCAGTCAATCTCTCCCAAACTTTTATCAACTGTCTGCGCCAAAGCTTCTATATACCCAGTCTCATCATAATAAGCTGGTACCGTACGCACGGATGGCTGCCACCGCATGCTTTTCAGAACATCAAAGGCTTTATCATATGCTGTTGCTGTAGATGTTGCGCTGTATTGAGGATAGAGAGCAAACAGAACAATCCGGTCGCACCCTTTTTCTTTCAGCGCCTGTAAACCTGTTTCGATAGAGGGCGTACCGTAGCGAAATGCCCACTCCACATGAAGGCTATCCCCGAAATGATCTTGCATCTTTTCCGCCTGAGACCGGGAATAGGTTCGAAGCGGCGATTCCATACGCTCATAATCCCAGATTTTAGCGTAAGCTTTCGCAGATTTCATCGGCCGAAATGTTAGTATTGGTCCATAAAGTATAGGTAACCACGCCAATTTCGGCACTTCAATCACTCGCGGATCAGACAAAAACTCAGCCAAATACTTCCGTACTGCACCATATGTGGGCGCATCCGGTGTGCCTAAGCTAATCAATAAAACGCCTATCTTTCCGTGATTTATCTGAGGATGTTCATTTTTCATATATTGGTCCTGACAGTCGATGCTCCATTATATGGCGGAAAACGCTGACCAGATCACCAATTTATTTATTTAAATTTACCATATCGCTTCATGAAATTTAAACCACCATAGCGATAATATTAAAACCAATAAAATATGACGGCGTAGTGAAATGAAAAACGACAATAAAATAACACGGAAGGAACTGCTGGAGGATCTCGACAGATCCATAGAAAAAGCACTAGACGCAAAGCTAACAGATATTACGAGTGCTCTCCTTCGCTTAAAAGCAAGCACTGTAGGATGGTGTGACCAACCTAACTGTGGCAACTGCCCTTTAGGGCCACTTCAATGTACATCAGGGCTTGAAGCCAAAGTTCAAGAACTCATTAATGAGCATCACGCCTTGAAACAGGATATTTCAAAGGTAGGAAATCAAGTTTCTCAAAAACTCGCATCTGCTAATCCCCCTAAGAAGCTCAGCAAGTTTAATCTGAAAAAAGCCACACCCGGTTCAACTCAGCAAGAAACTATTACTGAGGTAGAAATGTTTACCGAATAATGCGCACGAGCATCGTTCCCGTTTCGCGGAACGGATCAGTTGCTCGGGCCAGTACTTTTCCTGCATGTGGCGCTGTATAACGCTTGGTTTCGCTACCAAATGCATCATATCCAATAGCAATCAGTTGCCCCTTTTCTACATTCTCGAGCAAATCCACTTGCACGACCACAATACCACCATCTTCGGCATACACATTTGTATAATTGCCCCCAACAAATGAAGGAGCTACTGGCTTGATAACCGATCCCGACAAAAAACCTTCCGCAACCATCAAGTTCTTAAGGCCTAAAACAGCTCGTCTGATCATATCTGGCTGAAAAACTTTTGGTGCACCAAGTTCATAAGTTACGGCTGGCACACCCAACTTCATGAAAGTTGTTTCAAGAGTACCATTCTGCCCTTCATCATTCTTGATAATATCCGGCATCAAAGCTTGTGCCATCTGTTTAACCTTGGCATTTCGCATATCCGCAAAAACGAAGAGCGGATATTCAGTACCTGTTGTCTGGGTATGAAGATCAACCACCATATCCGCATTGTTCTTCAATAGATTATGCCAGATGTTTCCAACATAGCGAGCTGCAGTACCGCCACCTGTAAGTTTGCCAGGGAAACGTCGGTTCAAATCATCCTTCGCACCATTTGCAGCAGATGTAATAAAATGCCTGCTATTCCCAACAAGACCAGTTTGGTTGATACCCGGCACACTTATTACCGTACCTGCAAGAATATCCGGATCAATATCTTCCATCAGCTTATGAAGAGCACGAATGCCGTTTAATTCATCACCATGAACGCCTGCAGTGAGAAGAAGGGTCTTACCTGTTTTTTTACCTTTTATTACCTCCACAGGAACATGAATAGCAGCGCCTGCATTCTGCCTACCTGCGAGAAAATAAAATCTGTGCCTACCAGTTGGTAACTGTTTCACTGCCAATTTAGTAATAATAGGCACACCACCAACAATATCGCCAGTAAGATCAACCCCCATCCCAGGCTGGCTGGTTGCTGCGGTTCCCAGGGAACTAAAACAACATATCAATATGACAGTGATCTTAAACAGGCTTTTCATAAAAATCCTTCATTTACAGTATGCTATACAGTATCAGATAACGGTAGAATTCCGCCATTCTGACAGCCTATCCATCACATTACCATAGAAATTGAAGCTTGCGTATGAGCCACCGATAGTGCCTAATAATTGTCTGAGATTTTAAAGGAACGGATATGGGCACGCATTGCTGCCACAACGAAGTGAAATTCGACGGCATGGATAAAGCATATAAACGTATGCTAATTCTGGTAGCCGCGATCAATGGCTTCATGTTCCTTGTAGAGATGCCTATGGGTTTTATGGGGCAGTCTCAAGCACTCAAAGCAGATGCGCTGGATTTCCTTGGCGACACCCTTACATATCTGATCTCTTTTGCCGTTATTGGACAGGCTCTGGCGCTGCGGGCAAAAGCGGCCCTGGCTAAAGGCATCAGCTTATTATTGATGGGAATATGGGTTCTTGGCTCTACCATCTACACTGTTTTTTACCTTCAACAACCAGCAGCCCTTATTATGGGTTCTGTTGGTTTGGCGGCTCTTGCAGCCAATTTGTTGAGTGTTGTGCTCCTAATGAAATACAAAGATGGTGATGCCAACGTTCGGTCTGTTTGGTTGTGTAGTCGGAACGATGCAATTGGTAATGTGATGGTACTAATAGCCGCCTCTGGTGTTTGGGCTACAAACACTGGGTGGCCGGATTTGATTGTTGCCGGCATCATGGCAACCTTATTTATTTCTGGTGCTTTCACCATTATTAAACAGGCCCGGGGCGAATTAGCCCATGCGGCAGAACATTCGCACTCAGCTGCTGAATAAGGATTTTTTATGGATAAGCCAACACCGGGCTTCTTCGGCACCAAACGGTTTTTGCCGCTGTTTATCACGCAATTCCTCGGCGCCTTTAACGACAATCTTTTTCGCTCAGCCATCATCATGCTTATCACCTTTGGCATGGCCGAACAAATTGGTACCGCCCCAGCAATCCTTAACAATGTAGCAATTGGGCTTTTCATCCTGCCCTATTTTATCTTCTCAGCACTTGCCGGACAGCTTGCGGATAAATACGAGAAATCAGGCCAGATTATCTGGATTAAAATTTGGGAAGTACTGTTGATGCTGGTTGGCGCTTTAGGCTTCTACCTCGGTAGTTTGCCTATGCTAATTGCAGTACTGGCGGGTCTTGGCCTTCAATCAACATTCTTTGGCCCCATTAAATACAGCATTCTTCCTGAATTGATGAATCAAAAAGAGCTATTGAGCGCCAACGCACTGATCGAGGCAGGAACCTTTATCGCCATTCTGCTTGGTACTATTATTGGCGGTTTGGTCGCCACAAGTGAAGGCGGGGTTTTGGGTGTCTCAGTTCTAACGATCATCGCAGCTCTTATTGGAGTGTTCTCAGGGAGACTGGTGCCAAAAACAGTTCCAGCAGCACCTGATCTGAAAATTACCAAAAATATTTTCGCATCAACCCGCAACCAACTGAAAAAAGCGTGGTCTGTTGATATCAGCCGTTATTCCATCTTAGGCATCAGTTGGGTATGGATGTATGGCTCGCTCTATATCACTCAAGTCCCAGTAGTCGCAAAAGACCACCTCCAGGGAGATGAAACGGTTGTCACGATCTTTATGGCTTGTTTTACACTGGGTATAGGCCTTGGCTCTATGCTGTGCAGTAAAATGTTGAAAGGTTCAATTTCCGCGCGGCTCGCTAAACCTGCTCTGCTTGGACTACTGGCTTTAGGAATAGCACTATACCTAGCTTTGCCAACCGTTAGTGAAAGCCAGAAGCTTCTGAACATAACAGAGTTTATGCAAGTACCTTTCAACTGGTTTATTCTAGCCTTATTACTCTCGACCGCAGCACTCGCTGGCATGATCATTGTACCCATGTATGCTATTCTGCAAGATAAGTCAGATACATCTGAACGGTCACGCATGATTGCTGCAAACAATATCGTAAACAGTGGATTCATGGCTGGTGGTTCAATAATTGCGACGATTATTGTTGCCGTAGGGTTAACGACCACCGATGTGCTCTTGATACTCGCGCTGGCAAACCTGCTACTTCTTCGCCCCGCGATAAAATTACATAAAACCCTTTAATTTTCTGCAGATACCCATAAAGTTAGTGATGAGGGTAGCCAGGGGTGGCAGCGAGGCAATGTACATTGTCGGAGAGAATGATTAGCGAACGGGGGTTCCTGCTCTTATGTACAATAAGAAATTAAGTCCGCTTAGAGAGAGCATTAGCCAGTTTTTCATACTAGCTTCATTTGTCGTAGCACTCGTCTACGGCGGCCAATGGTATCCACAGGAAGATTGGTGGCCTGTTATCACAAAAGGGGCAACCGTAAGCCTGATATCACTCTTTGTAATTGTTCGAATGCAAACTGTTAATCACTTCCTTCTATTCCTTGCGCTCATTGCATCGGTTGCCGGTGATGTACTGCTTGCAATGCCTATTGAGAATAGTTTTATAAAAGGCCTTAGTGCGTTTCTCAGCGCTCATTTGATCTTCATTGGTTTATATATAAAGAACAAACAAGCGTGGAGCGATATTTCTCGTCTGCGCAAACAGATTATGCTCGTTCTCTGGATCATTGCCGTTGCCTCCACGGCACTTTTATACCCCTATCTCGGCGACATGCTTATACCAGTTCTTGCATACACATTTGTCCTAACGTCCATGGCAAGTGCCGCGTTAATGAGCCGTTTTTCCCCTATGCTTGTTGGTACAGGGGCTATTCTATTCCTCATTTCAGATGCTGTTCTGGGTGCTCGGCAATTCCTCAGTGTTCCTGAGTATTTTGGGCATATTGTTTGGGGGACATACTATTTTGCGCAGCTGTTCATGACACTTGGCATCATGCTTACAGATGAACGTAGAACACATTATGGAGGTTATCGATTTGACTAACCGATCCTTTTCAGGTCAAAAGACTGTATATCAAGGATGCAAAGGTTATGATTATCGTGGACCAAGATAAAAAGAAACTTCAGAAAAAAGCTTCCACACTTGTTGAAGCACTCCCGTATCTTAAAAAATATGCTGGCGATATCTTCGTTATTAAATACGGTGGCCACGCAATGGGAGATGATACTCTGGCCCGACAATTCGCCGAAGATATCACTCTTCTGAAGCAAGTAGGTATCCACCCGGTAATCATCCACGGTGGTGGCCCACAAATTGGAAAGATGCTGGAACGCCTCTCAATCAAAACAGAGTTTATCGATGGTCTTCGTGTCACCTGTAAAGCAACAATTGAAGTTGCTGAGATGGTATTATGCGGCTCTATCTGTAAATCTATCGTCGGTGACATTCAGGCCGCTGGTGGGCGTGCTATTGGCCTTTCAGGTAAAGATGACGGCATGGTTATGGCCCGCAAGATGGAGCGTAAGAAAGCCGATCCAGATTCGAATATCGAAAAAGTAATTGACCTTGGTTTTGTTGGTGACCCTATCGAAATCAATACCCGCATTGTTGAACAGGCAATTGAGGGCGGCGTGATCCCGGTAATTTCACCAATCGCTGCAGGTCTTGATGAACACACATATAATGTAAATGCAGACACCATGGCTGGTGCTATCGCAGGCGCACTTGATGCTCGCCGTTTCTTCCTTCTTACTGATGTTCCGGGTGTACTGAATAAAGACGGTGAAATGCTCACAGAACTGGACCGTGAGGAAATCAACGCACTCGTTGAAGAGGGCACCATTTCAGGCGGCATGCTGCCCAAAGTTGAGACATGCCTGAAAGCGGCTGAAAAAGGTGTAAATGGTGCCGTCATTCTGGATGGCCGTGTGAAACATGCCATCCTGCTTGAAATTTTCACCGAACGCGGTGCGGGTACCCTGATCAGAGCTTAATCAGCTCTGATCAATAAAGTAGCTAAGATGCCACTCAAGTTCGTCCTTACCGATCGGATATTTATCACCATCTTTACCACTTAGAAGCTGTGCGGTAGGAACAAGGGCGAACTTGGTCTGCAGTTCATAAGCTGTCCGCATTTTCAGTTCAGCACGCCACGCAAGCGCCGTAACAGCACGACCGCTTTTTGAATGAATAATCTGCCTGATGGTCATAGCAGGCAAATCAGCCATAACAGCTAAACACTGGATCAGAAGTTCGCGACGATTTTCATTAATCTGTTCTATAACGAACTTATCATTCAACATGCCTCGGCTATAATAATCCTGTGCGGTTTTAGCGAGATTTGCCTCTTCACTTTCGCCAACCCGTTCATTTTCGATGCGGTCCCGAACCCGATCAAGCAATTCTTCTGCCTGTGTTTCATCAAGCTCTGACTGTTCCATCATTGAATGGACAAGTGCTGACGCTACAAACCCAGCGATGCGTTTCATTGCTCTGATAGAAAGCTGTGGTCTTAGTGCAAGAGGTTTGTGCAAGTCTTCAACCGATTCCGCCTGTGAGATAATCTGATCAAGCGTGTCTTCTCGGATTTGTGCATTTTTGTTGGTAAGCAATGCTGCAATTGCAGGTATTTCCAAGCTCGCTGCAATATCATCCGCGACAACTTCAGAAACAAATTCACGGTTAGCAATTGCCTCAAGCGCAGTACCTGTTGCACCGGCTGCTATAATTTCCCGCAAATCATCATCATTGAGCATTGGGGAATATTGAAGGATCGGCCCACACACAATGGCTTCCATATCCCTAGCAAGCTTATCCACAACATGCTTTGGTACATTCGTCGCAGATTTAATTTCTTCTGCAATAACAGCACGCACCTTAGGTAACTGGTCCTGTGCCAATTCCTCCATAACTTTGATGGTTTTCTCTTGAAGCGCCGTACGTTCACCACTTTCAAGCCCTGGGACAATGCGGCCAATTTTGCGGGCAAGTTCTTCACGTACTTCTTCATCGTCATCATTCTGAAGAATTTCGTCTGCCTGCACGGGTGCAGAAGGGTTTTGCGCAATTAATTTGCGAACCTCTGGCGATTTATCTTCCGCCAGATAATAAAGCACCTCTGGACGTGCATCTTTTCTCGAAGCCAGTAGCAAACGTTCCTGATCACTCCCCTGCTCGAGGATTTTTTCCTCATCTGCCTTGGAGAGTTTTTCAGGCAGTTTCTTTTGCCCGCCAAGCATGGATTTTAATTTATCTAACATAGTATGCCCCTACGCCTCTTCTGGCGCCCCCGCAAATGCAATGTCATTTTTACCGGTTTTCTTAACATCATATAGAGCGGCATCAGCACGTGCTGCCAAAACATCAAAGGCTAAATCAACATCAGGCACTGACTTGCAGATACCGATAGATGCACCAAGCCTTAGATGCGCTCCCTTAATTTTCTCTCGGATTGATGGCATATAGTCGATCAACTCGCGGGCTTTCACCGCAGCTGTTTCCTCATCAACATCCTCAATCCAGAGAACAAATTCATCTCCACCCATTCGGCCGGCCAAATCACATGGCCTGATGATGGACTGCATTTTCTCAGCCACCAAGCGGATGGCATCATCCCCGGCATTATGACCGAGGGTATCATTCACTTCTTTAAAGTGATCAAGATCAATAAACACCATGCAACCAGCCTGCTTGGTTCTCGATTGGTGTTTTAGCCGTGCTTCCACGCCTTCCCGCATCGCTCTACGGTTTAGAAGATCAGTTAACTCATCTTTGCTGGACAGGCGATATAAGCGGTCAATCAGTTTTGCTTTGCCAAATGCGGCTGTTAGAACATCAGCGATATCCGCCAATAGTTCTTTTTCAAGATCAGACCATGGGCTAATCGTTGTATCGCGGCTGATAATAACCATACCCACATCTTCACCAGCGCTCTCTAGCTGGATAACCAGATGACCACGGCTATCAATATTAATTTCGTGCACACCGCTATCCGCGCCCGAAAGGCTCTCCCAGATACTATCCAGATCAAGTTCTTCATCTAGATCACCGCAAATGGAAGCAGGCACCAAGCCTTCTTTATATTTCTTGAGCACTGACCATACGAGATCAGCTCTCATCACCTGAATAAGTTCTTTGGATGCATTATCAAGCAGGTCTTGTGAGTTCTCAGTGCTATTCAGGATTTGTGTGATCCGCTGTTGCACTGAAAGCCTTAGATTATCCAATCTGGTCTTGCGCTCGGCTTCGATCCGCTCTGTTACATCACGGCACGAACCGCGCACAGCAACTATTTTACCCTCTTCATCGATCACAGGTTCAACCGCGAAGGAGGCATAACGTTTGATACCTGCAATTTCTGTAGAAACACCATCCATATGTTTTTGAACTTGCTGGGTAAAAGGGCTGCGACCCGGCGCATTGTCTTTTGGCCAGAATACTGAATGGGCATCCTTACCGATCCAGCTTTCAGTTTTTTCGCCAAAGGCAACAGCCGGAGAAACAAACTTAAACCGACCAAGTGGATCAACCTCAAAGGAAAAATCAACCGCTGAATCAAGAAGCCCCTTAAGCATCGCCCGGCTTTCAATGAGCGCTTCTGTCATTTGATCAGCTAAGGTTGTTTCGCGAGCGACAAAAAAAGCCCCGCCTTCATAGGGCGTTACAACAATCCAGCATTTGATATGACGTTCATCAGCCAGCCTGAATTCCTGAGGCTCTTGCGACGCACTAACCTGTTCATAGGCATCAAGGAAGGCTGGATACCCTTCTTCCCAAAGGCTAACAAGGCTTTCAGACGTGTCTGATTGGGCAACAAGCGCCTTACGCTTATCCACATAAATGGCACAAATGTCGCTTTCATCCAGCACCAATTTTGACCGCCCTAAACTCTTGAACAAATTCACTATGTTCACCAATCCCCATCAGAAAATAACAATAGTTTGACACTAAATTATAAATTGTCACTGTATCGTTAACTTTCTTGCTATACATTAAATAAAAATGAAGACAGTTACGGATACCCATGCTGAATTATAATAAAGATGATTTCCACCCAGCCCTTTCCGATAACAGGGACACATGGGTATTTGATTTAGACAACACTCTTTATGCTGCGGAATGTAACCTGTTTGATCAGGTTGACCAGAAAATCAGTGATTTCGTGCAAAACTTTCTGGGCATTGAACGTGAAGAAGCTCGGAAAATTCAGAAACAATATCTACTGGAAAACGGTACAACGCTTAATGGGTTGATGACCCACCATAACGTAGACCCAGAAGAGTATCTTTCGTTCGTACATGATATTGATTTCAGCCCCATCGAACGTGATGAGAAACTAATATCTGCCATTCAAGAACTTGATGGCCGCAAACTGGTTTTTACAAACGCAGACAAACCCTATGCCACCAACATTATGAAGCGGCTCGGCATTCATGATCTATTTGAAGATATCTTCGGCATAGTAGAGGGTGACCTGAAACCAAAGCCTGACATGGCTGTATATGAAAAATTCGTCAAAACCTATGATTTTGACCCCAATAAAGCAGTTATGTTCGAAGACATGGTCAGAAACCTTAAACCAGCCCACCAATTAGGCATGGGCACAGTATGGATCAATACAGGCAGTGTGTGGGGTGAAGCTGATTATGATGCTAATATCGTACACGCAGAAACCAATAATCTTGCTACTTGGCTGCATGCATACCTAAACCGCTAAGCCTTTTATTAAGCGATACGCAAGTTATTCTATTGCTCACATTATGCTGAGCCAATTGACTCAAACAAAGTGAACGTTATTGTTCATCAAAATTTTGATGAACAAATTGGAATAGAATTCCAAGACTAACCCAATAGGAAGCCACATGAGTTACGCTGATTTAGAAAACACCATCTCAAATGCTTTCGAAGCGCGCGATACAATTAACGGTCAGACAACCGGTGAAGTACGCGATGCAGTGAATGAAGCCCTTCATCTTCTGGATAGCGGTAAAGCCCGTGTTGCATCCAAAGAAGGTGGCGAATGGAAAGTACATCAGTGGCTCAAGAAAGCAGTACTACTTTCATTCCGCCTGAACGATATGGAAATGATCGCTGGCGGACCTGGTGAAAACACTAACTGGTGGGACAAAGTACCAAGCAAATTTGAGGGCTGGGGCGCTGATGACTTCGCAGCATCTGGTTTCCGTGCGGTACCTGGCGCGATTGTACGCAAATCAGCACATATTTCAAAAGGCGCTGTTCTTATGCCGTCTTTCGTGAACCTTGGCGCCTATGTAGGTGAAGGCACAATGGTTGATACATGGACAACGGTTGGCTCCTGTGCACAAATTGGTGCAAACGTTCACCTTTCTGGTGGCGTAGGCATTGGTGGAGTACTTGAACCACTTCAAGCTGGCCCGGTTATCATTGAAGATAACTGTTTCATTGGCGCGCGCAGCGAAATCGCTGAAGGTGTTGTTGTAGAAGAAGGTGCCGTTGTTTCCATGGGCGTTTATATTGGCGCTTCCACCAAAATCGTTGACCGCGAAACAGGCGAAGTATTCATGGGCCGTGTACCAGCATACAGTGTAGTTGTACCGGGCACACTTCCGGGCAAACCACTACCAGATGGCACACCTGGCCCGAATCTATATTGCGCTGTTATCGTGAAGCGTGTTGACGAACGCACACGATCCAAAACTTCCATCAACGAGCTGTTGAGAGACTAATATAATATGGCAATTGTTGACGCACTCGAACTTTCTCAAGCCCTGATCCGCCACGAAAGTGTAACACCTGATAAGGGTGATGCACTTGATACGCTAGCCTATCACCTTGAGAAAATGGGTTTCACTTGCCACAAGATGGTGTTTGAAGAAGAAGGGACAGATCCTGTCCCTAACCTTTACGCACGCCTTGGCACAAGTTCACCCAACTTCTGCTTTGCAGGCCACACAGATGTAGTACCTGTTGGTGCCGCAAACCGCTGGAGCGTTGACCCATTCGCTGCAGAAGTGAAAGACGGGCAGCTATGGGGCCGTGGTGCTTCAGACATGAAAGCTGCCATCGCTTCCTTCGTCTCTGCAGTTAGCCGCTTCCTTGATAAGAACAACGGAGAGTTCACGGGCTCCCTTTCTCTTCTTATTACCGGAGATGAGGAAGGCCCTGCGGTAAATGGTACCACCAAAGTGCTCGACTGGATGGTAGAGCGCGGTGAGAAGATTGATCTTTGTCTTGTTGGCGAACCAACAAACCCGCAAGAACTTGGGCAGATGATCAAAGTTGGCCGCCGCGGTAGCCTCCACGGCATGATCACAGTTGACGGCACTCAAGGTCATGTTGCTTATCCAAATGTTGCTCATAACCCGATCCCAGACATGGTGAAGGTTCTAGCAGAACTGAATAAAGAACCTCTTGATGCTGGAAACGAACGCTTCCAACCATCAAACCTAGAAATCGTAAACGTGCATGTGGGCAACGAAAGCCACAATGTTATCCCGGCAGAAGCCCATGCGCGCTTCAATGTACGCTTTAACAATGAATTCACACCAGAAAGCCTACAGGCAGAGCTTATTCGCCGCATGGATCGTGCTGGTGTAGATTATAAGATTGACTGGTGGCTGTCTGGCGATAGCTTCCTTACACCAGAATGCTCATTATCCACAGCTGTCGCAGATGCCGCTGAAAAGCACACAGGTCGTAGGCCTGAACTTTCCACAACAGGCGGCACGTCCGATGCACGTTTCATTAAAAACATGTGTCCCGTAGTGGAATTTGGCCTCGTGGGCGCAACAATGCATAAAATTGATGAACATGTTGCTGTAAGTGATATTGAGACGATCACTGATATCTATGAGGATGTGATCAACACATTGGTAAAATAAAGCAGTTTGCTCGAATCAAATTTTCCGATTCGAGCAAACTTTTAAGCTTTTTTCCCACAAACTTATCCACAGGCCATGCTTTCTTCGAAAGAATTTATTTTTCAACATTCGATGTAATTTTAAGAATGAAAAATATTGAATTTTAGAAATATTATTACCATCTTAACCATAAGATTTGTAATCTTTAATTGTGTACAATCCTGTATAACGATAAGATAACAACTATAAAGAACAACGAATTTCTCAGTATCAATAATTTTCCACAGACAATTAACAAGCGATCTATCTTATTTCATGCATCGTTATAAAAACATTATATTCATAAGAAAATAAATCTAAATATTTGTATAAAAATAGTATTTTTTAGCAAACTTTCTGTTTCCTGACATTTGAGTCAAATGCTTAAACCCACATTTTCTGTTATAGTATTTTTGGGACGGGTTAGGGTTAGAAACATAAGGAGGTCTTTTATGGGACAGACTTATCGGATCGACCTGATAGACCGAAGTAAGAGAAAATATTCTCTCGGGTCGGTAACAAAGGAAAGCGTAAAATGCTCCGCGAGACTTGGCGGTCAGGTTTGCGTTAACGGTGCTCTTCAAGCCGCACCTGTAGATAAACAAGTTTATCTGAAAACAGCATCTACACACGGCGACATCATGAAACTCTCCATTTCTGATGACGAAGAAACTTTCCTTGGTAATTTTTGCCTTTCATTTTTTGATCCACAATCGCAGCGAGCCATTTTCCGGTCCGTTGGCGGTGTGAACATTCTTCATGAAGCATAATTACATCAATACAGGCGTTAAAAATGAATAATCACTATAAAATATATGTCCTTAAGGACGACGGCGAAAAGGTTTGCCTAGGCTCTATGGCTGGCAAACATATTACCTATAACAGATATAGCGAAGGAATGCTGATTGCTGCTGGAAAACTTTGGAATACATCTGTGGAAAACCAGGTATTTCTTAAGTTTGTAACCCAGTTTCACGATACAATTCCTCTGCGTTTTGAAAGTTCAGAGAATATTTTTGAAGGTAATTTTACCTTCAGTAACTTTGATGCTGAACTCAGTATCGTGATCTTTGGATCAGAAGGTCCCGTATATGAAACGGTACAAACTGCTGAAGATTTTGATGAAGACGATATAGGCATTCACCGAAAATCTCATGCCGAAGGTTCGCTAGAACTATCACATTAGCGAATATCTTCCACGTTCTGTTCCCAGTTAGCGCCGTCAAACTCTGATACTTTCAGAGATGAAATTGTACTGCCATCTAAGCAGTTAACATTGATTGACCAGCCATCAGGGTGGCTACGAGGAACATAAAAGCTTTTAACGCCGCACTTGCTGCAGAACAGATGCTGCGCAGTCTGGGTATTAAAGCGGTATTCGGTCAACCTCTCTTCTCCCTTAAGAAGACGAAACTCTTCTTTAGTGGCAAAGAGATGCAGGAAACCTGTTTGGCTACACATACTGCAGGTACATGATAGTGCTGCAATATCCGCTGGAGCATCTACTTCAAACTGTACAGCACCACAATGGCACCCACCTTTGTGTGTCACTTTATTCATGAACTTACACTTCCTCTGGCACGAAGTGCCGCAGCAAGGGTACCATCATCCAGATAGTCAAGCTCTCCACCCACAGGTACGCCGTGCGCAAGAGCAGTTACTTTTACATCAAACTCTTCGAGTTTTTCGGCAAGGTAATGGCTTGTTGTTTGACCATCAACTGTAGCATTGAGCGCGAGAATAACTTCTTCAATCTCACCACCACGTACACGCTCAATAAGACTATCGACTGTGAGATCATCAGGGCCAATGCCGTCCAGTGCTGAAAGCGTGCCTCCCAGCACATGATACTGTCCCCGGAAAGTTTCACTTCGGTCCAGCGCCCATAGATCAGACACATCTTCAACAACGCATATGGTAGTACGGTCTCGCCTCACATCCTCGCAAACATGGCAAGGGTTATGGGTATCTATATTGCTACATACCTCGCAGATCTGCACTTTATCCGCTACATTCATAAGCGCATGCGCGAGCGGCACCATCACACTATCCCGCTTCTTTAGAAGCTGGAGTGTTGAACGGCGCGCAGAACGGGGGCCAAGCCCTGGCAATTTTGCCAGAAGTTGGATCAACGCATCAATATCACTTCCATGGGACTTGGGCATAAATGGTTTCCGTTAAAACGGCATCTTCATGCCGCCCAGATCAAGGCCACCTGTGATATCTTTCATCTGGTTAGCGGCTGCATCTGCTACTTTGGCTTTCGCTTGATTATGCGCCGCCAGAATAAGGTCTTCGAGCACTTCGCGGTCTTCGCTGGAATATAGGCTATCGTCAATCTTTACAGACTTCATATCACCTTTGCCGCTCAGCACTACTTTCACAAGGCCAGCACCAGCCACACCTTCAACTTCCATGTTATCAAGCTCAGCCTGCATATCGCCCATCTTGGCCTGCATTTCCTGCGCTTTTTTTAGCATTTCTGTCATTTTCATTGTCGTCTATCCTTCACTTAAGCGCCACTTGATATCCTTAGAAATCAAAGTCGCTCGCTTCTTCATCTGTTGTCTGGTCCGGCTCGCCGCTATCAAGGCCCATGCCGTCATCACCTTCAAGCCGGCTATCCCGCACAGCAAGAAGTTCGGCTTCCGGGAATTGTGCGAGCAAAGCTTTCACGATCGGTTCCTCAAGCGCTTCATCCCGGCGCTGTTTGGTGCGAACCTGCTCTTTTTCCTTAACGGTGATATCGCCCTGCTGTTCGCTTACCGCGATCATCCAGTCAGCACCTGTCCAGTGTTTCAGGCAGGTTTTCACACGCATCAAGAAATCAGGCGGTGTTTTCCGGGTGATATTCATTTCAATCGAACCCGGTTTATAGCTTACCACCCGCACGTAATCTTTCAGCAGTACCGCGAGCTGAGCCTCGCGTTCCTTAGTGAACATGGCTACGAGTTTTTCAAAATCAACAGGCATCGGGTATGGCGCATGATGCTCATCACCACCGTTTGGATTAAGCGCGATAACCTGTGCGCCCTGCTGCATAGTTGGCCCTGCTTGTGGTGCGGTCGCTTGCGGCCCCGCAGCCCCCATAGCCTGAACATTACCGCCACCGCCTGCTGGTATTTGTGCTGGCGCACCTGCTCCCGCTGGAGCGGTTTGAAGTTTCTTCACCAGATCAGCCGGGTTTGGTAGTTCAGCCGCATACGCAAGGCGAATAAGAACCATCTCTGCCGCGGCAATAGGGCTAGGAGCCACCTTAGTTTCGCCTAGACCCTTAAGAAGCATCTGCCATGCGCGCGTCAAGTGCGGCATCGATAGCTTTTTCGCCATCTCGCCACCTTGGCTTTTTTCAGCCTCAGACACCAGTGCATCCGTACCGGTATCTGGTGTTACCTTTAGGCGGGTAAGCCAGTGAGCTACTTCCAGAAGATCATTTAGAACAACTGTCGGGTCAGCACCACTATCATACTGGGAACGAAGGGTTGTAAGTGCTTCAGCAATTTTGCCTTCCATCACCAGTTCAAAAAGATCAAGTACCTGCGCCCTATCCGCAAGACCAAGCATGTCCCGCACCTGCGTTTCCGAAACATTCCCGGCACCATGGGCAATAGCCTGATCAAGAAGGGATAAGCTATCCCGTACTGAACCTTCAGAAGCCCGCGCTACAAGTTTTAGGGCACCCTCTTCCGCTGAACAACCTTCTTTCTCCACAAGGTTTGCGAGATGCGCCACTAGCACATCTGCTTCCACACGTTTCAGATCAAAACGCTGACAACGGGAAAGAACTGTAACGGGAAGTTTGCGAATTTCTGTGGTCGCGAAAATAAACTTCACATGCTCTGGCGGCTCTTCAAGCGTTTTAAGAAGTGCGTTAAACGCGTTCTTTGAAAGCATGTGTACTTCATCGATGATGTAAATTTTAAAGCGCGCGGAAACAGGTGCATACCGCACACTTTCAATAATTTCGCGGATATCATCCACACCTGTGCGAGACGCAGCATCCATCTCTAGCACATCTACATGGCGCGATTCAGCGATAGAGACACAGTTTTCACATGTACCACACGGACTGATCGACGGACCATCATGGGAGGTACAGTTAAGCGCTTTGGCAATAATTCGGGCAGTTGTTGTTTTACCAACTCCGCGAACCCCGGTCATAATAAAAGCATGCGCAAGGCGGCCCGTATCAATGGCGTTCGATAGAGTACGAACCATTGCTTCCTGGCCGATAAGTGTATCGAAATCCGCCGGGCGGTACTTACGGGCAAGAACCCGGTAACCCTGATCCTGATCTGCTGCGGTCATGCGTTATTATCTCCCTAGCGCTAGAGCATCATGACTAGCAGGATAACGCGAAATGGGAAACATATTTGATCGCTAAATGATCAATTTTAGAGCTTATAATCGAAACGAAGCTCAACAACTTTAACTTCCACTATATTTCCTGCTTGGTCCTTGGGTGGAGTATACAAGGTATATTTCACCACCCTGCATGTTTCTTCCTCAAAACCATACCCTGATCGAGATACCTCTAGGATTTCACATCCCTTTGTTACCCCTTTTGGTGTAATGGAAAATCGAACCAGAACCTCAGCCTTCTTGATCTTTGCATCTAAAGCTTTGCGAGGAAACTGGGGCACAGGCCCTGCTCTACGTTTATAGGTTATTTTTTGCTCTTCAGTATTCGCACCTGAATCCCCAACATTATTTGGGATTGCTTGCCCAGCTTCTGCATTTGCAAAAGCAGCCAACACTACTGCAATAAAAGTAAATCGAATAAAAACATGCACAGCTAATCCCCCACCTCATCAACACAATGAGAGGAAAATATAGCATCGATATTTTTTTGGAAGTAAATTTAGAAGGTGGGAGAACCGAATGACCCATTCGAAACCCGTTACGGCTGCTTCCTTTCGGACCTGACCGGATTGGCGGGCGGAATGTCCACCGGCCTCCCGCGGCTTATATGGCGATTTTATTCTGGACTTGCAAGTAGAATCCTTCCGCCCTACCTAATTCAGGTATTACTCGGGAGGAATTTTATGGCTTTAGCCGATATTACCACTGCATTTTCAGGCAATCCGCTGGACCGCGCGGACCATCTGCGTACTGATCCAGAGATTTTCGGGGACTATATGCAGCGAGAAGATGCACGAATCGTCCTGCTGGCTGGTGAAAGCAAGCAAGCGGAAGGAGAAGTTCGTGTTTCTCTTACCTCTGAAAGCCGTATCCTCACCGACGTAGTAGGTGATATCGCGTGGCAAAGTCCGCGCAAATGTCGCTTTCTTCCAGTTGGCACTACCATTTTTTTAGGCCTTGATAATGGCGCTCCCCGCTATGCGGCGATGCTCAATGGCAGCGCTGATGATTTCGCTGAAATGTTTGAAGCCGATGGTGCCAAGTTCAGAGACGGTCGCGGCATTGCTTTTAAACTAGGGGGCGCTCATCCTTCGCTCGGCATTATCGCACAAGCCAAAAGCATGCTCTTATGGCATGAAAGCCACCGCTTTTGTGCGAAATGCGGCGAAGAAAGCAAGCTTGTAAAAGCAGGTTATGAGCGCAAGTGTGAAGCATGTGAAACCAGTCACTTCCCGAGGACTGATCCTGTCGTGATTATGCTGGTACGTGCTGGGGAAAAGGCACTTGTTGGGCGTGGCAACGGCTGGCCAGAAGGACACTATTCAGCGCTTGCAGGCTTTATGGAGCCAGGTGAGAGCATGGAAGAAGCTGTTGCTCGCGAAGTGTTTGAAGAGGTGGGCCTCAAAACTACAAAGGTACACTATAAAGCAAGCCAACCTTGGCCATGGCCTTCAAGCCTAATGATTGGCGTAGAGGCATGGGTTGAAGAAGGTGAACTGAATATTGATAGTTCTGAAATTGAAGACGCTATCTGGATCACAAAAGAAGATGTGTTAAAAAGCATGCGTGAAGAACACCCTTACCGTTTAGTGCCACCACCATTTGCCATTGCGCACAATCTAATCAAGGCCTGGATCGAAGAATAAGTATGACGGCAGCTGTAAAAGAGAAACTTGGGCAAGACTTTGCCGCTCTACTGGATGCGGAAGAACATGAATTTGAGCAAAAACTTGAAGCACTAATTCCCAAGATTAAAACACGTGAAGAGTTTATGGCAGTTCTTTCAGCGGTGACTGAAAGGAAGTTTTCTTGGGGGTATGTAGAACATACAGACCCGCACAGCTATATAGGGGCTATACTATCGCTCATGGATGAAAACGATATCGGCGCAGGGAAAGAAAATCCTTGGTCTGCCATGGCACAAGCGCTTATCGGTGGTATATCTTACGAATGATCCTGCCAGATTTTGTCATGGCGGTTCGCTATAGAGGTCGCCATGAAATATATTACAGTAATTCTTTCTCTGATCTTTCTTTCAAACACCTTGAAAGCAGATACTTTCAACCACAATGGCGTAACTCTTGATTATGCAGTGAGCGGTTCTGGCCCCGCGCTTTTCATGCTTCATGGCGGCATGGTTTCGAGAGATGACTTATCCCCCCAAATCACTGTGCTTTCTGCTACACATAAGATCATTGCGCTGGATAGCCGCGAGCAAGGCCGCAGCAGCCAATCACCAGAACAGATATCATATGAACTAATGGCCAGCGATGTACTAGCGCTTGCCAACCATCTTGGTATTCAAGAATTTAGCCTGTTCGGGCAATCGGACGGCGGTATTACAGCCCTGCATATCGCAATCAACCATCCAGAACGTGTTAAAAACCTCATCCTCTTAGGCACACTTTATAATCATTCTGCAGTTTCTGAGGAGGCGAAGAGCTATCTACAAAATTATCAGTGGCAACCTGATATGGCTGATGAAGGATTTGCAGGAATTTTCACGGAAAACTGGCTCAAGCATCACGGCTCGATGGAAGGCTTTAACAGTCAACTTCAGGAAATGATTTCCATGTGGGTATCAAGCCCAAACTTTACGGCCGAGGATCTGCAGCGCATTACCGCAAAAACGCTTATCATAAATGGGGATCATGAGGATGTTGATCTCGCGCACACACTTACCATGTATGAGGCCATAAAAAACGCCCAGCTCTTCATCGTGCCGGGCGCTACGCACTTTCTGCATCAGGAAAAACCTGAGTTGCTGAATAACGTTATCAGTAGATTTTTAGCGGAAGATTAAGCCGCAAACTTTTCCATGGCTGTCGCCATTTCAATATCAAGGGATGTTACACCATCTGCATCATGGGTCGTCATCTTCACTTCTACACGGTTATAGACATTGAACCACTCTGGGTGATGATCCATTTTCTCTGCGAGTAACGCCGCACGGTTCATAAACGCCCATGCTTCGCTGAAATCAGCGAACTGGAATGTTTTATTAATGGCTTTTGCATCTGCATCATATGCCCATCCGCTCAGGCCTGTGAGAGCTTTGCTACGGTCCTGTTCGGTCATTTCAGATGGTCTATCAGACATGTATACTTCCTAATTCAAAAGTTCTTCAACAAGGGCTGGTAGAAGTTCCCCTGCTTTCCCGTGGCGATGTTCCGCAAACATACTCGCCCCCTCGCTAGGTTCAAGGTTTACTTCAATAGTATGTGCATTTCCCTTTGCGCGCACCTCAGCAACAAAGCCAGCGGCAGGATAAACGTTCCCGCTGGTACCAATTGAGATAAACAGATCGCACTCAGCTAAATATTCGGCGATTCTATCCATGAAAAATGGCATTTCCCCAAACCATACGATATGCGGCCGCAAAGACGGTGCACGCCCACAGGATGGGCACTCTGTTTCCTGCGTACAGTCTTCCCACCAATCATGAACCGATGAGCAAGCCTTACAGCGCACTTTTCTCAATTCACCATGCATATGGATAATATCCGCGCCACCACCACGTTCATGCAGATCATCTACATTCTGGGTAATGATCGTTACTTTGCCGTCCAGTTCACGCTGCAATTTTGCGAGCGCCCTATGCGCAGCATTTGGCTCAACTTCATTCAACTGTGTGCGTCTTAGGTTATAGAAATGCTGAACTAAATCCGGATCACGTGCAAACGCTTCAGGCGTTGCTACATCTTCAATACGGTGTTTTTCCCAAAGCCCGTCATTATCCCTGAAAGTTGCTACACCAGACTCTGCTGATATCCCAGCGCCCGTCAGGATTACAATATTTTTATACTGCCCCACGTAACTAGCCCCTTGTTTTGCCCCGCAAGCAGGCTACTAATAATTTGGAAAAGTACAAGTGGGAGATCATCATGGTTGCTGTTCTTTTTGTTTGCATGGGGAATATTTGTCGGTCTCCTATGGCAGAAGGTACATTCAGAGACGCCGTAAAAAGTATTGGATTGGAAGCACAATTCATGATCGATAGCGCTGGCACAACAGGCTACCACGCGGGTGAAGCACCTGATCAACGCGCCAGAGAAACCTCAAAGAAGAACGGTATTGATATAGGCGGGCAACGTTCCCGCAAAGTTACGCAATCTGACTTCGAGGAGTTTGATTACATTCTTGCAATGGATGAGGATAACATGTCTGACCTGTTCTCCCGTTGCCCACCAGAACACCAACATAAAATCACATTATTCCTCAGCCACGCACCGCATCTGCCCATTAATGAAATGCCAGATCCATACTATGGTCACGATCGCGGCTTTGATATGTGTTTTAACGCAGCAGTGGATGCTTCTGACGGCCTCCTAAACCTCATTAAGAAAGAACAATCTCTCTGATGTCTGGTAGTGCACTATCAAAAAAACTGCACAAAGCACTGGGCGCCCGCATTATTCGCAGCCAAGCGCTACCAGGGGGAGATATCGCTGATGTCTCACTCCTTGAGCTTGAGAACCACACCTATGTGGTGGCTAAACGGCCTCGGATGGATCAACCCGACACTACCGCTACTGAAGCT
This sequence comes from Kordiimonas sp. SCSIO 12603, assembly GCF_024398035.1. Taxonomy (NCBI): domain Bacteria; kingdom Pseudomonadati; phylum Pseudomonadota; class Alphaproteobacteria; order Kordiimonadales; family Kordiimonadaceae; genus Kordiimonas; species Kordiimonas sp. SCSIO 12603. The sequence goes on from NZ_CP073748.1 coordinate 3,655,300, forward strand.
ATGATGCTTAAGTATCTGGCAAAAAATAGTGCATTACCAGTTCCAAAAGTATTGTTTCAAACCCGTGGCATGCTGGTGATCAGTTATATTCCCAGCAATACCCAGACAGATCGTAGAGCCACAGCAGAAAGTGCGGCGAAACATATAGCGAAACTTCACCGAACTACGTCAGGCCAATTTGGTTTTAAAGAGGATACCTGTATCGGCCCTCTGCCTCAACTCAATACCTTTGATAATAGCTGGGCCAATTTCTTCAAAGAACAGCGCCTTCTCGCTATGGCACGATCGTGCTTAAACACCGGGAAAATTGATCAAGCCTTCTATGAGCGGATCACTCAATTTTCCGAGAAGCTTTACGACCTGATACCTGAAAAACCCATGGCATCACTTCTGCACGGTGATCTATGGTCCGGGAATATGCTTTTCTCACAAGATAAAGTTGTTGGTTTTATTGACCCTGCAATTTCATATGGTCACAATGAAATGGATCTTGCATTCATAGAGCTTATGGGTGGGCTTAGTGATCATTTCTTTGATGCTTATCAGCATACAATACCCATTGATGCTGGCTTTCACGAAGAGCGGAAATTCATTTACCAGTTATGGCCACTTCTTGTGCATGTTCGCCTATTCGGTGGTGGCTACGTACAGGATGTTGCTAACATTCTTTCTAAATTCGGATGTTAATTTCACGCAGCTGTGAAGGCGTTTTCACTTTTTTCCGCCACAACATTTCCTATACTATAAGCTATAACCATAAGTAATACTGCGACTGAGGCTGTGATGCGTTTTATGAAGAAGCTCGTAAAATCTCTAAAATTCTGGATCGTTATCCTACTGCTTCCAATGGTTCTTGTTGGATGTTCTAGCTGGATTATGGATTTTGATTCCGATTTTGTAAGCGATGAATTCGTAAGTCGTGAACAGCTTCAAGTGGGTGATATCAGTCTCAGTTACCTAATCAGTGGTGACCCTAACGGTCAACGAGTTATTTTCCTACACGGTACGCCCGGGGATGCTGGTGGTAACTGGTATGAAATGCTGAGAAATGTTCCTGATGGATACCAGTTTATTGCCATTGATCGCCCAGGTTTTGGTCACACCAAACCACGCAAGCAAGTTGTAGAACTTGACAGGCAGGCAGCCGTGTTGGAGCCACTCCTTGTCACTCGTAACGGAAAAGGAACAATCCTTGTTGGGCACTCCCTTGGCGGTCCAGTAGTTACAAATGCCGCTGCTAATTTCCCAGATAAAGTTGCTGGTATTGTCGTAGCTGCAGGCGCACTAGACCCTGACCTTGAAGAAGTGTTGTTTATCCAGCACGTGGGGAATGTACCACCATTTGTGTGGTTGCTTGATAAAACTGCCAAACATTCCAATAAGGAATTAATCGCGCTTGAAGATGAACTTCGCCTTCTTCAACCAAAACTCGCTGGCATCAAACAACATGTTCGTATTGTGCACGGCACAGCGGATGAACTGGTGCCTTATGAAAACGTACCCTTCATGGAAAAGGAAATGACGGGTGCTGCATCCTTCAAGGTAACCACTATTGACGGTATGAACCATTTCCTTCAGTGGCGGTCACGGAATGAACTTCGTGAAGCTGTCTTTGACATTACCAAAAGCCTTGAAGACGAACGGAAAACAGCTGCCCGTTAAGCAAATTCCGCTTCAGCGTACATATCACCAAATACATCACCAAATCGGCTTTCCACAGTATAGTAAGAGCCATTCTGTGTAAGTTGGCTTGAAAACAGGCTAAAATGTGAAACGGTCTCAGCAGGCGTTTTCAGGGCTTCGTTAACAGAAAGCCAATCCCCGACCCGCGACTGTGCTTGCTTGCGAAAACGAGCCAACGTTACATGCGGCCTATATTTGCGGTAATCCAGTTCAAGTTCCAAAGGCTCTAGAGCTTGTAATATTTTTTCATGAAGATGTTTGAGCGGCTTTTTGTTCCCAACTCCAGCCCATAGAGCTTTAGGATTACCTGGCTTTCCAAACATACCAACGCCAGAAAGGCTGAGCTCAAAAGGGTCAAAACTGACACGAGCAAGCTCATCTTCCACTTCGCGCATCGTATTTTTGGAAACGTCGCCAATAAAGGCCAACGTGAGATGAAGCTGGTCATCTCGCTGCCAATGGGCTTCCTCAACGCCACCTCGTGTCTCATCAAGAGCAGCGTGCATAGTATCTGGAATTTCCAGACCAACAAACAGGCGTACCATAGGGCCCTCCTTTTACTGGTCCATTAATGATACTCTTTATTTCAGTCGTGTGAAAGAGCCTCTATTACATAAGGGCCAATCTTTTCGATGATGATTGCTACACCTTCTTTTGTTGGGTGGAGGCCATCCGATTGATTTAGGCTTTGATCCGCCGCTACACCATCAAGGAAAAATGGGTAGAAATCAGCGCCATATTTCTTAGCCATATCAGGGTAGATACTATCAAAAGCTTTACCATACTCCGGTCCCCAGCTTGGTGTTGCCAACATTCCTGCAAGCAAAACTTTGATCCCCTTATCAGACAAGCTTTTCATCATGGCATCCATATTTTCCCGAGTAATCTCAGGCTGAATACCGCGCAGTGCATCATTGGCCCCAAGTTCAAGAATTACTAGGTCAGGTCGACCATCTTTGAAAGGCGCCAATGACCAATCAAGACGAGATCTACCGCCTGATGAAGTGTCCCCCGAAACACCACCATTTGTAATTTTAACTGCTTTTCCAAGTTTTTCTGTAAGCCAAACCTGAAGCTGATCCGTAAAACCATCACCAGCGGGCAAGCCATAACCAGCTGTTAAGCTATCGCCGAACGCGAGAATCTCCACGGCACCAGTCACATTCTCGTTATTTTGTGCGGCATTAGCCTTTTCTCCGGAAAAAACGGTGAAAAAACTGGTAATCGCTACGAGAACGAATATCTTTAGTGAGCTTGCAACTTGCATAATCTGCTCCTTGGACCTGAAAAAAGGTGCGTTGAGTACAATAAATAAAATATTTGGCAGCGAAGGATAAAAATTACAATGGTGAATAAAGCTGACGTGATCAAATTGTCGGATGTAACACTCACGCTTGAAAGCGGCGCGGGTCCGGTAAACATCTTAAAAGGCATCAATTTCGCAATCTCGGAAGGGCAGTCCGTAGGAATTGTCGGGCCATCCGGTTCTGGTAAATCATCCCTAATGAGTTTGATGACTGGCCTTGAGCAGGCAACAACTGGTGACGTTGTTGTGGACGATCTTTCTTTCACAGGTGCCGATGAAGATACCTTAGCACGCCACCGGCTCAGCCGGGTTGGTATTGTGATGCAGGCTTTTCACCTGATCCCAACCATGACAGCCCTCGAAAATGTGGCAGTACCGCTTGAACTTGCTGGTAAAAACGATGCCTTCGAGATCGCTGCTAAAGAACTAGAGCTGGTTGGCCTTGCTCACCGTATGGATCACTATCCAACACAGCTTTCTGGTGGCGAACAACAACGTGTAGCCCTTGCTCGCGCCCTTGCTCCGCAACCAGCTATTCTGTTCGGAGACGAACCAACCGGTAATCTTGACGGTAAAACAGGCCGCGCTGTTATTGATCTGATTTTTGAACTCGCAAAAGAACGCGGTTCTACGCTTGTAATCGTAACACATGACCCAGCCCTCGCTGACCGCTGTGACCGTGTGATTTCAATGGCCGATGGTAACATTATTGATGATACAGGTGACACAAGCTCAGTATCTGGCACTACAGACGCTGTTCGTGAAGTGGCTCAAAGCTAATGTTTACCCGTTCAGCTAGTTTACCAGTTTCCTTAAAACTGGCGCTAAGAGAGCTTCGCGGCGGGCTTAGCGGCTTTAAAATTTTCATGGCGTGCTTGATCTTAGGTGTTACAGCGATTGCTTCCATTGGCTCGCTTACACATGCCATTCAGGACGGTATGCAACGCGAAGGACAATCCATCCTTGGCGGTGATATTGAAATTAACATCTTTCAGGCTCAGGCAGGGCCAAACCTTGAAGCATGGATGGCGGCTGAGGGAGAAGTTTCAACAACGGCCCGCTTCCGCACTATGGCTCGGGTCGATGGTGTTTCTAAATCAACACTCTCTGAACTGCGTGCTGTGGATGATCTTTATCCACTATACGGCACATTCAAAAGCACCGCATCCGCCCCTCTGGCAGAACTTCTTGCAAAACAAGGAGATGTTTGGGGCACTGTGATTGATCCGCTGCTTGCTGACAAACTTGAAGTAAGTGTTGGTGACAAGCTAGTTTTTGGGCGCGTAACAGCGGAAGTTAGAGCGCTGATTGAGACAGAACCAGACAAGGCCAATCTTGGCTTCCAGCTTGGCCCTTCAGCATTCCTGGACATTGATGCACTTAACGAAACGGGCTTGGTTACCACAGGTTCTCTAATCAATTATCTTTACCGTATCAAGGTACCAAACCCTGATAATGTGAAAGCCATCAGAGAGAACCTAAAGGAAGCATTCCCGGATGCTCGCTGGCGGGTAAGAGACCGCACAACGGCGGCCCCCGGGCTTCGCCGGTTCATTGACCAGATGGGTATGTTCCTCACGCTTGTTGGTATCGCAGCGCTCGTTGTAGGTGGTGTAGGTGTTGGTAATGCCGTGCGCGGTTATATGGACCGTAAAACAAAAACCATCGCAACTTTTAAAATTCTTGGTGCTGATGGAAGTACCATCTTCAAAGTTTACTTCTATCAAATCATGATTATTGGCCTGCTTGCCATTGCTATCGGTTTAACCGTTGGCGCTATGCTTCCTGGAGTATTAGCACAGCTGTTACCAGACAGCTTACCCGTTAAGCCTGAAGGTGGCATTTATCCACTTGCCCTTATACAAGCAGCTACTTACGGCATCATGATTACGATTGCCTTCACAGTTTGGCCTCTTGGTAAAGCACGCGATCTACCAGCTGTTCACCTTTTCCGGTCTATCGTTTCTTCGGAGAATAAATGGCCGCGCAAAAGATACATCTCTGCAATTGCCGTTGCCGGCATTACTGTAGTTGGCCTAGCTGTAGGTCTATCCACCAATATGGTACTGGCTGCGTTCTTTATTGTAGGTGCTGGAGTAACACTTGGCATCCTAAGGCTAACAAGCTGGCTGATCATTCGTTTTGCAGCCCGCCTACCACGCCCTAAGAATGCTATTCGCCGGATGGCTATTGCTAACCTGCACCGTCCCGGAGCGGCCACCAATGCGGTTGTTGTCTCAATGGGCCTTGGCCTCACTTTATTTGCCAGCATTTCATTGATCGAAGGCAATCTGGATAAGCAAATCAGCGAACAGGTACCAGAAGATGCTCCTGCTTTCTTCATGGTGGATATCCAACCTAGCCAGATAGATGAATTCAAAAGCATTGTGAATTCCGTCGAGGGCATGGACGAGCTTGTGATTACACCAAATCTTCGCGGACGCGTTATAAGGCTCAACGACACACTAGCACAAGATGCTGAAGTTGATCCTGAGGTACGCTGGATTCTTCGAGGCGATCGAGGCTTAACATACCAAGATACGCTTGAGGAAGGCAGCACTATCGTGGAAGGCGAATGGTGGCCTGAAGGTTACAGCGGTGAACCAGAAATCAGCCTCGGGAAAGAAGCTGCTGATGGTCTTGGCCTTACGATTGGCGACACTATGACCATTGCCGTTCTTGGCCGCGAGATCACGGCAACAATCCGTTCAATCCGTGAGATAAACTGGGGTTCGTTTGGTTTTAACTTTGTGATTATCTTTGATCCGCACACACTCAAAGCCGCACCTCACACCTTGATGGCAACCATTCGTGCAAGCGGCGAGGCAGAAGCAACCTTGAACCGGCAGATCACATCTAAGTTCGCAAATATCACTGCGATTAGAATGAAAGAGGTGCTTTCAAGCGTGAACAATATGATGGACCAAATTGGCCAAGCCATTGAAGCTACTGCCCTTGTTGCTATCGCAGCTGGCGTGCTTGTGCTTGCTGGCGCAATCGCTGCCGGATTCAGGCAACGGGTTTATGAAAGCGTAATCCTGAAAGTAGTTGGTGCCGTAAGAAGTCAGGTACTGAAAGCATATCTGATGGAATACACATTGATCGGTGTGATTACCGCCGTAATTTCACTCGGCCTTGGTAGCCTTGTAGGCTGGCTGGTTGTTGAAATCAGTATGGAACTGGACTTTAGTTTCCTAACAATACCTATGCTTATAACGGTTGCTGGGAGCCTCGGATTTACGATCCTTTTAGGCTTGTCTTCAAGCTTGAAGGCACTTTCCATCAAGCCAAATGAAGTGCTTCGGAACGAATAACCAGTATATATGGTTAAAATTTAACCTGAAGGCGGTTGCAAGATCGCCTTCAAATGCCCATATTATATGGGAATGTAAGTTTATTCCTATGGGGAGTTGACATGGAACGTTACAACACTGCCTACCGGGCTGGCACAGCTACCCAAACGGCTGAATTTGATGCGGGCCTTCGCGCTTATATGCTGAAGGTCTATAACTATATGGCATCTGGTGTACTGCTGACAGGTATCATTGCGATGATTGTTGGTACAAACCAAGATCTGATGGTTGCTATTTATGGCGGCGGCCTTCGCTGGATCGTGGCACTTGCACCTCTTGCTTTCATTCTCGTGATGAGCTTTGGTGCACATAGAATGAGCTCTGGCACACTTCAAATGGTCTTCTGGGCCTTTGCTGCGGTTATGGGCCTTTCGATGGCTAGTATCTTTGCTGTATACAGCGCAGAAAGCATCGCACGCACCTTCTTTATCACGGCTGCATCTTTTGGTGCACTTAGCCTATATGGTTACACCACGAAGAAATCTCTTTCTGGCATGGGCACATTCCTGTTTATGGGCCTGATTGGTATTATCATTGCCAGCATTGTGAACTTCTTCCTGGCATCTTCTATGATGGCATTTGTGATCAATGTAGCAGGTGTACTGATCTTTGCTGGTCTTACAGCTTATGACACACAGCGCATTAAAGAGAGCTACTTTATGACCACAACAGGTGAAGCTGTTGCTAAAGGCGCTATTATGGGTGCTGTGAACCTTTATCTGGATTTCGTGAACCTGTTCATGTTCCTACTGAACTTCCTCGGTGAACGCGAATAATCGGTTCAATACAATCATTAAAAAAGCCCGGTCAAATTGGCCGGGCTTTTTTGTTATTTTATACTGGTGCGATGCCGTGTTCTTTTAGCACCTCAATATAGGTTTCAGGTTCTGGTCGCACACGATAGTTATCCGTTTCATGGGTCCAGAGCACTTTACCTTCTCCGTCAGTAATGATAACCGTAGGCATTACCGTATCACTATCATACCCCATCGCCTGCATACCCATTGGGGTACCGTAAGCGGAGAAAATCCCAAGCGCTTTTGCCGCTTTGTTATCTTCATCCTGATAAAACTCAATTCCATCTACACCAAACTTCTTCGCTAGAGATCGGCTATATTTCTGTGGTTGCGGAGAGATAAAAGCGACAGTCGCCCCGGCCTCTTTAATGCCCGCGTAACCTGCTACCATTTCCTTCACTTGCGCTACACAAAGTGGACACCAATTGCCTCGATAAAAAACAAAGATTTTCGCACCAGATGAAAGGCTTTCGCTTGTAACAGCTTCACCATCTGTGGTTCTCAGTTCGAAGGGTGGCAACTCTTCGCCAACGACCAGTTTAGAAGAACTACGATCCAGCTTTGAATACCAATGATCATAAAGAAGGAATAAAGCTGTCATACCAGTGGCTAAGTAAAGTGGCTCAATATCATCGCCTTTTAACACACCATTAAAAAGCGTAAGCCCCACGCCGAAGACTGCCAGCAGCAAAACAATATTCAGGTTATTACTCGTGCGCGCTCTATCTTTCAAAATCATGATGCGCATAACAAACAGCGCAATAGGTGCAGATGTGAAAAGCACCCCCAAATAAGAATAAAGCTGATTTCCCGAAATAATATGTTGAATACTACTGATAGATACAACAGTCGCTATCGTAAGATAAGCAACAATGAATATAGATTTCAGCACGAACCAGCCCTCCAGCAATTCCCTATAAACCGAGGATATAGCTGGAAGGCCCGATTAAACCAGTGATAAATCATCACATTTATGTCTGATTGGCTTTTAACACCTGATAAATAGTGTTTGTAAGCTTAATGAGATCATCGTCACTAATCACCAGTGGCGGGGTTAGATAGACAATATCCCGGAACGGCCTGATCCAGACACCAGCTTCAACAAACTGCGGCTTCAACGCTTCAATATTAGAGGCATCCTCAAGCTGCACCACACCAATCGCGCCCAACGTGCGCACATCTTTCACGTTTGGTAGTGCACGGCAAAGCTCAAGCCCCTCAACAAGAAGCTCGTTAATTCGCTTTGCTTTTGCGCCGTAGTCTTCCTGCTCAAACAAATCAAGAGAGGCGTTCGCGGCTGCACATCCAAGAGCGTGCCCCATATAGGTTGGCCCGTGCATCAAAGCTTTCATCGGATCATCATCATAGAAAGCATCAAAGATTTCATCTCGCGCCACACATACAGAAAGCGGTGACGCTCCGCCAGACAGTGCCTTGGAGAGCGTTACCATATCCGGCACAATATCCGCCTGCTCTATAGCAAAACGGGTACCTGTACGGTAAAAACCAGTGAAAATTTCATCCACAATGAAAAGCACACCCGCTTCATCACATGCTTCGCGGAGCCACTTAAGCGTTTCAGGACCGTGCATCACCATGCCGCCTGCACCCTGCACAAGGGGCTCAGTGATCACAGCAGCAACGTCGGATGCATGTTCTTTGAGATATGCTTTAAACGCAGTTGCTTCCGTCTCATTGCGAGGCAGATCAGTAAGCATATTATCCATAAGGATATCCGAGAACAGACTGTGCATACCTTCATCAGGGTCACACACTGCCATGGTACCAAGAGTATCGCCGTGGTATGTGCCGCGGAAATGCACAAATTTACTACGGCGCTCCCCCCGGTTAAGGAAATACTGCACTGCCATTTTCATGGCTACTTCTACAGAAACAGAGCCTGATTCTGCAATAAAACAGCGATTAAGATCACCAGGAAGCATATCAGCAAGACGTTTTGAAAGCTTAAGGGCAGGTTCGTTAACTAACCCGCCAAACATCACATGCGCCGCTTTATCAAGCTGGGCTTTCATCGCTTCAACGATATGCGCATTACCATAACCGTGAGACGCTGCCCACCAGCTGGAAATACCGTCAATAAGCTCGCGACCATCCGCAAGCTTCAAGCGCACACCACCCGCAGATTCCACGGGAAGCGGTAGGCGTGTCGTTTTCATTTGGGTGTAAGGGAGCCAGATATGCCCTAGCCCCTCAGAATACCATTCTGGGTTATTTGGCATGACACTCTTTTTTAGCGTTCACTTCAGCCGGCTTCAGACCAAGTTTATTGAACAGCATCATGTCTTTATTATTTTCAGGGTTTGCCGTTGTCAGCAATTGCTCACCATAGAAGATGCTGCTTGCACCTGCCATAAAGCAAAACGCCTGTGTTTCTTCTGACATTTCCTGACGGCCAGCGGAAAGACGTACTTCCGATTTCGGCATCATAATGCGCGCAACAGCAATAGTGCGCACGAATTCAAACGGGTCAAGGCGTTCAAGGTGCTCCATCGGCGTGCCCGGTACAGCAACCAGCATGTTAATCGGCACACTATCAGGGTGATGCGGCAGGTTCGCAAGCGTCATAAGCATACCAGCACGATCTTCCGGCTTCTCGCCCATACCCACGATACCGCCAGAACAAACATTCATGCCTGCATTGCGTACACGTTCAAGCGTATCCAGACGCTCCTGATACGAGCGCGTTGTGATAATCTCTTTATAATATTCCTCAGACGTATCCACATTGTGGTTGTAATAGTCGAGGCCAGCGTTCTTAAGGCGCAGTGTCTGCTCGTCATCTAGCATGCCAAGCGTCATGCATGTTTCCATACCAAGGTCTTTCACACCTTCAACCATGGCGATGATACTGTCCATATCCCGATCTTTCGGGCTGGTCCACGCCGCTCCCATACAGTAACGGGTCGCACCGCCTTCTTTTGCTTTCTTGGCAGCATCCACAACACGCTGCACTTCCATAAGCTTGGTAGCGTCGAGTCCCGTAGTTTTCTTGTATTTAGCTGACTGGGAACAATAAGAGCAATCTTCCGCACAGCCACCAGTTTTAATTGAAATAAGCTGGGATAGCTGAACCTGATTTGGGTTGTGGTACAGGCGGTGAACCCGCTGTGCTTCAAATACCAAGTCCATGAAAGGTAAGGCAAAAAGATCCATGATCTCTTTCTTACTCCAGTCATGACGGATTTCTGGTTCTTGGTTCATATCAGTTGTATCAATTTTAACCGGGGCGTTCATACTCGTAGCCACTCCTTAAAAGCATAGGCTCTGTTTGTGGGCAAAGTCGCGATATAGAGCCATGAAGTCAAGCAAAATCACTGGTTGACGTATGGGTATCTAAACACTATCTGACCCGCATGAGCACAGAAAACAAAGCACCCGCCAGCCTGAATGATTTTGCATCCGGCAAGCTTCAAGCGTTGGAAGCCAAAAACCAGCGCCGTACTTTGGTGAACACAAGCCGCACACAGGATATGGCCCTCTCCGTTAACGGTGGCCCTCGCCTGATCAGTTTTACAGATAATGATTATCTGGGCTTATCCACACACCCTGATGTAGTGGCTGCCGCACAGGAAGCAAGTGCCCGCTACGGTGCAGGCACAGGCGCGAGCCGTTTGGTTACAGGCAACTGTCCACTGTACGCGGAACTGGAAGCTACGATAGCCCGTATTAAAGGCACGGAAGATGCCGTTGTGTTTGGCTCTGGTTACATGGCGAACGTTGGCATTATTCCAACGCTTATTGGCCCCAAAGATCTGATTATTGCGGATGAACTGGTCCACACTTGCATTCATGCAGGTATCACGCTCTCACGTGCCACTTGCCATTTCTTCAGGCATAATGATGTTGAATATGTGAAAGAACTGCTCCGCGGGCACCGTCATGACTATGAACGTGTTCTAATCGTTGTAGACGGTATCTATTCTATGGACGGTGATCTGGCTCCGCTTCTGGAATTAGGCAGGCTGGCCAAGGTATTTGATGCCTGGTTGATGAATGATGACGCCCATGCACTTGGTACTGTTGGCGGAGGCCGTGGTTCAGCCCATGCACTTGGTGCTGAAGGTTATGTACCACTGCAGATGGGCACCTTATCAAAAGGTGCTGGCTCATATGGCGGTTATCTGGCCGCATCAAAGCCTGTCATCGACCTGATGAAAACTCGTGCTCGGTCATTTATTTACACGACGGGCCTGCCACCAGCTGCTCTTGGTGCCAGCATCAAAGCGCTTGACCTGATTGAGAATGACAAAGCGCTCACGGAGCGCCCGCTTAAGCTTGCAAAGCAATTTGCTGCGGCACTTGGCTTGCCAGAACCTCAATCCCCTATCGTACCATTAGTGATTGGCGCTGAAACTGCTGCGCTAGATGCTTCCGCTCAACTTGCTGAAAAGGGCTATAAAGTGATCGCTTTCCGTCCACCTACCGTACCAGAGGGTACTTCACGTTTGCGTTTCAGTTTTTCCGCAAGCCATAAAGACGAAGACGTTGAGGGCTTAATTATGGCCTGTAAGGCTTTAGGGTATGGAGCATAGTATGAACGGTCTTTTCATTACCTCTACAGGTACCGAAATTGGCAAAACCTTTGTAACTGCCAGCCTTTGCCATCAACTGAAAGCCGCTGGCAAAACCGTGCATGCTATCAAAGCTATTATCAGTGGCATCGAAGATGACATGACAGATACGGATACTGCCGTGATTGCTGAAAGTCTCGGGCTTGAGCCAACAGAGGCGACATGGAATGCCATTTCTCCATTCCGCTATAAAGCGCCACTAGCACCAAGCATGGCAGCGAAACTCGAAGGTAAAACGCTAGATTATGATGCCCTTATTGCTTTTTGCCGGAAACAACTAAATGAAAACCCATTCACCCTTGTAGAAGGTGTTGGCGGCAGCTTTGTACCGCTTAATGATGATAAACTCGTTGCCAACTGGATTGCGGACCTGAAGCTGGATTCCATTCTCGTTGCTGGTAGCTATCTAGGAACCTTATCCCATATCACCGCAACACTTGAAGCTATGCAGGCACGCAAACTGCCTGTAAGAGCCATCGTGATCAGCGAGACAGCCGGAGACGACCACCCGGATTTCATCGCCACCATTGAGCAGGTTAAGCATTGGACAGATCTTCCGGTAATCGCGCTACCTCGTATCAAAACGCCTGACCTATGGCGTGCAAGCCCTGACATGCTCAGCCAATTAAATCTCTAGCAGGCAAGCCTTTCCCTGCTGGGCCATATATGCCCGGCAGCTTTCACCATCCATGATACGAGCTTGATCAAAACCCCAGTATTCCAACCATTTCAAAACTGGCACAGCAGTTGCTCTTAATGTTCCAAACGTAATCACCCTGTGATGGAGCAACCAATGCAACAAGAGCAATTACCTTTCGACCCGAATGTCTACTATGGTATCGTCGCTGATAACCTACTGAAGAACCTTGGTCCAAAGGCACTGCACTATGCAGATCATGCTCTGGCAAAAATGAAATCACTCGGTGATGAAAAAGGTTTGGATATCTGGCTTAATATTCATGAACACTTGATCATGCGCTCTATGCCAGAACATCACGCAGATACTGCAATGATCCACTAAAAACACCCAGATACAGACAGGGCATCTCTCAGCACCCGGCACCCGAAGTCCTGTCTGTGACCGGAACATACCCAATTCCGGTCATAAGGCCCGCCCTTTCACCCAAGGGGCGGGTCTTTAACATTTTACCCACACCTGCATAAAATTCGACAATTATGGTGAAACACTATTGAAAACATAGTGCGCTAAAGGCTATTTATATAACTATGGGGGTCAGATAGAGATTGTAGAAAGTGCAATTAATTCATAGTTTTATTGAAAGCTTGGAGGCTTGCCAGTCAAATCTTCAAGTCTGGGAAGAATTCCTGGAATTTATTAGAGAGCGTAATTTTACACACGCTTCCTATAGCTACGGCTACGCCACCCGAGAAGTTCCTTCACACACTATTGAAGGCAGTTCTAATCTACTTCATGTGTCCTTAGCCGGTAAAAGCTGGATTACCAGTATTGATGCAACTGTTATTGAGGGATATCGAAAAAAACGCGCAAAAAATCTGGACCCAACCAGGAACTATCTTGTGTCACCTACATTGAAACCATCCTTTCACGGCAAAACAAAACTGGAACCAAACGACCCGTTCTATGACGTTCGTTTTGAATTCATGGATCATATGCATGAAAATGGCCTTCGTTCCTTTTTACTTATTCCTATCAAACATTTGTTTGGTCGTAATAATGCAGATGTCAGCCTTTTCTGTGATATGGAAGTAGAAGATTTAGAAAATCAAATCGCACCGTCGGCAGTAAATGAATGCCATATTGCTGCACTTTACATGCATACGGTTTTCCAAAATCATATGCGCTATGTTTATGCCGAAGCACTTGGCATTAAGGGCAGACCATACGAAGTTCTGCAAAAGCTACATGCCGGTTACACCAACACACAAATCGGCGAAATGCTGGGCATGTCAACTCCCACTGTATCTTTTCATCTAAAGGAACTTCGAGAAACGCTTGATGTTGCATCAACACGCGAGATATTACCCACTGCCTTAAGGCACGGTATTCTGGATGGGTAAAATACCTGCATTCATTAACGTGCTATTGAGAATTTAATTTTAAAGTTATCTTAGTAGTAAAGGCAGCGAGAGGATTGCCGGGTTAATGAGTAAACATCCAAACAAAGTTGCTGTTGAATTAGATGCAACGGGCCTTATGTGCCCTATGCCGGTGCTGCGTGCACGTAGATTTCTTGACGATATGACAGTTGGTGAAATTTTACAGGTAACAGCGTCTGATCCCGCATCGGTGCATGATATGCCCGCTTTCTGCCGCATGGCAGGCCATAAGCTTTTAATGGCATATGTAGAAGACGATAATTATATCTTTGAAATTGAGAAATGTCTGCCCGCGGAGACATAGGGAAGAAATTATTTCTTCCCTAAAACACCAGCAAGCCAGCCAGCACTTAAAGCCACAACAACGGCGGTTAAACCGTATAGAAACGGGGACCCATGAGCGAAATCATAAGCAGCCCGCTCGAAACCTTCTTTACCAACATCTAACTTGATACGACTACGATCTTTGATTTTACCGTCCTGAAACAAAAACGTTTCAACAATAAAATCACCAACGGGTACGTTCGCTGGCAAGTGAATATCTGTTCTGAAAAGCCCCTGCGTTAGCTTGGTAACGCTATCAAGTTCCTGCCGGAACAATTCTTCTCCAGCACGAAGGCGAAAAAGAGCCTCTCTAAAAGCGGGCTCAGGGGCTGCTACATCACCACCTGAGCGCACAACAAGCGGCAGATAATCAAACCCAATACCGTATTTTTCAAACACAGCTGCCGGAGCAATTTCATCCAGGGACGCAGTTGCAGCAACAGCATAGTATCCTGGGGCGGAGGGGAAAGTGATATTCTGGTTATTCACCCAGATAACGCCAACCCTTTCTTTCTTGCGCACCACAGTTTCGCTATTTGGTCCGCGGACCACAACAACAACTTCATACGGCGCGCTGTCTGGGTCTTTAAGCGATGTGCCCACCGCTCCAAACAAGATCAACTGTGCACCATCAAAACTGTAACGTATCTCAATTTTATTGTTCGAGAGATCGGTTACCAAAGCCATGACGGGCGACGGCAGGACCACAGTTACAAACAGCATGTAAATAAGAACGAGCAGACGCATTAGTGGCCACCCTGTTCTGCTGCTTCTGCAACACTGTATAGCTCTTCTGGCTCAATCACCAAACCAAAGCCCATCTTGATACACACACCTAGCACCATAACAGCAAGAAGTGCTCGCAGCTGCTCGCCTTTCATTTTAAGGCCAACACGCGCTCCAACTTGTGCGCCAATCACCGCACCGAACAACAACAGAACTGCAAGGAAAATATCCACCGTTTGGGTATTCACTGAATGGAAGATTGTGGTTAGTGCTGTAACAAAAATAATCTGGAACAGAGATGTTCCCACAACCACATTGGTCGGCATACCAAGGATATAAATCATGGCAGGAACCATGATGAAACCACCACCAACACCCATAATCGCCGCAAGAACACCAACTAACATACCAATAGCAAGTGGCAGGATTGCAGAGATATAAAGGCGAGATTTACGGAAACGCATCTTAAATGGCAGTGCATGTATCCACGCTTTATGGCGATCTTCCCGAGAAAGCTTTGGTGGCACATATCCTGTGTACTGACGATATATGGCCCGCATACTTTCCCAGAACATCAACCCACCAACAGACCCAAGGAAAACCACGTAAGCAAGGGCGATCATCAGGTCAACCTGCCCCAGTGATTTCAGATACGTAAAGACCTGTGCCCCAAAGAAGGAGCCAATAGCGCCGCCGACAATAAGGACAGCCCCCATCTTCACATCTACACCTTGCCTTCGCCAGTGCGCCAGCGCACCCGATACAGAAGCGGCGGTAATTTCATTGGATTCAGTTGCCACAGCAACAGCAGGCGGCACGCCAGAGAAAATTAACAGCGGTGTCATAAGGAAACCACCACCAACTCCAAACATACCCGAAAGAAAGCCAACGACAGCCCCCATTCCAATCACCAAAAATATGTTCATGGAGAGTTCGGCAATCGGCAGATAAAGAGGCATACTGTTTCGGCCCTGAAAATAGCATGAAGTACGGAAGGAAGTCCGGTACCTGACATTCAGTTATTCTTAACACCCTAAGCTAAAAATAGAATTAAGATCAATCCCGCATAAGGTCTTTTATGCAATTCAGATAAGTTTTTTTATCTATTCAAACCCGAAAACCACACGATTCGGTGACTTTCCGTTATTTCCCAACATTCCTCTTTGGCTAAAATCCATAATTCCCACGGGAATCCAGTGCTTTATAAAAGTGACTGAGAAATACTTGACGTTAACGTCAACGGAACATATTTTAATGTTCAGCATTAAAGGATGGTTTCATGTCAAAACAAGAAAACAGAACCTATTCAATTCAGGATCTCGCAACAGAGTTCCATATAACCCCCCGGACCTTGCGGCACTATGAAGAGCAAGGGCTTATCGCACCGCAGCGCCAAGGCCAAACACGTGTCTATAGCGGTGCTGACCGCGCCCGTCTTTCCTGGATACTCCGGGGCAAGCGAGTTGGTTTCTCCCTTGCCGAGGTGGGTGAGATGTTGGACTTGTATGATATTGGCGATGGCCGCCAAACCCAACGTGAAGTCGCCGAAAACCGTTGCCGCGAAAGGATAACAGCCTTGAAGGCCCAACGGGACGATATTAACGCAACCATCGTAGAGCTCGAAGGCTTCTGCGATCTGCTTTCCAATTTGAAACGCTGTGAAAAAACCGGCCAGTGGGTTGATACCACAACCGGCGAAATCATGAGCAGCTTCAACCCTGAATAAACAAATTAATAAGATCTCAACATAGATAGGAACACCCATGCCAAGCTATAAGGCCCCTGTAAAGGACATGAGTTTCGTTTTGAACGAGGTACTGAACCTCAGCCAATATTCCCACCTTCCGGGTTACGATGAAGCAACCCCTGATCTAATCTCCGCTATTCTTGAAGAAGGTGCGAAGCTTTGTGAAAACGAGCTAGCTCCACTTAACCTTTCAGGTGATCAGGAAGGCTGTCACCGCGCAGAAGACGGTTCTGTAACAACACCGAAAGGCTTCAAGGAAGCATACGCAAAATACACTGAAGGTGGCTGGCCTGGCCTTACAGAAAACCCAGACTTTGGCGGCCAAGGCATGCCACACACGCTCGGTTTTTGCCTTGAGGAAATGATGGTTTCTTCAAACATGGCGTTTGCTATGTACCCGGGCCTTACAGCTGGTGCACGTGCCGCTATCAATATTGATGGTACCGACGAGCAAAAGCAAACATACCTACCGAAAATGATTTCAGGTGAATGGACAGGTACCATGAACCTGACTGAGCCACACTGTGGTACAGATCTTGGTATGCTGCGCACTAAAGCAGAGCCAAATGATGATGGTTCTTACGCAATCTCCGGCACAAAGATTTTCATCTCCGCTGGCGATCACGATATGGCTGATAACATCATCCACCTTGTTCTCGCACGCTTGCCAGATGCACCCAAGGGCGTGAAAGGTATTTCGCTCTTTATCGTGCCGAAATTCAATCTGAATGAAGACGGCTCCGTTGGTGAGAAGAACGGCGTCTCTTGTGGTTCCATCGAAGAAAAAATGGGCATCCACGGCAACTCTACTTGTGTGATGAACTATGATGGCGCCAAAGGCTTCTTGCTTGGCGAACCGCACAAAGGCCTACGCTCTATGTTCATTATGATGAACGCTGCGCGTATTGGTGTTGCTGTTCAGGGTTATGGCCTTTCTGAAGTTGCTTACCAAAACGCTGTTGAATATGCGAAGGACCGTATCCAAGGCCGTGCCCTTACTGGCCCTAAAATGCCGGAAAAAGTAGCTGATTCAATTATCGTACACCCAGATGTACGCCGTAACCTTATGAACGCCCGCTCTTTCAATGAAGCAGCACGTGCTGCTGCTATATGGTGTGCTCTGCTTGTTGATGTATCACATAACGAGCCTGACGAAGAAAAACGTCAGTGGGCAGACGATATCGTTGGTCTTCTAACTCCTGTGATGAAAGGCGTGTTCACAGACCGCGGTTTTGAATATTGCGCTAGCTCTCAGCAAGTATTTGGCGGCCACGGTTATATCTCTGAATGGGGTATGGAACAGTTTGTTCGTGATGCACGTATCACTCAGATTTACGAAGGTGCAAACGGTATTCAGGCGCTTGATCTTGTGGGCCGTAAACTTCCCGCAAATGGTGGTCGCGGCATTCAGGCCTTCTTCAGCTATGTAGGCAAGTTCCTATCTACCAACAAAGAGAATGAAAAGCTTGCTGATTTCGTGAAACCACTCAGCAAAGCGCTGACTGATCTTCAAACAGCAACAATGTGGCTTGTGCAAAATGGCATGGCAAACCCAGACAATGCAGGTGCCGCTTCCACGCCATATATGCACCTGTTTGGTCACGTACTCCTTGGTTTCCAGTGGGCACAAATTGCAAAAATTGCAACTGAACAACTGGACGCAGGCACAAGTGACCCTACCTTCTATGAAAACAAGTTAATCACAGGCCGTTATTACATGAACCGCCGCATGCCGGAAACTGCAGCCCTTCTTGGTGAACTGCAAACGGGTGCAGAAGATGTAATGGCGCTTGACGCAGCAAATTTCTAAGCCGCTTGGCACACTGAAAGGGATATTAAGAATGACTGATGCTTATATTTATGATGCTATCAGAACACCGCGCGGACGCGGTCGTAAAGATGGCTCGCTCCACGAAATTACACCAGTTCAGCTTGCCACTCAGGCGCTAGAAGCAATTCGTGACCGGAATGATCTTGATACATCCGTTGTAGATGACGTGGTTATGGGGTGTGTGGCACCAGTTGGTGAGCAAGGTTCAAACATCGCACGTGTTGCAGCAATCAATGCTGGTTACGCAGAAACTGTTGCCGGCTTCCAGCTGAACCGTTTTTGTGCGTCCGGCCTTGAAGCTGTAAACGTAGCAGCAGCAAAAGTTATGTCTGGTGAAGCAGATATGGCAATCGGCGGCGGTGTTGAAAGCATGTCACGCGTACCAATGGGCTCTGATGGCGGTGCTTGGCCGATGGACCCATCTGTAGCGTTCGACAGTTACTTCGTACCACAAGGTATTTCAGCTGACCTTATCGCAACAAAATACGGCTATAGCCGTGATGATGTTGATGCTTACGCTGTTGAATCCCAAAACCGTGCGAAAGCATCTTGGGATGATAACCGTTTTGCTAAATCAATCGTGCCAGTGAAAGACGTGGTTGGCATGACTGTGCTGGACCATGACGAGTTCATGCGCCCTGAAACAACAATGCAGTCTCTTGGCGCTCTTAAGCCATCTTTCGTACAGATGGGTGAATTTGGTTTTGATAACGTTGCAATCCAGAAATACCCGGAAATTGAACGTATCAATCACGTACACCATGCTGGTAACTCATCCGGTATCGTAGACGGCTCTTCTGCTATCCTCGTTGGTACAAAAGAAATGGGCGAAAAGCTTGGCCTTAAGGCACGTGCACGCATCCGTTCTATGGCATCTGTTGGTTCTGAGCCAACAATCATGCTTACTGGCCCATCTTTTGCGGCAGAAAAAGCACTGAAACGCGCTGGTATGAGCACATCAGACATTGATGTTTGGGAACTGAACGAAGCGTTCGCTTCTGTTGTTCTGCGCTTTATGGAAGCACTGAATATTGATCACAGTGACATCAACGTAAACGGTGGAGCTATCGCGATGGGTCACCCACTTGGTGCAACTGGTTCCATGATCCTTGGTACTGTTCTTGATGAGCTTGAGCGTTCAAACAAAGAAACAGCGCTTGCAACACTTTGTATTGGTGCAGGCATGGGTACTGCAACAATCATCGAACGCGTTTAATCGCCAACTGATATTTTCGGGGATATTTGAAAATGACTGAAACAATTCGTTTTGAAGTAGATGGCGACGGCATTGCACTTCTAACAATCGATCTGCCAAACACGGGCATGAACGTATTCAACGCACAGCTTATCGAAGACCTGGACACATGTGTGGATAAGGTTCTTGCTGATGACGCGATCAAAGGTGCGGTTATCACATCTGGTAAGCCGGCGTTCCTTGCAGGTGCCGACCTTAACATGCTTGGCGGCCAGGCTGGCGGCGATGCAACACCAGAAGAAGCTTTTGAAAGCGCTTTCCGCCTGAATAAAATCCTTCGCAAGATGGAAACAGGTGATAAGAACCGTAAAGTTCTAGCAAAAGAAGGCACAAAGCCTTTTGCAGCTGCTGTTAACGGCCTTGCGCTTGGTGGTGGTTTCGAACTTGTTCTTGGCTGTCACTACCGTGTGCTAGCAGACGTGCCTAGCATGCAACTTGGTTTCCCAGAAGTTCAAGTTGGCCTGCTTCCGGGTGCTGGCGGTACCCAGCGTCTACCACGCCTGATTGGTATTCAGGCAGCAGCACAAGCAATTACAACAGGCAAGCCTTTCAAAGGCCAAATGGCTGTTGGTCTTGGCATTGCTCAAGAAATCGCACCGCTTGAAGATGTGGTAACGAAAGCCAAAGAATGGGTTAAAAAATCTCCTTCTGCGCTCGCTCCGTGGGATAAGAAAGGCTTTAAATACCCAGGCGGCTCTGGCGCAATGCATCCAGGCAGCGTGCAAACATTTGTTGGCGCGAACGCTATGGCTCAAAAGCAAACACAGCATAACTATCCTGCTGTGCAGGCGATCCTTTCTTGCCTGTTTGAAGGTGGTGTTGTTGATTTCGATACAGCGATCCGTATTGAAAGCAAATATTTCATGAGCCTTCTTGCTGATCCGGTTGCCGGCAACATGATCCGCAGCCTGTTCATTAACAAGCAAGCTGTTGAAAAAGGGTCCCTTCGTCCTGAAGGTATCGAGCGCAAGAAAGTGAAACGTCTTGGTATGCTTGGTGCTGGTCTTATGGGTGCTGGTGTTGCTTATGTTTCAGCGAAAGTAGGCATGGAAGTTGTGCTGTTAGACCGCGATGAAGCATCTGCTGAAAAAGGTAAAGACTACAGCCGTAACCTTGTGAAAAAGGGTGTTGAGCGCGGTAAGGTTTCTCAGGAAAAAGGCGATGCCCTTCTTGAGCGCATCACAACAACATCAGATTATGCTGACCTTAAAGACTGTGATTTGATCATCGAAGCAGTGTTTGAAGCGGAAGACATCAAGAAAGATGTAACAGAGAAAACAGAAGCCGTTATTGGTGATGATATTGTGTTTGCTTCAAACACATCCACACTGCCAATTACTGGCCTCGCGAAAAACTTCTCTCGCCCACACCAGTTCATCGGTATTCACTTCTTCTCACCAGTAGACAAGATGCCTCTTGTTGAAATCATCATGGGTGAGAAAACTGACGATGCAACACTTGCTCTAGCGCTTGACTATGTAAGCCAGATCAAGAAAACACCAATCGTTGTGAACGATAGCCGTGGTTTCTACACAAGCCGCTGTTTCGGTACATACGTAACTGAAGGTTACGCGATGGTGAAAGAAGGTGTGAACCCTGCGCTTATCGAAAACGCTGGCAAGATGGCTGGTATGCCTGTTGGCCCACTTGCTGTGGGTGATGAGGTTGCGCTTGATCTATCCTACAAAGTAGGCATGGCAACGAAGAAGGCGCTCGGTGACGCATACGTGGAAAGCCCAGCAGACGGTTTCGTTGAAAAAATGGTTGTTGATCTTGAGCGCTTCGGCCGCAAGAACGGCAAAGGTAACTATGTGTATCCTGAAGATGGTGGTAAGAAATACCTGTGGCCTGGTCTTCAGGACCATTTCCCGCTGTCAGACGAGCAGCCAACTGTAGATGAAGTGAAATCACGTTTCATGGTCCGTCAGGCTGTTGAAGCAGCTCGCTGTTTTGAAGAAGGCGTTCTTATTGATGCGTCCTCTGGTGATATCGGTGCGATCTTCGGCTGGGGCTTTGCACCATTCACTGGCGGCCCGTTCAGCTTTATTGACACATACGGCGTTGCTGAATTCGTAGCAGAAGCAGACCGCTTAGCTCAAGCATACGGCGCGCGCTTCACACCACCGCAAATACTGCGCGATATGGCTGAAAAAGGTGAAACTTTCTACAGCAAAGGCGACACACGCGGCCGCCTCGCTGCATAAATCACTCCCCAATTAGCTAAAAGAAAAGGTCGCTTCGGCGGCCTTTTTTATTGGAAGCACCTGCACCATAAAGGGTAGTGCCAGCCCATAGACTAAAGAGAAATGAACCACCAGAAAACCGGATGATTCTAATGAATGAGCCAATACAGGGGAAGAGAGCAGCTCAATCATTACCCTATCTGATGACAACTAACCTCTTCGCATTCCAAGAGAATTTTCTAAGCCGTAACTATTTTTCAAAAACCTCTTGCTTTTAACATGTTCCGTATGTACCCATTAGTCACACGGTACATATGGAACAACATAAAAATGCAAATAATGATAGACATCGACAGCAACACCCCAATGTTCGCCCAACTGATTGAACAGATCAAAAAGGCGGTGCAGACGGATTCCATCAAGCCGGGAGATGGGTTGCCATCAATCAGGCAGCTCGCCAACGACTTGAATGTGAACAATAAAACAGTGGCAAAAGCATACCAATTGCTCGAGCGCGACAATGTTATTCAAACCAAGGGCTATAGAGGCACCTTTGTGCATCCTGATGCCAAGGCAAACTGCAGCTTTGATTTGAATGCATGGGTTTTCGAAAAACTCAGCGAGACGATAGAGACACTCCGAAAAGCAGGTGCAACAGACAGTGAAATCCGTATCGCCTTCGGGGATGTAATCAACAATAGAACCTTCAAAGAAAAAGAGGCGTAACATGGCTATCACGACACTCATTCTGTATCTAGCTTTCCTTAGCCAGATATTCCTGCTTTCCTTTTACTATCCATCGAGATTTATAAAACGTGCTCGGTATGTAATTGAAACATATCCGCCTACGGATTACCCAAAACTGTATCCCAGTTCATTCGGGTATGATTCTAAGGCTGCATATACAAGTGGATTAACCACTTACAAAGTCATGAATGGTATCGCTATTTTGGTGGGCCTAGGGCTCCTCATCTGGGCAATCTACACAGGATATACACCGAGCCCAACAGGCGGTGAAGAAGTCATCATAGTAGGATATCTGTTTGTGCAATCTTTCCCGCATATAAGGGCAGAAATAGCCGCCTACCAGCAACTTAAAGCAATGCAATATTTCGACAAAAGCACCAAGCGAGTAGCCGAGCTAGCACCAAGAAAATTATTTGATTTCGTTTCACCAATAGCGGTGTTGGTCGCAGCGGTTCTTTTCATCAGTTGGCTTATGTTCTTCATTTCATCAGAAGGTTCCATTACAGAATGGCAAGACAACGTTTATATCTCGCTGACAATACTTATCGCTGTTCATGTCGGCTATATCTTCGCGATACAGCAAGCTCTACACGGCAAAAAGCAAGACCCTCATCAAGCTACGAAAGACCAACTGGGTGCAATTGAAACCAAAGTGAAAATGTATGTTTATTCTCTGATTTTCATGAACCTGTTTCTACTGCTCAATACGGCGATTGAAATATCAGGGCATGAGGTTCTCGACCCTATCGCTACTACTATATATTTTCAGGTCTTGGTTGGCTGCATCATGGAACTATTATTCCGTACCCACAAGGTTGAAGCCATTGATTATGAGGTATACCGGGAAACCAGCTCCCAACAATAACAATACCCTAGCTCCAACTGGTGGCTGCCCCTACGGCCACCTTTTCTAACTCCGTAATACACACCTTTTCACTCCTGCCAAAAACTGTCATGCTCCTTCCCTATCCTTTACTGAGAAAAGGAATAACCATGGCCTATGATGAATATTTAACCGACCGTTTCAGAACATGCCTAGAAGGTATTATGGATATCTCTGAAAAACGCATGATGGGCGGCGTTTGTTTTCTCATGAACGGGAATATGATTGGTGGAGCTGACCGCACTAAATCTGGCGAAGGCCGCTTTATGTTTCGTGTGGGCAAAGAAAATGAAACCGAAGCCCTAACAAGAGAAGGGGCAACTATCATGGAACAAGGTGGCAGGCGTATGAGCGGCCTCATTTTTGTTGCAGAAGAAACTTGCGAAGCAGATGAAATATTACAGGATTGGGTTTCACTTGCTTTAAGCTTTGTCTCTACCCTTCCGCCTAAATAAGGATAACATCATGGCTGGTTGGCATTTTGACCCAGAAATCATTGTATTTCTGAATGACTTGAAAGCGAACAATACCAAAGATTGGTTCACAGAAAATAAGGCTCGTTTCACTGCAGATTACAAAGAACCGGCTGATTTCTTTAAAAACATTATGCAACACCAACTGGAAGACGCATTTGGCGAAAGCTATAACGCTAAAATATTCCGTATTTATAGGGACTTGAGATTTTCCAAAGATAAAACTCCCTATAATACCCATCTTCATATCTCTTTTGTACCATCAGGGCTGAAAAGCCTCGCCTGGTATTTTGGCCTACAGGCTGAAAATTTGGTGCTTGGTACGGGTGTATTTGGTTTTGAAAAAGACCGCTTGAATAGTTTCAGGGAAACCATTGTCAGCAAAAAAGGGGATCAACTTGCAGATATCCTGGCTGATTTACAGGAAAATGGTTTCCGCATTGGTAAACCAGATCTGAAAAAGATACCGCGGGGTTTTGATGCAGACCACCCCAACGCCTACCTACTTCGCTATAAAGGTTTAACGGTATGGCGCGACTTTGCTGATACCACACCAGCTACATCTGGAGATCTGACTGCTCTATGCACTGAAACCTACCGGGAGATGAAACCCTTCTTTGATTGGATGCAATCTTTCTATCAAAGTTCTTGAACTTCTTTCGCAGGCTCTTCAGCCTCCTCTATTGCCGGTGCATCTTTAAGGCGCCCCGTGATCTCTTGTGTACGAATATACTGCTGGTACATATAGGGAAGAATAATCACCCCTTCAGCAAACTGAGACGCATAGGTGATTATGGCGAATACATCCCCCATATTAGCACCAATAAGAAGTACGGAATCGTAAAGAGAAAAAGCAATCATCAACACCACAAACATATAGGTCAGGCCAAAGTTTCTGGCTTCAAGATCAGAAAGAGCAATCCTGTGTTTAACAAGGCTTCCGAAATGACCTTCAAGCTTTTCCTTCTGCCGGCTCATGAAAACCCGCGCCCTTGCCTCAAGCTCATTGTTGATGAGTTTATTCAAGGAAATCATACGCTTCTTAGACAAGAGAAAAACCAGACCAATAAGAAGCGCAGCGCCCACAGCCACCGTCCCTGTTAAAGGTGCAATGATAAAGAGCATGATAAGTGCGCCGCCGATAGCGAACACTGACGACAATCCCATCGGCAGTTCATTCTCAAAAAAATCAATCACTTCCTTTAGAAGGTCTGCCCGGCCAATGGCAGGAGACAAATCATCGTGGTTTTCAATGGCTTCGCCGGAAATATCTTCACTGATTTCCCGGTAAATAGCCCCATAAGCACGAGTATCATAGAAACGCCGGAGGGTGCCAACCACGATCATTCCCACTTCAACGCCAAGGAATATATAAATCCCCAACCATTCTTTCTCCACAAGGCCGTTAATTGCCATACCAAGGGCCAAGGGCTCAAGAACCCTTAACAAGTTCTCGAGCACCAACATTAAGAATGTAATGGATATCTTGCCGCTAAATTTCTTTAGAATTTTACCGTGCGTAATGTTTTCCAAAACTACCTCCCCATCAAACCTGTACCCTATGTAAAGGCTTGCATATCCTTTTCAAGGAATTCTAATCTTTCCTAGGTTCCCAATCAGGCGGTAGGAAAAATGCTTTGATTTTATTGCCGAGACCAGGCGCGTTCCACATGCGTTTAGCGAGCCATGTAAAACCGCAAAAGAACACTACAAACGGATTTACGCTGTTGATTGGCTCTGTCACGCCGTAAACAACCTTCTCTTTTTCTTCTTCAAAGGTACCGAACATACGGTCCCAGATAATGAAAATACCGCCATAGTTTTTATCCAGATACTGTGGGTTAGATCCATGATGTACTCGGTGATGAGAAGGCGTGTTCATCAAATATTCAATCGGCCGAGGAAACTTGCCGATGGTTTCTGTATGCAGAGCCGTTTGATATAGCTGAACCATAGCTTCAGCAAATAAAATCAAGAAGGGATTAAAGCCCATCAATGCCAATGGCAGATGGAAGAGAATTGGCATTACGCCATCAAGCGGTCCAAACCGGTACGCCACCGAAATATTAAAATATGGCGAGCTATGATGAACCGCATGTGTGGCCCATCCAAAGCCTACCCGGTGCATAAAACGGTGCTCCCAATAATAAGCAACATCGGCGAGAACGAGTCCTGCTAATATCGTCCATCCATTGATCGGTAGCTGCGTAACACTAAAATAATCAAATGCAATAAAGAACGCAGATGTATAAATACCGATAAATGCCAAGCCAATCCCAAGAAAACCAACAAGCGTTAGAAAGTTAGCCACAGTATCGCCAATAATATTCCAAGTAAGAGCTTTTTTGACCAAAAGCCGCAGCATTTCAAAGCCGAGAAAAATCATAGCAAACAGGAAGAACCAATCATCAATGGCAATCTCAAGACCATAGATTTCCATTTCAGTGAAAGGAGTATTCAGAAATTCCATCATATCCGCCTCCTCTTACTATTTATAATAATGCATTTTTACAGACACCGTCCGTGTTTCATTGCCAACAGGTACGCTGGCCTTACGGAAGGATGGCTGATCAAGCGCATGCCTCGCCCCCGACATACCATATCCTTCAAGCGGTTCGTCGCCTCTGATATCGAAAACCCCATTTGCGTTTTCATCATGAAATAAAACCACAGCATAGTTACCTTGCGGTAAATCATGAAAACTAAAACCAGCAGCCTTACTCTTCAGCTTCATGGTGATAGCCGCGTATGCTGCGCGCTCATTATTATCATCATAAGCACGTTTGGTATCATGAATAGCCACCATCAACTGGCCTTTTGCATCCCTGATATTGGTTACATGCACAGTTAAAGTTCCTGTCTGCTCCTTTTTGGTAGATTTTACTTCTGTACTTTCCGCGGAACAAGCAGTTGTACTTGCCAGGATAAAAAAGCTAGAAACAAGCAAGTTTTTAATATTCATCATACGATCCTTCATTTATGATCAATTTTGACAATAAATAGGGACTGAATAATAAATTGTCAACATTGACAATTTATGGAGATATATATGGCACGCCCAAGTGTGAAGGAAAAACGTACCGAGGAAATTTTAAACGCGTTTGAAAAATGCGTTGCTCGCTTTGGCGTGGAAGGTTCAACGCTTGAAAAAATTGCTGAAGAAGCAGGCCTCAGACGCAGCCTTTTGAGACACTATGTCGGTAACCGAGACGAACTGATCGATGCCCTTATTGCACGCTATATTGAACGTTCAGATGCTGACATGCAATTGCTGACCACCACACTCAAAGGCGCATCTGCTGAGAAATTTATTGACTATTTATTCTATGAAGAAGGTGATCTCACAGCACAGGTTTCACAGGCTTTGATGGTGGCGGCCGCAGAACATGAAAACATTCGACAACAACTCTCGCTGTGGAACCAAAAATTTCACACTCAGTTAATCCATATTCTCCTTACCATGTATCCTGATGTTGCGAAGGAGGACCTTCATATTATCAGCACTGGCATAGAAGGGATTTACCTGAATGCCGTTTCCTTCAATGTACTTGATGACATGGACAATATGAAAGCTGCTTCAAAAATTGCAGCCTTACGTTTGTTGAAAACTCTAGAAGCGAAATAACATTGCCAATGTAACCTCTGGATATATACTTTCTGAATATTCCAAAAAAACTGATCCCACGGATCCCAGATATCTGAGCTTTTCATTGACTAACGCCGGACAACTTATTCAATCCACACTGCAGAGAGCTCATACTCTCTTGCAAAACAATCAAGCTGAAAACGCTGAACAACTAGTTCGTAATATCCTTAAGCAGTACCCGAATGAGCCTAACAGCTTACATCTTTTAGGATTGATTTTAAAACATCTGGGTCAGTTTGAAGAAGCAATCAATCTCCTACAGAAGGCAATAAGCCACGGCACTAACGCGTTAGCTATACAGAACAGCCTTGGCAGCACATACTATGCACAGGGCAATCACCCTGAAGCTCTTGCAATTTACGATGAGATTTTAAGGCAACAACCAAACCATCTTGACGCTCTCTATAACAGCGCACTAGCTGCTATAGCGCTAGATAAACCCAACACAGCACTTGAGAAGGCGTTGCATGGCGCTAAAACACATCCTGATCATATAAAATTTATCTATCTGGAAGCTCAAGCACTGGCACTTACCGGACAGATAGAAGCTGCAGTCACAAAATATAAAAAGCTCCTGAGCAAAGCCCCTGATTACTTTCAGGCAACATATTCGTTCGCTTTACTTCTGCGCGAAAATGGCCGGTTTGAAGAAGCAAAATCCTATATTCTTCAAGCAACCAAGCTTCAGCCCAAATCCAAAGAAGCATGGTTTATGCTCGCTAATCTACATTATCAAATCGGCGAAGCAGAAGAGGCAGACATCGCTTTCAGGCGCTTGTTGACACTAGACCCAACACATGTCGAAGCTCACCGCTTGTTAAACAATCTATATTTCGAATTTGGTTATACCGATAAATTTGCCAAATCTTTCTCAATTGGTATTCAACACGCGCCAACATCCATACCTATCCGGCTTGCACAGATAGATAGCCTCCTGCAAGCGGAGCGCTACCAAGATTGCGCTAATGCAATAAAACAAGCTGAGCAAGTAACTGGAAATCATGCAAGCCTGATGGTTCGCTCAGGCATGCTTAAAGCCAAACAAAACGACTTTCATAGTGCGGTAGAACTGTTAGAAAAAGCTCATGAGCTGGCACCTGATATTCCCACCATAGCTATTACTCTCGCGCGATACATGATTAGCGCAAGCCGAGAAAACGATGCACTTTCTGTTCTGGATACCGCGGAAAAACTCTCCCCGTTTGATCAAAACTTATGGGCCCTTCGCGGTACTGCGTGGCATTTGATGGGAGATCATAAAAAAGCTGATTGGCTTTTTGGATATGATCGTTTCGTTGATGTTAGAACCATCCACACTCCGGATGGATATACAAATATTCAGGAATTCCTAGAACATTTAACCAATCATCTGGAAACCTTACACACAACACAGCATGCCCCAATAGACCAAACATTACGGAACGGTACACAAACCGTAGGTCAGTTATTTGACCACAACGACCCTATTCTTCAACTTTATAAACATGCTCTTAATGATACCGTTAAATATTTCATAGACACCTTGCCAACGGACAGTGAGCACCCCTTCTTAAAAAGAAACACAGGCGCTTTTCGATTTTCTTCCAGTTGGTCAGTTCGACTAACGAAAACTGGTTTTCACGTAAGCCACGTTCATCCCGCAGGCTGGTTATCAAGTGCTTTCTATGTTGCATTTGACAAATCCACAGTCAGTGACGACCCAAAAAAACCAGACGGCTGGCTTCATTTTGGTGTACCTGGTCTCGCTTTGCCTGGGAGAGATATCAGTCCAGCGCGTTTGGTTAAGCCTGAACCAGGACTGTTGGCATTATTCCCATCATACTGTTGGCACGGCACACACCCTATCGCAAACGAAGGCATGCGCTTAACCGCTCCTTTTGATGTTATCCCGATTTAGGAAACATATTTCAGCTATACTGCAAACATGCTTTCTGCCAAAAAAAATGCCCGGCCATTAGCCGGGCATTCGTGTTTAGGGAGATTAAGCTTCTCTATCTAGGGATTAGAAGCTGAATTTAGCACCGAAGAAGATGAAACGACCACCAGCTTCATAAGTACCAGCAATAGTGTTTGCTTCAACATTCACAGTCGGTGAAGGACCGAATGTTGGAAGTACTGGAGGATCATTATCAAACAGGTTACGTACACCAGCACGTAGTTGTACGTTCTCTGTTGCATCCCAGAATACTGTCAGATCGAAGTAATTCTGCGCACCAAGTCTCGCGCCTAGTAGATCACCATCACCGTTATCAGCAAATGTAGTGATAATCCGGTCTACTGGATCAACCTCTACAGAAGCGATACGGTCAAGGGCACCAAAGTAACGCCAGTTTGCTGCAACAGTAATATCCCATGGTGTCTGCCAGTTAACATTCACAATGTGACGGTATTCGAACGATGGGTTTGTACAAGTAATGTCAAACAAACCAACACAATCCACTCTACCTTGTTCAGGAACAGGTACGAGAGAATTCTCGATCTGATATGTAGCTGTATATGTAAACGCAATGTCACCATAACCTTCACCAAGAGCGAAGTTATATGCAACCTGTGCATCGACACCAGATACAGTACTAGCACCAATGTTCTGGTTTGTTGCTCTTACGAACGCCAACTCGCGTGGGAAGAAAGTAAGAGAGCCATCTGGGCCACGCTGAACGTTGTTACAGAATACTGGGTTACCTGTTGTTAGACAGTTATTCAAAGTATCCTGAGCAGGAATTGTGCTAATCACGTCTTTCAGATCAATGTTGTAGTAATCTAGAGAAACGCTCAGACCAGGGATTGCTTCTGGCTGAATTACAACACCAACAGTGAATGTATCAGATGTTTCCGGCACCAGACCAATGTTACCACCAGTCTGTGTATTCAACTGGCCTGAATCCTGTGGAATATTACCAAACAGATCTGCTGTTACACCTGTGTTTGCACACTGTGAAGCTGTAGCAGTCAGGTTTTCTGAACCGATAGCACCAGAACATGGGTCAGATGCACTTTGTAGACCTGTGTTTACAGGAATGAAAAGCTCACCAATGTTTGGTGCACGGATCGCACGCTGATACTGAACACGGAAGCGAATGTCATCAATTGGAGCCCAAGAGAGACCAAACGCATATGTATCTGTACCAAGATCACCACCTTCAACACCATTCAGAATATCTTCTGATTGATATTCAGAACGACGGTAAGCACCAGTGAATGTAAGCTCTTTCGCAAATTCAGCACCCTGGATAATAGGAACCTGAACCTCTGTGAAGAAGTCATACACTTCTGTCTGACCGTTTGTCGGTAGTACAGCAGCACCAGAACCTACAAGGTCACCAGATTGGTTAGTACCATCAGCCTGCGTTTGAAGGCTATCACGGCGGAATTCGAAACCGAATAGAACCGCAACGCCATCATCAGCCCATGGTGTTGAGAAACCGTAGTCAGTTAGGTCACCATTAATAGTACCACCGAATACTGTCTGTTTAATTGAACCTTGAGTAAGCGTTGGTGTATCAACATACTGACGTAGAGCATCAGCATCAACAGCTGCGTTTGGATCATAGGCAGTAGTGAATGGAATACACGAAGGATCAGTACCATCTACAACAGAACGACAAACTGGGTTACCAGTTACCGGATCTGAAACGATATCAAGAGCACGGCCAAGGTTAGTTAGTGTAACCTGGTTAAACTGAAGACGTGTAAGATCTGTACGACCAAGCTGACCGAAGGCATCCCAGTTCCAGTTTTCATCCAGTTCACCACGTAGACCATATACCAAGCGGTAGTTAGCAAGAGTACGTGTATCTGTACGCGGGCCACCTTCTACGAAACGACGGCGAACCTGTGCCTGCACAACGCCATCACCATCCGGGTCACGTGCAAAGTTACCATCAGCATCTTGAACACCACAAATAGCTGTAAGGTTATCACCTAGAAGTGGGTTATCACAGCTCACCTGGTTAATTGTTGAACCGAATGCAGCTGAAGGTGCAATGATCTGCGGTGAGTTAGAACGCGTGTACCCAAAATCAGCGTATGCCTCAATGCTGTCCGTAATATTGTAACGGCTAGAGAAGCCAGCGTTGATACGCTCGATCGCACGACGAATTGGGTTAAACGGGTTGAAGTTGAATGGGTTATTTTGCCCTTCAGAAAGAGAGCCATCGCCATTCAATGAGAAGTTCTGCGCTGGAATTTGGGTTCCGTCAGCCGCTGTTACCGCTGACAGTACGAATACTGTCGGGAATGGGCCCTGACCAGAACCAAGACAGCGAGGAGATGCACCGCCAACTAGCGCACAACGGGCAAAGTCACGATCGCCCTGTTGAGTACCGTTAGAATCAAGATAGCGGAAGTAAGCTGTTACGTTACCACGGCCATCATCTAGATTTGCACCAATAACACCTGAAATATCTACAGTTCCGTTATCTGTTACGCTACCCTGTACAGGGTCTTCGCCCACGGCTTCAAGAGCCTGACGAGCAAAGTCTGAACTGTTGTTACTCTGGTTGAAACCATATAGAGCATCAAGCTCAATGCCTTCAAAGTCTTTCTTCAAAATGAAGTTTGCTACACCGCCGATCGCGTCGGAACCGTATACCGCAGATGCACCACCTGTAACGATTTCAACACGCTCAACAAGCTGAGCTGGAATAAGGTTAAGGTCAGATGGGAAACCACCTGCTGTTGGTGAACCATATGGTAGACGCTTACCATTTGCCAGAACGAGTGTCCGGATAGCGCCCAGACCACGAAGGTTCAATGTTGATGTACCGTTCGCACCGTTCGCAAAAGAGCTATCCTGTGCTACAAACGCTTGTGGCAGCTGATTTACCAGATCGATGGTATCTACAGCACCTAGAACGTCAAATGCTTCTGCTTCCAGAACCGTGATTGGGCTTGAAGATGTGATATTTGGGCGCGAAATACGTGAACCCGTTACAACTACTTCCTCTACCTCGGTGTCGTCTGCATCTTGTGCGGCCACGGACACACTACACATGCCCATAGCAATTGCAGCTGTACTCCCCAGTAATGCTGCGCGGCGGAATAAAGATAGATTATCTATCACTTTGAAATTCCTTCCCTTTGTTGTTGCCTTTAGTTGAATATTGGCAAGCCCCCAACTAGCCCTGCGGCGACTTGCTAATAGGCATAAAGTTTCACGGTCGGCGGGAATTTTCCGAGCTAAATGGTTAGTATAGATTGAGAGGATCACAACATTTTCAAAGCATTGTGATCTTTAAGTCACGCCTTTTACTTATGTTAATTACAGTTTATTTATAGATATAAATTTGTAAGTAAATATTAGTTAATTATGATTCATAAATTATGTATATAATATTTAATTAATAGTATTATTTAAAAATAAATACTTATCTAAACTTACAAAAAAAATTGTATAAAAAATTAAATCCAAAAAATAAACTTTCATTGAATTATTTTACTATTCAAAATTAAATAATTTTCTGATTACTTTTATACTTTTATGATTAATACTATAAATTTATAACTATGGTTTATAATATATAAACTATAAATTAACACGTTAAGCGCGTATTTTTATATAATAAACTAATAGTATATTTTGAAAATGAATGCGTTTATGAGAGAAAAGAATCAATCAAGGAAGCCTTCATGCAATTACACATCGACCCTATTTTCTCTCAGAAAAACCTACCCATTCACATGGGTATTTTAGATTATTCCGTTGAGGTTAAAACGTCAGGACCAGCGCTTATCCACACTATGGAAGACGGTGCTGAAGTACGGATGCAAGAATTGCTTGGCGAGGCCGCGTCAGCAGACCCTGTAATTAACGCGGTACGTACAGCATTCAAAACGCTTGGTAAAGACCCAAGTCGTTATCGCCCATCCTCTGAAGCACTCACCCGTAGAGTTCTGGCAGGAAAGAACTTATATCTTGTTAATAACATTGTAGATTGTGGCAATTTGGTCTCCCTAATGACGGGAGTCCCCGTAGGTTGTTACGATGCAGATAAGATATCTGGCGACATTACCCTCAGAAAAGGTCACGAAGGAGAATCATACCCCAGCGTTAGCAAAGGCAATATCAATATAGAAAACCTCCCGCTTTTAGCTGATGATAACGGCTCTTTTGGCACCCCTTTTTCTGATAGCGCAAGAACGGCGATAACACCTGAAACTACCAAACTTCTATTCGTACTATATGGCATCAATATAGATGTTGAACATATAGAAGCAGCTGCAGAAATCGCAGATACGCTCATAAGCAGATTTTGCACACCCGATTAAAGCTTGATCTATAAAAGAACATGATACAGTATAACATACATAAAGAAGGGCTATGTTATGCGTATCATTTCACTACTATTTTTTTCATTCACTCTGCTATTGCAAGGTCAGGCAACAGCTGCAGATGATAAGTATTTTCAGATTTTAAACACCTATCACGCTCTTAAACTCCATCTCGACAAAACACCTGAAACCGGCAAAATGAAAGCTGCTTCTTGGCTGCGTTTGCGCAATCAAACAGGAAAAGCAACAAAGACCATACCAGCACTTCTGAACCCAGGCCTTCGCATTTCCAAAGTCACAAAAAACAACAAACCTCTTCATTTCACACAGCAAGTCACAGGCATAAAAGATTGGCCTACCCTTGAACTAAATACTGTTTCAATTGATTTACCAACTGCATTGAAAAAACAAGAAATAGTGGAGATTACTCTCTATTTCGAAGGAAGTTTATTACCACTTACCTCAAGTGGTATGGAATATGTGAAAGAGTATCTCTCTTCAGAGTTTACTATTTTAAGAACAGAAAATTTTTCACTTCCAGTCATCACCGAGCCAAAACAATCAAGCCTCGGTGCAGCCGCTCGTCTTCAAAATTATTCCACGAGAATAACACTGGAACTTCCGGAGGGATACATCCCTGCGGGCAACCTGAACATACAAGCCACCAAACTACTTGAAGGTCGAGTGGAATATGATCTCAAGAGTAATGGAAAGATACCCTTCACTGTAATTCCCATTGCACCCTATCACCAGTTCAAGAATACATCTGCAACCCTTAACCATTTCAAAGGTCAGGCAACTGCAGCCAGTTCTTTACATAAACAATCAGAAAAAACGCTAGCGCTTCTGGAAAATTGGTTCATGGCCCCTCACG
Organism: Kordiimonas sp. SCSIO 12603; assembly: GCF_024398035.1. NCBI lineage: Bacteria > Pseudomonadati > Pseudomonadota > Alphaproteobacteria > Kordiimonadales > Kordiimonadaceae > Kordiimonas > Kordiimonas sp. SCSIO 12603. The sequence goes on from NZ_CP073748.1 coordinate 3,690,069, forward strand.
GCAAAAGCCAATTAACTATTACAGCCATTCCTGAAGGATATGGCTCTCAGAGGATGCCAGGACTTATCATTCAGGATAGTGCTGCATTCTCTGAAGAAAACTACAATGAACTCTATCATGAGCTCGCTCACATCTGGCATCCAAAAGAACGCGTAAGCAAACCAAGCCGCTGGAACGAAGGTTTAGCTACTTTTCTGGAAGGTGTAATTTCCAAACATTTCGATGCAGAATATAATCTCCCCAACTACAAAGAAGATCTTTTTCAGCGCGCAAAAAAACGGCTATTGAATATACCTGATCATGCAGCGACTCCACTACAGAACTATGGTGAAGAAGATATAACGGATTTAGCTTACCTAACCGGCGCGGTTTATTTTGCGGTACTGCATGATAGCCTTGGGCAGGAGCGTTTCCTTGACCTTATCAAAGAACTTCAGATCACATATGCCTCAACAGGCATTTTGAACGAAGATTTTGCAGACTTTATGAAAAAAAACCTCAAAAATCGAAACCTCCGCAAATTTGCAAAAAACTGGTTTTCAAAAGGTACAATTGGCACAGATCTAACAAAAGCCAATTCATTCACTGAGCTTATGTCCCTCTATAAGCAATCTAGTTTTCAAAAATAGCCTTTAACTGGTCGGTAGACGAATTTGCCCAATATTCAGGAAAACAGCTTCTTGAAGGGTAATTTTATGAGCGCAGAAAACTTCGAATATGAAACACTAGATGTAGCGGTAGATGGTCATGTCGCTACAGTCACCCTTAATCGTCCAACCAAACTGAATGCCATGAACGGCGCCATGTTCCGTGAAATTGGCGAAGCCTTCCGAAAACTAGATACTATCCCCGCTGTAAGAGCGATCATTTTAAACGCAAACGGAAAACATTTCACAGCAGGCCTTGATCTAAAAGAAAGCGGTTCAGTTCTCGGAGGCAATGATGGTGACCCTGCTCGTGTTCGGGAAAAACTGCGCCGCCACATTTTATTTCTACAAGATTGCTTTACCGCTCTAGAAGAAACACGCGCTCCCGTAATTGCCTGCATACATGGCGCCTGCCTGGGAGGTGGTATTGATCTTATTTCCGCCGCGGATATGCGGGTATGTACGGAAGATGCATACTTCACCATACAGGAAGTGAATGTCGGAATTGTAGCCGATGTTGGCACACTACAGCGCATGCCTCATCACCTACCCCAAGGAATACTTAGAGAGCTTTCCTATACTGGCCGCAAATTCACCAGTGCAGAAGCCGATAAATACGGTTTTGTAAACCGAGTTCTGCCAACAGCAGAAGCTGCATTAGATACAGCAAAAGAAATGGCACAACTCATTGCATCAAAAAGCCCTCTTGCAGTAAGTGGTACAAAAGCGGTACTTAATCATTCTAGGGATCATACCGTTCGCGATGGGCTGGACTATGTAGCAACATGGAATAGTGGCCAATTGCTGGGCGAAGATTTAATGAAAGCTGCGAGTGCGGCCCTCACACGTCAGGAGGTCGAATTCGCCGATTTGCTCGAAAGTGACGACTAAATGCTGGAATCGTTAACGCCGATCATTGAATGGCTAAAAGAATATGGTGATGTCCTTGGGGGCATCGCCGCAATTTTCGCAATAACAACGGTTGCGTTAACGAACGGCAAAATCATCATGCAGCGCATGCGTGGTGAAACACCTACACAAGCTCTTGGCATCGCCCCTAATGCAGGATCAACTGCCCTAGCAACAGGCGTACGAGATACAAGTTTCATTGACGCACCAGGGCCTTCTCCAGAATTCGGCGGAAAAACCGCAATCGCTATTTTGCCCATAAAAGAAATTGGTGATATCCAAGAGCACTTCTCTGATGGTCTAATTGAAGAGCTTCTTGCAGATCTACAAAAAGCAAAATTAGCGACACCTGAAAAAAACACTGTCGCTCAGTTAGCGTCCCAAGGCCTTGGCCCCCAGGAGATTGCACGGACATTAAGTGTTGGCTATGTGCTTTCAACAAGCGTGCGCATGCAAGACGATAAAATCCGTGTATCAGCACAGCTTGTGGATCATTCTGGCGCTAATATCTGGTCTGATCGTTTCACTGCAGTTGGCGATGATTTATTTGCTATTCAGGAATCAATCGCTGCAAAAATTGTTGCTCGTATCTCTCAAGAATTAAAACCAACACAAGTGGGAAAAAACCCAGAAACTGGCCGCTCTTACACAACACAAAAAGAAGCACTATACGCAACATCTTCTCCCAAAAATCGCTCTGTTGCCCTTATTCTTTGTTTCTTAATTGGTATTTTTGGTATTCACCGCTTTTATGTAAGGCGTCCTTTTACAGGGTTTCTTTATCTCATTACTATCGGCTTCCTTGGGATTGGTTTCTTGATTGATCTTGTGCTTATTCTCTTTGGTGTCTTCACTGATGGTAAAGGCCGCCCTGTACGTCTATGGGCACCTGATCCACTCCTTACAAAACAACATCACGCCTGATGACTGCTGACGTTAAAATCTGCGGCATTACGGAAGTTGAGCATGCCGACACGGCTGCCCACGCTGGTGCGCGCTGGCTTGGCTTTGTGTTCTTTGAAAAAAGCCCGCGTAATCTTACCATAGAAGCGGCTCGCTCTCTCGGCCCGAAATTACCTTCAGGCCCCAAAAGGGTTGGCGTGTTTGTAAACGCTTCTGACGAACTTCTCGAGCAGGCAATCAATGCCCTTTCTCTTGATGTCGTACAACTGCACGGCAGTGAGACTCCAGAGGACGCAAAACGTATCAAAGAAAAGTTCGGTGTACGCATCATCAAAGCGTTGGGCGTTAGTACATTAGAAGATCTTAAGAAAGCTGATCCATTTACCGGAATTGCAGATCGCATTCTCTTTGACGCTAAACCACCAAAAGATGCCGTCCTCCCGGGCGGAAATGCGGTTTCCTTCCCTTGGAATATCTTAAAAGGTCAGGAATTACCTTACCGCTGGATGCTGGCCGGTGGTCTTTCTGCGGAGAATGCACAGCAGGCAATTGAAGAAAGTGATGCTCAAGCCCTTGATATCTCTTCTGGTGTGGAGAGTTCACCGGGTAAAAAATCTAATGTGATGATCGAAGCCTTTCTTCAAGCCGTAAAAAGCGCTACATAAACTCCCCAAACAGTAAGAGTGAGCAAGTTATGGCGCTGAACAGTTATCGCACTGGCCCGGATGAAAAGGGCCATTTTGGTATTTATGGTGGACGGTACGTGTCTGAGACACTGATGCCGCTCGTGATGGATGTTGAAAAAGAATATCAGAAAGCCATCAAGGACCCAGCTTTTCTGGCGGAGCTGGATGAACTTAACCGAGTTTATATTGGCCGCCCAAGCCCACTTTATTACGCTGAACGCCTTACGGAACATTTAGGCGGCGCCAAGGTTTACTTCAAACGTGAAGAGTTGAACCATACTGGCGCCCACAAAATTAACCATGCGATTGGGCAGGTACTGCTTGCTAAACGTATGGGAAAAACCCGTGTGATTGCCGAAACAGGTGCTGGTCAGCACGGTGTGGCAACAGCTACTGTTGCAGCGCGCTTTGGCCTTAAATGCACGGTCTTTATGGGCGCTGTGGATATTGAACGCCAGAAACCAAACGTGTTCCGCATGAAAATGCTGGGTGCTGAGGTTCAGCCTGTTACATCTGGCTCTGCGACGCTTAAAGACGCAATGAATGATGCGCTCAGAGACTGGGTGACCAACGTTCACGATACCTTTTATATCATCGGTACAGCTGCAGGCCCTCACCCATACCCAATGATGGTGCGGGATTTCCAAAGCATCATCGGTCGCGAAACCCGCGAGCAAATCCTTGATCTTGAAGGTCGCCTGCCAGACAGCCTTGTAGCTTGTATTGGTGGTGGCTCAAACGCGCTTGGCCTTATCCATCCGTTCCTTGATGATCCTGAAGTTGAAGCTTACTGCGTGGAAGCATCAGGCCACGGCGTAGATACAGATAAAAATGCAGCCTCCATCGCGGGCGGCACACCCGGTGTCCTCCACGGTAACCGTACATACCTTCTGCAAAGTGAAGACGGTCAAATTCAGGAAGCTCACTCTATCTCAGCGGGCCTTGATTATCCTGGCATTGGGCCGGAACATGTATGGCTGCATGAACAAGAGCGCGTACATTATGTATCAGCGACAGATGATGAAGCACTGGAAGCATTCCAACTTTGCTGCAAGATGGAAGGGATCATCCCTGCTCTTGAATCAAGCCATGCGCTTGCCCACGTAATGAGAATGGCACCAACGCTTCCAAAAGATCATATCATGGTTATGAACCTATCCGGTCGCGGCGACAAAGATATCTTCACTGTCGCTGAAGCACTTGGTGAAGAAATTTAAGGGCGGAAATAGTTATGTCTCGTTTAAAGCCTTGTTTTGAAGCCCTTAAAGCTGAAGACCGCGCAGCCTTCGTAACCTACATACAGGCTGGTGACCCTAACCGGGAAATCTCAACGGAAATTTTCAAAGGCCTGCCTGCCGCTGGCGCGGATATCATCGAGCTTGGTATGCCTTTCTCTGACCCAGCAGCCGATGGCCCAGCCATTGACCGCGCAGCACAGCGTTCCCTCGCAGCTGGCGCTTCTATGAAGCAAACGCTTGAAATGGTGCGTGAGTTCCGCGAAGAAAACGATAGCACACCGATTGTACTAATGGGGTATTTCAACCCAGTATACGCATATGGTGTTGAGCGCTTCTGCTTAGATGCTGCTGAAGCTGGCGTTGATGGTTTGATCGTCGTTGACCTACCACCAGAAGAGGATGATGAACTACGCATTCCAGCAAACGCGAAAGGCGTTGATATTATCCGCCTTGCGACACCAACATCTGACGATGAACGCCTTCCTGCGGTTCTGAACGGCGCCAGTGGTTTTGTTTATTACGTAGCGGTTGCTGGTGTAACCGGCGGGAAATCTGCAACTGCTGATGATATTGGCACTGCAGTTCAGCGTATTAAATCACATACAGACTTGCCAGTTGCCGTAGGATTCGGTATCCGCACCCCTGAACAGGCGGCTGCCGTAGCGGCAAGAGCCGATGCCGCCGTTGTTGGATCGGCAATCGTTGATCTGATTGAAGCAGGCATAAATGATGATGGCACCATCCGCGATGGTGTAGTACAAGAGGTTCTGGACTTCACCCGCGAATTAGCGGATGGTGTTAAGAGCGGACGTTAAGTAGAGAAAGGGTGGTCTCATGAGCTGGCTCACCAACTATGTAAAACCGAAACTTCAAAAAGTGCTGAATGCACGGGAAACGCCAGATAACCTTTGGCACAAGTGTAAAAACTGTGGGCAGATGATTTTCCAGAAAGAATTCATCGCGAACCAATATGTTTGTGCACACTGTGAACACCACGACCGTGTACCGCCAAAAGATCGTTTCGATGCTCTCTTCGATAACGCCAATTACACACTTCTTGATCTTCCAAAGGTGAATATTGATCCACTGAAGTTCAAAGACACAAAAAAATATACTGACCGCCTGAAAGCAGCGCGTGCATCAACTGGCGATGAAGATGCCATCAAAGTTGGTGTTGGTAAAATCGGCGGCCAGGAAGCTGTTGTTGGTATCCAGAACTTCTTCTTCATGGGCGGTTCTATGGGTATGGCGCTTGGTGAAGGCATTATTGCTGGCGCCAAAGAAGCACTACGCCTTGGCCTTCCGTTTGTGATGCACACGGCCTCTGGTGGCGCACGTATGCAGGAAGGTATTCTGTCTCTTATGCAGATGCCGCGTACAACGGTTGCCCTCCAAATGCTTCGTGATGCTGGCCTGCCGTACATTGTGGTTCTAACAGATCCAACAACAGGTGGTGTTTCTGCGTCATATGCGATGCTTGGCGATATTCAGATTGCAGAACCAGGTGCGATGATCGCTTTCTCTGGCCCACGTGTGATTGAGCAAACAATCCGTGAGAAACTACCTGATGGTTTCCAGCGTGCAGAATACCTACGTGACCACGGCATGGTTGATATGGTGGTACACCGCCATAACATGCGTGAAGAACTTGGTAAGGTTTTGTCGCTATTAATGGGCGGTAGAAACGTTAAAGCAGCCGCTGAGTAATCTCAGCCCTAGTGGTGCCGAGTTTAAATGACAACAGACCAATCACGGTATGATACCTCCGCGTCAGATGCTGTTCTGGCGCGGCTGATGAAGCTTCACCCAAAGCTGATCGACCTCTCGCTTGATCGGATGCACAGCATCCTTGAAGCGCTCGGTAATCCTCAAGATAAACTACCACCTGTTATCCATGTCGCTGGCACGAATGGCAAAGGCTCCACCACGGCTACTATTCGCGCTATTGCAGAAGCTGCGGGCCACCGCGTTCATGTTTATACATCACCTCATCTCGTGCGCTTTGCAGAACGCATTCGCATTGCAGGCAAAATTATTGAAGAAGACGCCCTTACAGAGCTTTTAGAACGCTGCGAAGAAGCAACAGGCGGTGAACCTATCACTTTCTTCGAAATCACTACCGCCGCCGCTCTCCTGGCCTTCTCAGAAACACCCGCTGATCTCTGCATACTGGAAGTGGGTCTTGGTGGCAGATTAGATGCCACTAATGTTGTTACGAAACCAGTTTGTACAGTGATTACACCTATCAGCATTGATCACGAACAATTCCTAGGCGACACCATCACTGCAATTGCAGGTGAAAAAGCCGGTATCATCAAAGAAGGCTGCCCCCTTGTTGTCGGGCCTCAGCCAAAAGATGCGCTTACCCGCATCAATGAAATTGCTGCCGAACGAAATGTAAAGCCACTCCACTGCGATGAATCCTGGCACGCAGAAGCGACCCAAAATGGCGAAGGTTTCCTGTTTGAAGATTGGAAAACAGTTTTAAGCCTGCCGTCACCAAACCTCGCTGGTGACCACCAGATTTTAAATGCTGCAACAGCTATCGCCGCACTACACGCACAAAAAGCCGTACATATTCCTGATGCCGCTATTAAAGCAGGGCTTGGCTGGGTACGCTGGCCTGCACGCATGGAAAGCCTGAACGGTAGTAGTCTGCACAAGATACTCCCTGAAGAGGCCGACCTATGGCTTGATGGCGGCCATAATCCCGCTGCCGCACGTATTATCAAAAGCCATCTCAGGAAATTGGACCCTGTCGAAAAATCAGTAACACTCATTCTTGGTATGATGGGCACAAAAGATGCGGCAGGGTATTTAAAATCTCTCTCAGGAGTTATTGACCGCGTCATCGCCGTTGCAATCCCCGGTGAAGAAAATACGGCAGAGCCTTCCTTCCTGGCCGCAGCAGCAACAGATATTGGCATCAGTGGCACCATCGCCAAGGATGTGGAGAGCGCACTGAAAATGGTCGCCAACCAACCGGATCTAAACCGCAAGCAATTTGTACTCATTGGCGGTTCACTCTACCTGGCTGGCCATGTCCTTCGTGAAGCAGAGCTTTATCCAGAATAGTTATAAAACTTCTGCAAGCTCGAGTATCTTGCCCACTGAACGCAAGTTCCTCGCGGTAACAGGTACGCCGAGCAGACGCTCAAGTTTCTCGGCAAGTTTGGATCGGCCAATACCTTTTGGTGCATAAAAATAAAATGTATCCCCCTTAAGCTGAAACTCTTCAGTATCTGCCTGCAGTTCCTTCATGTTATCAAAGTTTGGCGCATCAGGCTCTCGTTCTAAAAAGCAGATCATCAGCGTTTTCGGTTCATCTTCAGCTTGAGGAAATGGATTGTCAGTGAACTTTTGCCGAAACGCCTCTCGTTTCAACACCATAATTTGCGGCAAGAAACCAAATGTACGCTCAATAGCTTCACCTACTTCTTGCTTGATAGTTCCTGCGCTAGTTCCGGAAGTACTGAAAACCGCGTTACCACTCTGGATATAAGTTTTCACACCTTTGTACCCAAGCCCTTCAAGCATAACCTTGAAGTCTTTCATAATGATGGTGTTATTTTTGCCACCGCCAACGTTCACGCCGCGAAGCAGCACGATCCAAACTGTCATACGTCCACCTATCCGCAAACAGGGTTATCTTTATGATAATTATCTACCATATGCTGCACAGATGCTTTGATCAGCTCCTCAAGCACTTCCATATCAACATCTTCAAGCTTGTTTACATAAAGGCAGCTTTTCCCGGTTTTATATTTTCCAAGCCTGGACATTAATTCTTCATACCTGCCGAAACCCGGCATGATATACAGGGTAAGTGATGTTTTTCTGGGGGAAAAACCAGTGATCATCCATGTACCCGTTCGGCCGGTAGGGTATTTATAATCATAAGACCCATACCCAACGATTGAAGCTCCCCACATTTTAGCGGGCCAGCTAGTAATACGGTCAAACACTTCTTTTATGACAAGCGCATCTTCGCGGCGTTTTTTATGCTCAACAGCTTCCAAAAATGCCTCAACACTCGCATCATTTTCTTTGGTTTTCAGTTCCGCCATCTATATCTCCCACTTCCACTGGAAATACTATCTGGAAACCGCCTTCCAAGAAAGAGGTAACCCAAAAACAAAAAAGGCACCCAATAGGTGCCTTCTAATTCACTAAGAGTTCTAATCTCTATTAGAGCGACTGATTAATCCAAGCTTCAAGCTGTGCTTTTGGCTTTGCACCCATTGTTGTTGCAACAGATTCGCCACCTTTAAAAATCAGCATTGTAGGGATGGAGCGAACACCAAAGCTTGTCGGTGTTTCTGGATTTTCATCAATGTCCATCTTAGCGATTACAATATCATCACGACCGTTGGAAATCTCTTCCAGTACAGGGCCAATCATTTTACATGGGCCACACCACTGTGCCCAAAAATCAAGAAGAACTGGCTTGTCTGATTCTAGTACAAGCTCTTTAAAGTTCGCATCAGTTACTGTGATAGTAGCCATTGGTACAATCTTTCTGTTTGTGCATACGCATCATAAATACTCGCCCTTCAGGGCCTTGGTTTCATAAAGTAAGTACCCGGCCCCTCAGGGTCAAGGTTTAGTAACGGAGCCGTGAATATTTCTATATATTGTAATATTTAAACACTGTTCAGGGCAGCATCTAACATAGGCTTGGGAAGTTCCATCAGGCGTGATGCGTCTGTCCACAGCAAGGCACCTCGCACTGTTTTATCCTTATAAATACCTTCCAAAGCTTTGGCATAAAGCGCCATCTGCCGAACATACACTTGCTGTACATCTTCAACGCGTTCGGGTGGCGGGCGGTTGGTTTTATAATCCACCACCAGCACTTCATTTTCAGTTACTACGAGCCTGTCAACCTGCCCTGAAATCGCTCGACCAGCCACAATACCTGCAATAGGAACTTCTGCTTTGCTTCCCGAAGTAAAGAGAGCACCGAAACTCTCATCACTCAGGATATGATTAACTTCCTGCCAAAGCTGCTCATGCTGAGCATCGGTAAGATCACTTGCTGTGCGCTTCAAATATCTGAAGGCCGCTTCTTCACGATCAGCGACAGATAAATCAGGTAGCCACTGTAGGAGCGCATGAATATATCTGCCGCGCTGGAAGCGCTTCTCATCTGTCCGCACCAACGGGCTGGAAACCGATGGTTCTTCTTCCGGCTTTGAAGGCGCAAGTGGTTTTGGCGGCACAGGTTCTTCAGGCATGATATCAAACAGCCAGTCAGGTGCTACTTGCTCCACAGCCGCATCCTGCTTCAGTTCCTTTGCAACTACTTCAAGTGTTTGAGGAACCTCATAACGCAGCACTTCCATATCACCCGCTTGCACCTTTTCAGCGCCAAGCCTGTGGAAACCTTCTTCAATTGCAACCGCCCAACAGTCATCAGACGGTTCATCGCGCCCCTGCCAGCCTGCAATATAAAGTCTGTCTTCAGCCCGTGTCAGCGCTACATACAGAAGCCTGCGATATTCAGCAAGCTGCCTATGCTTCACATCTGCCTTCATACTATCCACAAGCGGAAGCCCCTTTGCGGGTGATGTCCAGAACGGGATAGGACTGCCCCCTGTTGCGCTTTCTAGAGGAAGAAGACGAGTATCTCGGGTTACATCGGGCAAACCAACAAGATCAGACAAAAATACGATAGGAGCCTGGAGGCCCTTCGCGCTATGTGCCGTCATGATCCGTACATTATCGCCAGCGGCTTCAAGGTCACGTTTGATTTGCATACCGCTATCATCCACCGCCTTCACAAAGGCCTGCATGGACGCAGCACTTGTAAGCTCAAACCGTAGAGCTTCTTCAAGCAGTTCATCAACCGGATCATGAATATCCTCACCAAGGCGCGATACCAGCAATTTCCTGCCTCCCAAATCAGTCAGCAGATAACTAAAAAACTCAAAGGGTGTTTTCAGGTCAACTGCATTAAGGAGCTTGGTCAAAAGTGTAGCAGCACGGGCAAACTTGGGTTCCTTCGCCTTGGCAAGAAGTGCATTCCAAAGAGATGCCTTTCTGCCGTAGGCCAGTTCGAACAGCGCATCATCATCAAACCCAACAAACGGGCCTTTCAGCACCGTTGCAAGGCTCAAATCATCCCTCGGCTGCAAGACAAAACGGGCAAGTACAAGAAGGTCCATCACTGCAAGTTCTTCCGTAAGCACCATACGGTCACGCCCCGCAACCGGGATACGGAGGCTTTTGAACGCTTTCACGAGATGATCCACAAAGCCCGTACGCCTGCGCACAAGCACCAATACATCACCAGCACGGATAGGACGCCCCTGGCTTTCAAGTAGTTCACCACTGGTGATCATGGCCTTCACACGGCGGGCAATCCGCCATGCAGTACGTTCTTCCGCGTCATCCACGCTTTCTTGCGTGAGCGGCAGCGCCCATTCAGGCGTATCTTCCTTGGCTGTAGATTGCGGTGCTTCAAGTGGCCACATCTCCACAAGGCCGCCATGCCCTTTGCGGATAAAATCATGTTTCACGTCTTCATCATCAGGCGAAAGCCCGATGGATGCCCGGTGTTCCCGTTCAAAAACTTTATCCACAAGGCTAAGCACAGCTTCGCCTGAGCGGAAAGAGAGATTTAGAGGCACATTATCCGCATACATGCCTGCTTCAAAAGCTTGGCGGAACACCCGGTCTCTTGCGGCGATAAATTCTTTGGGGTCAGCACGCTGGAAAGAGAAAATAGATTGCTTCGCATCGCCCACTGCGAAAAGCGTGCGCACTTTATCTGTCGTACCTTCACCAGCAAAAAACTCAGCGGCTAGCGCCTCTACCACACGCCATTGATCACGGTTAGTATCCTGTGCTTCATCCACAAGGATATGCTCGACCTCTGCATCCAGTTTAAAAAGCACCCAAGGTGCAATATCCGCTCGGCGAAACAGTCCAACGGTTTTCTGGATCATATCATCAAAATCCACAAGCCCCCGTTCGGACTTAAGGAAATGGTACCGCGCGAGCTGAGATGATCCAAGTTTCAAAAGTGATGCAGTCGCTGCCGTAGCTTTCAGCCGGAGCATAGTGTCTGCGATATGGATAAGACGACGTTGTTCTTTTTCAATTACATCAACAAGCCCCGGATCACCTTCCACCGTCTTCTTATTAGCAACTCGGGCACGGGCTTCGTCCTTAGCCGTCAGGAAAACAAGCTTGTAATCACCAAATAACTGCTCACGCTTTGCCGTATCGGCATTAATAAAGGCACAGAGTGCATCGCCTTTTTTCGCTTCCGCAGCACTCCCTTCAAGCATTGCCATGCCGAGTTTATGAATGCCGTTCGTATCAAACACCTGATCATCAAGTGCTGATTTCACAACGCGCGAAGGGCTATCCCCCGGCGTGACTTCCAGCGCTCTATAAAGCGCCGCGATAAGTCCATCAATACCACCATATTCTGCTTCAGCACGACTCAGTGTTGACGCCTCGAATGACAGGCGATCAATCACCTCATCGAAAGTATTTTCAGTAACCAGTTTTGCGACATCAGAAAGTGCGTCTTGCAGGTCTTTATTTTTCGGCTTTCGGGTGGCTGCCAGCATCTGATCTTTGGCGCCCGCCATAAGGTCCCGGGCTTCGGCTTCATCCACACCTTCAAAACCGGGAGCCATCCCAGCCTCAAGTGGAAAACGCCCAAGAAGGGACTGACAAAAGCTGTGGAATGTTTGGATCTGAAGCCCCGGAGATAAATCAAGCACTTCTGCAAACAACTGCCGGGCACGTACGAGCATTTCTTCATCCGCATACTCTTCAGTACGCCGGTTAATTTCAGCGCTTAACTCCTCATCTGGCATCAACGCCCAACGGCCTAATTCTTCGAAAATACGGTTTGTCATCTCCGCTGCCGCGGCCTTGGTGAAAGTGAGGCAAACAATATTTTCAGGCCGTGTTCCTGTGAGCATAAGCCTCAAAACACGTGCGGTCAGTACGTGGGTTTTCCCTGTACCTGCCGACGCCCCCACCCATGCAGTGAGGTCAGGTGTTGTAGCGCGAGCTTGCTCGTAGGTCATCCGGGGTTTAGCCATCAGCCTTCTCCCCTAACGCGCCGCTCAAGTTATCTTCGGTGTTTTCACTACCGCGCCATTCCTTGGCCCGCGCAAGATGATCATAATCCCCGTACCCTGCCTCGCTTGGACGTGGGTTAGATAGATAAGGTGTTCCCTCATTACTAAAAGCTTCCACAAGGCGTCTGAGACCATCTTCAGCAGCCCAAACAGCATGCTCAATATCTTTGATAGGCTTCGCCTGCCGCTGGATAGGGTCACCGCCCTTCAGTTCCCAGAAAATAAGGTCTTCCACCGCACTTGCGGTGATGCCGTCAAAGCCACCTACTTCAGCGAGCCATGCCTCAAGTGGCAACTGAGGAGCAAATCCCGCCGCAACACGCTTGGCTGTTGGAATATTTCCCGTTTTGTAGTCGATAATTTCCAGCTTGCCGCTTTCTTTCACACGATCAATACGGTCCGCTTTGGCAAACACTTTGAAATCCGTATGCGGAACTGTTGCTTCTCCCCAGCCCTCTACAAGTGCAACTTCATGAGACTTCTGGCGCTTTTCCTCATTGGCTACAAACCACTTAGCGATATGCTCAAACCGGGGCCACCAGAATGCATAAACGGCAGGCTGGGTAATTACGGGTTCGAATACACGACGCCCTACAGCAATAAGGCGCTCCAAGCCTTCATCACCGTATTTAGCACCCCTCTCTTTCAGGAAGAGTTCAAGCGCTTCGTGAAGGAGTGTACCCTTTTGCGCTGCGTTTGGTCTGTCATCTACAGGATCAAGCGTTCTGAGGCCCAGTACCTGTTTCGCATAAAGCCCATAAGGGTCACGCATCCATTGTTCCACTTGCGTAACAGATAAGCGTTTAGGCCGTGCTTCAAGCGGCGGCCTAGGCGCCGGTGCTCGAACAGGCTTGGTTTCTGTTTTGGCAAGCAAGCCTGCCCACTGAACATATTTTTCAGCGCGTGGTATCTCGCGTCCTGCAAGCGCTTCAATACGGAACCACCAACGGCTCGGCACAGTTGGAGAACCGTCTACTTTTTCAGCGCGCGTAAGGTAAACCTTGCCTCCCGATGCAGCCTGCATAAAATCATGAGCTGATTGCCCCATACGCCGTTCCAGAGGTGGCAAGCCGTACTCCCGGCGCATCTGGCGGTTCATCCAGCTGTCAGCTTTAATTTCGCCGGGCCACACGCCTTCATTCAAACCACCCAATACCATCACATCTGCACGCTGCAAACGCGCCTCAAGCGGACCCCATATGCTTAACCGTGGGTGTTTACGCCATACGGGGCGGACCATTGCAGGCGACAGCATTTCAGCGAACAACGGAGCATAGCTTTCCGCAGAGATTTCCTTCAGGTCAGCCGTCTGCTCAATATGTTCTGCAAAACTATCCGCAAGCGCCAATCCTGCTTCACCTCGCCACAAAGCATCACTGCCCGTCTCAGTATCATTTGCAGCCAGCATTTCTGCACATTCAATATGCGCTCTTAAAAGCTCAGAAAGGGAAGCATCGCTATCAAATGCGCCAAGAAGCGGCAAGAATGCATCCAGTGCTTCTTCAAGAAATGGAATATCATCTTTCTGGAAGCGATTACGGCCATCTTCTGCAGCAACCGACGCTCGTTTCAAAAGACCATCAGCGCCGCCCGCAGGTCTAACGCCTCTGAGCACACCGTGATCTAATCGGTGGACAAATTCGAGATATTCTTGTCGGGATCGCCCAAGGGAAACCAAAGGGTGCTGTAATACCGCTAAAAACGGCACTGGTGCCAAACGGTCAGAAACAGCGGTTGCAATTAAACCAAACAAGCGTCCCGGGACTGTATTTAAAGCGCGGTCACCACCAGAATCGTCAATATCAATTCCCCAACGACCAAGACTAGCACGCACATGCCGTGCTAGCTGGCGATCAGGTGTTACAAGCGCTGCGGTTTTACCTGGCTCTTCAAGCACCTCACGCATCAAAACCGCAATACTATCTGCCTCCTCGCGGCGGGTTGGTGCAACAATGGCATCGATACCAGCAAAGAGCTCTTCAGTGGCCTTATCCCTGTAATTCATTTGCCGCCAATTGCGGGTCAGTGCAGCAGGGAGTAATGCATCCCTGAAAAACTTACTACGGCCATAATTGGCATCCAGGAGATCATGTGACCATGGTTCAATTTCATGCCGTGAAGCACCCATTGTTTCCAACAGGTTCTTCATCGCTGTTTGCGGATGGGTAGGATCAATCAGGTCCCAGCATTCATCGCTCGCTATGTGATCTACTCCGGGTAGAATGACCATGCCTTCCGGCAATCGCGCCACCACAGATAACAGTTCCGCTGTGGCAGGAATAGAACCTGTAGAACCCGCTGCAACTAGCTTACCTTTAGGCGGATTTTCATGCCAAACAGATGCAAGCATACGAAGGAGTGCATCTCTACGCACTACAGGATTAATCGCCCCTTCTGCTTCAAGAATAAGCGGCCAGGCTTCAGTTACAATTTTTAAAAACTGCAGCGTGATATCCCAATGCTCAGAAAGGCTTTCCGGTACAAGTTCAGTAAGAGTTTCATAGCTCAAGTTTTTCGTATCCACCTGATCCATAAATTTCGCTAGTTCTTCAGCGAGCCTCCACCCTTGCGCGGGCGCAAGCTTTTCACCAAAGCCCCCCCATGCCATGACCTGCCGCATTAACAGAGTTTGCCGCCGTGCTGATGCAATTGCGGGCGGAATATCTGAAGGATCAACCGGCATCCCAGCACCCAGGAAATTGATTTCCTCTTCGTCCACATCACCAATAGGCCGCATTACAGGTAGAAGTGTGGTGCGGTGCTCAAGCAGCCGCAAGAATGCATCCTGCAATGAACGTTGTGCCCTGCGGTTTGGCACAAGCACTGTCATCTCCGCGAGGCCTACAGGATCTCCACCTGCCATTTTAAGAAGGCCACTTGCAAGTGCATCCACGAACGAAACAGAAGGATCAACCGTATATATGGTGGGTGAAGAAACCACGTATTATTCAGCCCCCAATTCTTTGAGTTTAGCTTCCGCTTCTCCTACCGCTTCTGGTGTGCCTACATGCATCCAAGTACCATCAATCACGAGGCCATATAGTCGGCCCTTTTGAGCGGCTTTTTTGAATATTTCCAAGTTGGAAAAAGCGCCATCTGGCATGTCGTCATACATTTCGGATTTTACGATTTGCACACCCGCATACATATTTGGCGCAGCTTGGGCTTCTGCCCGAAACTCAATTGGAAAAGCGCCGTCGCCTGCCCCTAAGAAATCGCCAACACCGTCGTAACCAAGCGCTTCATTTGTTGGCGCGAGCAAAAGAAGAACATCCATCTCCTCAGAATTCCAGTGCTCGGCTAAACGGTTAATATTACTTCCAGCCCGATCGACCCAGAGCGCATCACCATTCATTACCAAAAACGGTTCATTTCCGAGTTTTGGCAGCGCTTTTTTTACACCACCACCTGTTTCCAAAAGCTCACCACGTTCATCAGACACCTCGACAAACCCATCAGATGTATAGGGCGCCAAATGATGTTCAAGCATACCTGCCAGATGATGAACATTTATGATCACTTTCTCAATTCCGGCCTGTTCAGCATGAGCAAGAAGCCTATCTACGAGTGAGATACCGTTAACGAGCACCATTGGTTTCGGCATTTGTTCAGATAACTCACGCATGCGCGTACCTTTTCCTGCTGCCAAAATCATTGCTGTTTGAAGCTTGGTCATCATTATTCGCCCAACGCCATTATCGTATCATCATCACTTGTAATCATTACAGTCCGAGCTTCATCATCGCCTTGCTGCCCGCCAACTTTCTCAGCACGAACAAGGGAGATTTCGGAAGCTTCCTGAAGCCATTCTTCTGGCAAACGGTCGGGCCACTCTATCAGCATCACCGCTTCAGCCCGTTCATCATCAAGCCCTAAATCATATACTTCTTCTGGATCATGTAATCGGTACAAATCAGCATGATACACGGGATAGTCAGGGCCTTCATATGCCTGCACAAGTGTAAAGGTTGGACTTGGCACTTCTGCCTCTGGGCTATCAAGAAGAGACCGAATAAAAGCGCGTGCAAAGGTGCTTTTCCCCGCTCCTAAATCTCCGGTTAGGGCAAACAGATCGCCCGGTTTTGCGATTTGCGCCAATTTAGCTGCAAGTCCTTCTGTTTCTGTTTGGGAATTACAATGAATTTGAATTTTACGTTGAGCCATAACTGCTTAGCTTAAGAAGGTTGTTTTCGCGGAAGGGTACAGCTGAGCGCCAATCCTTCTTCGCCGAATGGTTCTAATGAAATTGACCCGCCATGCAACTGAACAATACTACGTACAAGCGCCAGATCCAGACCTGTCGCGTTCCGACCGCCCGGGGTAGCACCCATTTCAACAGCCGAAATAAGCCTGTCCCGCTCCCGCTGTGCGAGGCCAGAGTCTGCATTACTGATGGTCACCTTCACGGTTTCGGTTTCGCCAATCAATTCCATCATGAATTTACCGCCGTATCTGGCAAAGTTCAGCATAGAGGAAACCATATTATAAAAAGCTTGTTTCAGACGGCGCTGATCACCTTCAATTGGCTTGATCGGGGCAGGGATATTCAGCATCAGAATAATGTCTACTTTATGCGCTAAATCCTGCGCCAGTGCCGCAGACTCCTGAAGGGCATCAGCTACATCTACCTGCGAAAGGCTAAGAGCTACTTCTCCTGCTTCAATAACAGCTAGATCAAGAACGTCCGAGATAAGATGTTTCAAGCCATCCGCTGCACTCAAAATATCTTTTACATATTCGCCTTGCTGGTTGGTAAGATCACCAAAAATACGCTTATCAAGCAGTTCAGCAAACCCAATAATACTGTTAAGCGGTGTTCTGAGTTCATAAGACATATTGGTGATAAACTCTGATCTTAGCCTGTCCGCTGCTTCAAGTGCATTAGAGCGTTCCCTGAGCGCCTTTTCCACCTGAAAACTATCAGTAACATCACCTTGGGTAAGCATCATACCCCCATCAGGTAGAGGCGCGAGCGAACATTCGATCACCGTACCTTTTTGCATGATTAAACGGCCACTTTTATGAACCCGTTCAGTGGCCCACACAGCTAGATTAGAGATAAATTGATTTTCATCTCCGGCCAACTCGTTTCGCCCTTCGATTGCTACGACCAAATCGGAAAGATGCGGATGTCCTGAAATATCATTATCGGCCAAATTCCAAATGCTTTTGAAGGCGGGGTTAGATAACTCTAATCTACCATCGGTTCCGAACACCGCAATCCCTTCGCGCATATTGTCCAGCGTTTCCTGCTGAACAGCGATAAGCGTATTGTAAGATCGTTCAAGAGCCAACTTATCTGTTACATCCTCAAACAAAATAAGAAGACCACCCAAGGGATGTGGTTGTGTCACCACTCGGTGAGCTGTTCCATCTGGCAAATGCCACATTTCCTCAAACGGTTCGAGGAGCGAGGTATATTGCTTTAGCAGATTATCCTTCCAAGCCCTGAAATCAGCTTGTTCCGGCAAACGTCTCTTTTCTCGCATCACATCAAGCAGTTCACTATGCGACAGCTCAGATGAAAGACGTTCTTCGGGGATATGCGTAAGGCGTGCGAAAGCGCTATTATAAAATCTGAGAATTTGCCCTGGACCAAAAATTGCCACAGGGCTTCTTAACCGGTTCAATGTTTCTGACTGGCTTTCGAGTACTCTGGCAAGTTCTGATAGCGCCTCTTCTTCACCTGTCACATCAATAGCAATTGAAAGTACAGTACCACCACTATCCAGAGGAGAATGGGTAACAGCGAATGCTCTTCGTTGCCCTTCGGTAACCCCGAACTTACGCTCCCGAACTGCGTGACCATTTTCACGAGCATGATCAAGCGCATTCACACCTGTTCGGCCAAAAAGCTCCAACTTTTCATCAAGTGTTTTTTGCTGAGTTTCTCCATCCACAGCCTTCACATAGGCTTCATTCACTTCCAATATTGCGTTATCGGCACCTCGGATCCATACAGGATAAGGCAAGGTATTGAAAACTCGCGATAAATCCTTCAGCCTCAATTCAAGAGCACGTACGCTTTGTTTTGTAGAACGCGCTGTATTTTCAAAGGTTTCTTCAACCCACATAATACAATGGGGCCAACGAGGGTCTTTACCGTGAAGCCATTGAATATCAATAATAAGGCCCAATTGATCTTTTTGACGTTCTACTACAAGAGGACCAGGCAGATCTGCGTCTTCCTGCATGCTTGAGCGGACGATATTTAGAACATCAGCAGGTAACCCGGTATCTTCAATCCCCTGTAAATCCTCCAGATTTGTAACAACCCCAGAGATACCAATAAGCGATAATGCACCAGCATCTGCCTGCAAACGACCATCAGGCCAAACCCAAATTGGGTACCTGTGATCAGTTTTAATCATGGTATCAAGAAATTCAGCTAGATCTTGCAGTGAGCTGGCACGATCAGTCATTCGACCTGCGCGCCAAAAGGCATAAAGACTTAATGCGACCCAAATTATGCCCACAAGTGTGAACACTATGATCAGGCCTGTATCCATCCAGCTATCAGCGCTCATAAACAGATGCCCTTTACCCCACATCCCGGCACAATACCGGAATGAAGGGAGATTAGCCTTTAACTACCTGCATGGGCAAGAGCAGACAGAAATAACAGCTTATTTTTAAACGCCAAACTCTGATTTCAGAGCTTCAACCAGATCAGTGCGCTCCCAAGAGAAGCCACCATCCTCTGTTGGTGTACGGCCAAAGTGACCATAAGCAGCTGTGCGTTTGTAAATTGCCCGGTTAAGCTGGAGGTGCTCGCGAATACCGCGTGGGCTGAGATCAACCATTTCCTGAAGAACCTTAGCAAGTCGGCTAGGGTCCACTTTCGGGTTATCACCCCAAAGATCAACATAAACCGCAAGCGGCTTCGACACACCGATCGCATATGCAAGTTGGATCGTACAGTTGTTGGCCAGGCCTGCTGCCACAACATTTTTCGCTAAGTAGCGAGAGGCATATGCCGCAGAACGGTCTACTTTGGTTGGATCTTTACCAGAGAAAGCACCACCACCATGAGGTGCTGCACCGCCATATGTATCGACAATGATCTTACGGCCAGTTAAACCACAATCACCATCGGGGCCACCAATTACGAAATTGCCCGTTGGGTTCACATAGAACTCATCATCAGGGCACATCCAACCATCCGGGAGAACGCCTTCAACATGTTCACGTACAATCTCACGCAGCGCATCTTGAGAAACACCTTCTTTATGCTGTGTGGACACAACAACACTTGTTGCACCAACGGGACGACCATCTACATAACGAAGTGTCACCTGGCTTTTGCTGTCTGGCTCAAGTTCAGTTGTACCGCTATGACGGGCATCAGCCAGAGATTTCAAAATACGGTGTGAAAAATCAATCGGCGCGGGCATCAGGCTTTCTGTTTCATCACATGCGTAACCAAACATAATACCTTGGTCGCCAGCGCCTTCGTCTTTACTACCAGCGGCATCAACACCAACTGCAATATCAGCTGACTGCTCATGAAGGTGGTTTTCAAAAACAGCATTTTTCCAATGGAAACCGTCTTGCTCGTAACCGATTTCTTTTACGGCTTCACGAGCAACAGCTTCGATATCATCAGCGGTAATACTTTCCGGACCACGTACTTCACCGGCAACCATAATACGGTTTGTGGTAACCATAGTTTCAGCAGCAACACGTGCCTCAGGCATCTGACCAAGATATAGATCAACAATACCGTCAGAAATACGGTCAGCTACCTTATCTGGGTGACCTTCTGAAACAGATTCACTTGTGAAGAGATATTCACTCATGGGCGTTTCCTTTACTAAAACTGCTCAAGTGGGCAACCACCGCTTAGTAGCGGTAGTGCTCCGGCTTGAATGGGCCTGCTACATTGAGGCCAAGATATTTTGCTTGATCTTCAGTAAGCTCGGTTAACTTTGCACCAAGTTTTGCTAAATGTAGCTTCGCAACTTTTTCATCAAGGTGCTTCGGCAGAACGTACACTTCCTTACCGTAGCTTTCAGAATTATTCCAAAGCTCAATTTGCGCCAGAACCTGGTTCGTGAAGCTTGCAGACATCACAAAACTTGGGTGACCAGTTGCACAACCAAGGTTCACAAGACGACCTTTTGCAAGAACAATCAAACGCTTACCGTCAGGGAAAATAACTTCATCTACCTGTGGCTTCACTTCTTCCCACTTGTAGTTATCAAGTGCAGCAATTTGGATTTCGCTGTCAAAGTGCCCGATATTACAAACAATCGCACGGTCTTTCATCTCGCGCATATGATCAAGTGTAATAACGTCTTTATTGCCTGTTGTTGTAACGAAGATATCGCCGTAGGAAGCAGCTTCTTCCATAGTTGTCACTTCATAGCCTTCCATAGCAGCCTGAAGCGCACAAATTGGATCAATCTCGGTAACAAGAACACGCGCACCCTGGCTACGCATAGATTCAGCAGAACCTTTACCTACATCACCATAACCACAGATAACCGCAACTTTACCAGCGATCATCACGTCAGTCGCACGCTTAACACCGTCTACAAGGCTTTCACGGCAACCATAAAGGTTATCGAACTTAGATTTAGTAACACTGTCATTCACATTGATAGCCGGCACCATCAAACGGCCTTCTTTCGCCATTTCATAGAGGCGAAGAACACCTGTTGTTGTTTCTTCAGAGATACCTTTGATATCTGCCATCAATTCCGGGTAATCATCGTGCATGATCTGTGTAAGATCACCGCCATCATCGAGAATGATATTTGGCACCCAGCCATCGGGACCTTTAATGGTTTGGTGGATACACCATACAGCTTCTTCTTCTGTTTCGCCTTTCCAAGCGAACACCGGAATACCTGAAGCAGCCATTGCAGCGGCCGCCTGATCCTGTGTTGAAAAGATGTTACAGCTAGACCAACGCACTTCAGCGCCAAGTGCTGTAAGCGTTTCAATAAGAACAGCTGTTTGAATTGTCATGTGCAGACAACCAGCGATACGTGCGCCTTTAAGAGGCTGGCTTTCACCATATTCTTCACGCAGAGCCATCAGGCCCGGCATTTCAGTTTCTGCAATATTGATTTCCTTGCGGCCCCATTCAGCCAGAGAAATATCCGCAATCTTATAATCAGTCATGATGGCTCCTGCATACAGAATAACTTTATTCAGCATGACTTATAACAGCAGAAGCTAAAAAGATAAAGATTTCTTTATATAATGGTTAATTGATACTTAACGGCAAATATTAAAGCCTTGATTTTACTATTCTTCTTCGCCAAACAAATCACTCACAAGAGCAATAAGTGTATCGAGAGCCTGTTGTGCCTGCAGGCCAGATGCCGCAATCGTAATACTATCGCCCTTGGCAGCACCCAGCATCATCAACCCCATAATAGATGTACCAACAACACTGTTCCCATCTTTGGAGACCTGGACTTTTGCATCAAAAAGCCCAGCTTCCTTAGCAAAGCGAGCAGAAGCACGTGCATGCAAACCACGACGATTCGCAATCTGCACTTCATTTGAAATTTCTGTATCGGTCATAAAAGAATCAAGCTCCAAGAACTTGGCTAGCTACATTAATATATTTGATACCTGCTTCTTTCGCTGCTTCAACTGCTTCCTGCAGAGAAAGATCAGCCCGAACACTTGCAAGCTTGATAAGCATTGGTAGGTTGATGCCAGCTACGACCTCTACACGATCTTTTTCAAGAAGCGATATCGCAAGATTGGAAGGTGTCCCTCCAAACATATCTGTAAGAAGTACAACACCATCACCTTTATCGGTGTCCTTGATAGCATCCATAATATCCTGGCGGCGCTTTTCCATATCATCATCAGGACCAATACATATTGCTTTCATTTGATCCTGTGCGCCAACTACATGTTCTGTAGCAGCTACAAATTCATCGGCCAAACGTCCGTGGGTTACTAGCACCATGCCTATCATAAGGATTCCTCTATATACTCTACTTACCCAAACACGGGTTACCTCTTTTCATCACCAATCAACTCACGGTGATAAAGATTAACAGCCATATTATCGCCTGTTGCGCGTGCGGCAAGTGCTTCTGCTGTTGCTACAGATCGGTGGCGACCACCAGTGCACCCAAATGCAATGGTCAAATATGATTTTCCTTCATCTTTATAGCGCGGCAATAGAAAATCAAACAAGTCCTCAACCTTATTTAAAAACGGTGCAAACCCTTCATCTGCCCTTACATAGTTGGAAACCTTTTTATCCCTACCCGTGAAGGGGCGTAGCTCTTCTACATAGTGAGGGTTACGGAGAAAGCGCACATCCAGAACCAAATCTGCATCACGTGGTACACCATTGGAAAAGCCAAACGACATAAAGGTTACAATGAGTTTTGGTTCATTATCGCCAGCGAATCTTCGGCGAATAATACGTCTGGTTTCAGCGCCTGTTCGAGCACTTGTATCAAGAATACCATCGATATAATCGCGCACAATAACCATCATTTCGCGCTCTTGCTTTATGGCTGCTCTCAGCAGCTGTCCTTCCCCGAGCGGATGTGGTCTTCGTGTTTCAGAAAATCGCTTCATCAACACTTCGTCTGAAGCATCCATAAACAATACATGCAGGTTTACATCATCGCATGTGCGTAGCTGCTTGATAGTTCCTACAAAGTCTTCAGGCGAGAAATGCAAAGTGCGCGAATCAACACCGATCGCCAGTGAGCTTTCTTCAGCGCCAGCGACTGCATCATTTACCAATCCCGCAACCATGGTAAGTGGCAAATTATCGATTGCCTGAAAACCTATATCCTCAAAAGCGTGTAAAGCTGCGGATTTTCCGGCGCCAGAAAGGCCCGTAACAATGACAAGTTGACGCTTACTGTTCTTCGCAGGTTTAGTATCAGTCACCAGGCCCTCCCCCACCAATACGAGATAAATCTCTGAGCGCTAATTCTATTTTAATAGGAGTGGAATGTTCAAATGCATTTAACTTTAAACAGTGAATTTCTGCTCCAAGGATGTGTTCAACCTCCCTATCTGGCAGACGCGGAACATTTAATGCTGAGGTTAAATGCACAATAAGACGTATATAGGAGCCACCTGTAACTGGCATTGAAACAACACCCAGCCCTCTAATTTCCAGATACCCCCTTATTGCTTTTGGCGCTGTTGCATATACGCCCTTCTCACGAGACGTTAAGCATATTTGATCATCTGTCACCAGACAGGCACCTCGATCTATAAGCCGCAAAGCCAGATCGGATTTCCCACTCCCGGATTCGCCACAAAGCATGACACCGCTTCCCGCGATATCAACCACTGTTCCGTGTACTCTCTGCATACCTAATTCCGTTATTCTCCGGAATTTAATCCGGGGTGACTATAGACCAACAGGCAATCGAACTCTAAAACAGGCCCCCATAACATTGCCTTCTTCATTCATTCGGTTTTCAGCAAATATTTGACCGCCGTGAGCCTCAATCACCTGCTTACAAATTGACAGCCCAAGTCCTGAATGGCTACCAAATTCTTCACTATTTGGTCGCTCGGAATAGAAACGCTTAAAGACTTTATTTTCAGCCCCATTAGGTAACCCCGGGCCTTCATCTTCTACGGTCAACGTAACAAAGCGATCCTTGGTGCTGAGGCTTATGAAAACAGTGCCACTTTCAGGGCTGAAACTAAGTGCATTATCGATAAGGTTCCGCCACACCTGTCCAAGGCGACTTTCAATGCCTTTCACAACAAACACATCGGCTTCTTGTTCAGAATACTCAAGCTGGGTGCCATCCTTGCAAGCTGTTGTATGGTATGCGTCTGCAAGCATATTGAGCATAACACCCAAATCAATTCGAGCCATCTTACCTCGGGTGAGTTCCGCATCCACCCGAGACGCATCGGAAATATCAGTGATCAATCTGTCGATGCGCTTTACATCATCCTCAAGGATACCAAACAGTTTCTGCTGTACCTCTGGCTTATCAGTCATCTGAATAGTCTCAAGGGCACTGCGCATACTGGAAAGCGGATTTTTGATTTCGTGAGCCACATCTGCAGCAAATCGCTCCACGCCATCAATTTGCCTGTATAAAGCACTGGTCATATCAGAGAGTGATCGGGAGAGGTCGCCAATTTCATCCATACGCTCAGCAAATTCAGGAATACGCTCTTCCTGACCAATGCCGCGCCTTACCCGTTCTGCAGCACGAGCGAGAACTCGAATTGGCCGCACCAATGTTCGGCCAAGGAAGAAGGATAGAAAAATTGTAAAGATTAATGTTCCGAGAAAAATCTTCACTGTCAGCATCTGTTCCGCACGAACAATTTTCTGAATATTCTCGGTTTGAGCCGTGAGAAGCATGACACCCAGTACACGCCTGAAACGCTGAACAGGCACTGCAATGTTAATTACAAGGTTACCATCTTCACGTACCCTCAGCTGAGTTGTAAGTTCCCCTTCCAGCGCGGTCGACACCTCAAGAAAATCACTGGCCCTTACCGAAGGACGATCAATAGAAGGCGGCACATCTGGTTGCCGTGTGAAGCTATCAAGAAATGCATGAAGGCTTTCGGTAATACGTTCCCGAAAACCAGCTCTATAACCAATATTTTCAAGTCGTTCTTCAACAAGCCGTTTATCGCCCGCAAGAAACTGGCTATCCGCAAGCAAACCGCCATTGGGTGCAAAAAGGCGTGCACGATTTTCCGTGGGGCTTACAAGGCGTGTGATAATATCCCGTGCTGGCGCGATATCAATTTCTGTCGCCTCAGGCCCAACAGACGCGCTTTCTCCAAGTGCTCCCGCAATAATTTCCGCCTGAATGGTGAGGCTCTCCACTTCAGCTTCAATAAGATTACGCTGGAATTGGTTCAGGTAAAGAACGCTACCCACAAGAATAACAAGCGCCATCACATTCACCGCCATAATACGGGTCATAAGGGGCGAAAGCCCTCGGGTATAGTGCCGAGGGCGTGTTGCTTGGCGATCAGTATTCGCTGTATTTTGTGGTGTCGGTTGCGTAACCGCCTCCTTCAGGCTTATTCTTTATAACGGTAACCAACACCATACAGTGTTTCAATAGCGGTAAAATCATCCGCCACCGCACGGAACTTACGGCGCAGGCGTTTGATGTGGCTATCAATTGTGCGGTCATCTACATATACATCATCAGAATAAGCGGCATCCATCAATTGGTCACGGCTTTTTACGTGCCCTGGATGCTGAGCCAGCGTTTGCAAAATGAGAAACTCTGTTACCGTAAGAGTCACATCTTTACCGTCCCAAGTTACGCTGTGACGGAGCGAATCAAGCACAAGCTTGCCACGCACCATCTGGCTTTCTTCTTCCTCTTCAACAGGTATTTCCACTTTATCCTGCTGACGCATTTCAGAACGACGTAACAAAGCCCGGATTCGCTCGATCAAAAGACGCTGAGAAAATGGCTTGCCAATATAATCATCCGCCCCCATCCGAAGCCCAAGAAGCTGATCAATCTCTTCATCCTTAGATGTAAGGAGAATGATAGGCATATCAGTTACTTCCCGAAGTTTCCGAAGAAGCTCCATACCATCCATACGCGGCATTTTTACGTCAAGAACCGCTAGATCAGCTGGGTTTTTCGACAAGGCTTCCCAGCCTTTCTGCCCATCAGGGTACGTGCGAACACGGAAACCTTCCGCTTCAAGCGCGATTGTAACAGATGTCAGAATATTGCGATCATCATCAACAAGTGCGATGGAATGCGTCATAAAAACCCTCTTATTATTATGTGCCTATCCGTTTGGTACACACTACTCACTTTCAGTCTCTGAGTTAAGTACGATTTACGACAAAATAATGGCGCGGTTGCGCCTTGATTGTGACCTATGTGCAATCATCTGCAATGAAATTTAGAATCCGGTTGATTTTGAAGCTTTTATGAGCATCCTAAGCGGACTCATCCGTTCGTTAGAAACGGAGTATAAAATAAAGGAACCCACCCATAATAAAAACAGGGTTCCGTACGGTTTTATCGGTTGCGATAAAGCAGCCCCAAAAGTTACTGGAAGGAAAGACGTTGCAAGTCTTTGGCGCCTGCTCGAACAGAGTGAGCCTTGATGCTATGGGTATCACAGGCACTGGGAATCAATTTTGGAATTTAGGTACAGAAGCGCTTTATGAAGAAGCTATCAGCCGCGGTGAAGGCAAGATGGCAAAAGGCGGTGCTCTTGTTGTTAAAACAGGGAAGCATACTGGCCGTTCCGCAAATGATAAATTTACTGTTCGTGACGAACATACGGAAAATACGGTTGATTGGGGCAAAGTAAACCGCCCAATGACATCCGAGCAGTTCGATACACTGCACGAAGCATTTCTTGAGCACATCAAAGGTAAAGATGTATTTGTTCAGGATCTATGGGGTGGTTCTGACCCTGAGAACCGCGTTGCGGTTCGCACGATCGGTGAATATGCATGGCACAGCCTTTTCTGCCGCACCATGCTTGTGCGCCCGGAAGCTGCTGAACAGCAGGAAATGAACCCGCAGTTCACAATCATCAATCTACCAAGTTTTCGCGCGAACCCAGAGACGATGGGTTGCCGCAGCGAAACAGTGATTGCTGTGAACTTCGCCAAAGGCCTTGTGCTTATCGGCGGTACAGAATACGCAGGCGAGAATAAGAAATCTGTCTTCTCAATCCTTAATTACCTGCTGCCTGAAAAAGGCATTATGCCAATGCACTGTTCTGCCAACATTGGTCCTGACGGTGACGTAGCTATCTTCTTTGGTCTTTCTGGCACAGGTAAAACAACACTCTCAGCTGATAGCAGCCGTACCCTTATCGGTGATGATGAGCACGGCTGGTCAGACGATAGCGTGTTTAACTTCGAAGGTGGTTGTTACGCGAAAATGATCCGCCTGTCAGAAGAGGCAGAGCCAGAAATTTACGCAACAACAAAGCGTTACGGCACAGTACTAGAAAACGTTGTTATGGATGAACACACACGTGTGCTTGATCTGGATGACAACACACTGGCTGAAAACACTCGCGGCGCATACCCGATTGATTTCATCCCGAACACATCTGAAAAGAACCGTGGTGGGAAGCCTAAGAATATCATCATGCTAACAGCTGATGCTTTTGGCGTTCTACCTCCTATTTCAAAGCTCACACCTGAGCAGGCGATGTATCACTTCCTAAGCGGTTACACTGCAAAGGTTGCTGGCACAGAGATCGGTGTGAAAGAACCACAAGCTACTTTCTCAACCTGTTTCGGTGCACCGTTCATGCCGCGTCACCCAAGTGTATATGGTGATCTTCTCCGTAAGAAAATTGCGGAAACTGGTGTAAACTGCTGGCTTGTGAACACAGGCTGGACAGGCGGCGAATACGGCACTGGTAACCGTATGCCAATTAAGGCAACACGTGCGCTTCTGCACGCTGCACTTGACGGTAGCCTTAACGATGCGCCAATGCGCAAAGATGAAAACTTTGGCTTTGATGTACCGACAGAAGTTCCTGGCGTTGATACTGCAATCCTTAACCCACGTGGTACATGGGCTGATAAAGATGCTTATGATGCAAAAGCTAAGTATCTGGTTGAACTGTTTGTTGAAAACTTCGAAACATTCTCGGATCACGTGGATGATGAAGTAAACGCAGCAGCACCTAAAGTTGCTTAGTTAAAAGCATATGAAATGATTTTAAGCAGAGGCAAATTGCCTCTGCTTTTTTATATCCAGCTGATATCTCTCGCGAACGTGACTGGTGCATAACCAAGGCACACCATAAATCCTCTAAATCCATTAATTAGAGGAGACTATATGTTAAAAAACATCGCCCTGATCATCATGGGCTTAACTTCACTAGAAGCAGTCGCAGATGATCAAACCGTTAATCAACGTGACCCTGTCAAGCTTGCTCAATTTATGAACAACCTTTCCGGTCAGTGGAACTGCGAAGGCGGTACCGCAGGCGGCACAAAAACCGCTGCGACTATTGAGTTTAAAGGCAGGCACAACAACCAAGTTTACACTTTCACACAGGTGGGCACAAAAGGGCATACCAATACGCTTGAAAGTGTCTGGGCCTACGATGCACCAAACCAAAACCTTATCGTGAGCCGCCGTTATATGAGCCCGACGGGCGTTTCTACCGATATGTTCGAAGCCGAAAGCTGGGATGCGACAACTCTTCTACTGAATGCACGAGAGCTTTGGAGCCCTCTTTTTGCGGAACACCGTTTTCTTTTCCAGATTAATTCCTCTGAAAAGTTCGAAGTAACCTGGGAAGTAAAACGCGGCGAAGGCGGTTATAAAATGGGTGATTATCTTTCTTGTAAGAAGTCAGATACATAACACATAAACTAACATGGGCTGTCGGCGCCCATACCCATACACTATCTCAGCATCTTAATGCTGATAATATATTTCATTCCCGCTTCCTAAGTTAGCAACTATTATATTTGTCTTCCCGTCACCATTAATATCCCCTGCCGCGATACAGGCAGATAAATAGTTTTCAATGGAAAGATACATAACACTATCATTGCTATAAGAGGGACGAGCTTCTCTCGCCCCTATTGGTTAGTTATACACCCTTAAAACTCTTCAGTTTTTCAAACGCCGCAATTAATATCACGCTCGCCCCAAAAAGTGGAAACACAGCCGCTAGAATTACAAGCAGTGCGACGATCCCATACCCTACACGCCAATGGTCAGGCACCTTGGGCAATCCCCATTCCCCGGCAGGCTTCCGTTTAATATATGAAATCAACCCCGCCAGGGTGCTGAGGGCAAAAACAAGGGCGGTCAGTAACACCGCATACCAGCTGATAAGGCCGTATTCCCCTTGGTGAAGACGCATAGCCACCTGCCGCATATCCATTAGGATACCAACATCATCCCATGTATGGCGCTTGATAAGGTCACCGCTGTACTGGTCAAAATGCAGCACCTCCTGATGGCGCAAAAGCAATGACCGGTTAGAAACAGATATAACTCCTTCTGTCCCCTTAGGGAATTTGATGGTTATTTGCCCTTTCAAGCCTAACCTTTTCGTAATCTCCACTGCCGCATCCAACGATATTGGTTGACCGTGAGCCACTGATTTCAAACCCGCCGGGCGCTGCCATGTTTTGGGATATCCAGTATCTGTTTGGGCTTGAACCCATTTAAGCTGAGATCCAAAAATATCGGTCCAAGGCATCGCGCCGGAAAGCAAAACCAGCATGAAAACTGAAAGCCAAAAAGCCAGAACAGAATGAAGATCACGGTAAAAAATCCGTTTCCCTTTGCTGGTCCGAACCGTAAAGAACCCTGCCAGCGCAAAACCAGTTGATGGCCACCAAACATAAATGCCCGTTAGGATCAAAACGACGAACCAACTGGCTGCTAGCTCAACAGTATAAGTGCCGCCTTTCCCCAGCAGCAGTTCACCGTGAAGTTTACGCACAGTCATCATCAGGGTATCAGCAGCTTTCACTGCGCCCAGAGCTTCACCCGTATAAGGATTCACATAAATCGTACTTTTGCCTCTGCGCATACCAGAAACAAATTCTGTCGCCTGTGTTAGCTCAGTTGGTAAAACAACACCCGTGATCGGCTGCTTAGCCAAGGCTTGTGCCGCCTTCAATTGATCCGCATAGGGAAGGGTTTCTGTACCAATCTCAACCTGCTTAAGATGGCTGTAAACACTATCCTCATAATCACCTTTAAACAGGTAAATTATCCCGGTTACCGCAAGCAGGATCATCAAAGGCAGGGTGATAAGCCCTGCAATAATGTGCCATTTCCATAGCCAGCGGTTCAGATGTTTATGCTTTTGCATAAGCCTGTTCCTTCCTGCTTAAAATCTGAATGCAATGCCGCCGTAGAAAGTACGGCCATCAATAATGCGGAAATTCCTGCGCCCCGGGCGCCCACCACGCGGCGGGCTATAGCTTACTCGGTCAGCAAGCGTATCCGTCAGGTTCAAGGCATGGAACCAGATATCCCACTGACCAAAACTGTAGGAAGCGCGGAAATTAAGCCGTTCCCCACGGGTAAACTTACCGTCCGGATCAATAGAGTTATCATCACGTGTATAATAACCGGTATAGAAATCACCTTCGCCTTCAAGAACCAGATTTTCAATAGGCGACCAAGCGGCCCGTACGTTCAAATGGTGATCAGGCGAACGGCTGATGCGGTTACCACTTAAATCATTGTCACCGTCGTCATCGGGACCAAAGAAAATATCATAAACGTTCTTTGCATATGTATGCGTAGCGCTGAAACGCCATTCATCACTAGGTGCATATTCAATAACTGATTCCACGCCCTGCACAGTTACCTGCCCCGCGTTAGTCACCGTTTCAACTTCGCCGTCATCTTCTGTTACAAGGAAATTATCAATACGCGTGTGATAATAGGATGTGTTGATATTCACATCACCAACATTGCCGCGTACACCAACTTCAAAATGATCTGCTTTTTCAGCGTCCAGATTTGGATTAGCTTCAGGACGATCAAGAAATAAATCCCCAATATCAGGCGGCAAGAAACCGCGAGAATAACCACCCCAAATCTGAATTTTATCCGTGATGTCGTATGTCACGCCAAACTTGGGCGATGTGTTATTAAACTTCCGCTCGAAGATCTGACCATCATTAAGGTCATTAGTGGTATCAAAAAGAAATTCCGTTCTGAGCGTAATATCCTCATGGCGAACACCCACGGTGATGTTCAACCTGTCTGTCAGGTTGATACTGTACTGAGCAAACAAAGATTTAATCTGAAGATCGCTGTTAGAACGGGTAAGAACATCACCTTCCATCGCAATATCATCACCAGCGTATTCGTCCGTCAGGATATCACCATCAAAGATTTCACCACCTATGATCAGGTTTGACGTTTTAAAATCATATCGGTAACTCAGCCTTACATCAAAGCTTTTGTCGGCAGTATCACGCGGCGGAGAAAAGCGGCCATCACCTTGTTCATCTTCAATGCGTCTTACTGCACCAAAATCAAGAAAACCAAAGCCGAAATCGTGCTCTAGTTTGAAAGAGTATGCATTGGATTTTGTGCGTTCATTAGAACTCGCAGTACGACCAACCACCGTTGGATCAGAGAAAAACTCATTGGCGCGCAAATCACCGGGGAATACTTCATCCCTGTTTAGATGTTCATAACGCACAAAAACACGAGTAGCATCGGATGGGCTGTAGATAAGTTTTCCGCTGAACTGATCACGATCATTTTTAAATGTATCTCTAAGGCCATCCAGATTTTGGGTGTTTGCATCAAGAAAGAATCCAAAATCACCAAATGTACCTGCGGCACTCACGCCTGCTCGGCGGCGGTCGAATGACCCTGCTTCCGCCCAAACACGGCCCTCAAACTCCTCAGGCGCATCACGCGTCACCACATTGATCACACCACCAAAAGCATTATTGGCAAACAGCGCTGAGGATGGGCCTTTGATCACTTCAACACGCTCAATATCAAACGAATTCACAGTGGTGATATCTTGCGTTGCACCATTATAGGGGCTTGCGAGCGGCAAACCATCTACAAGCGGTACGGTATAGCTTTTACCACCAGCCGGAATACGCAGGTTCCTCACCTGCGTTTCGCCAGGGATACGGTCCAGAAGTTCGTCTGGGTCCACGAACCGCAACCGATCAATTTCCGCCCGGTTCACA
Organism: Kordiimonas sp. SCSIO 12603; assembly: GCF_024398035.1. NCBI lineage: Bacteria > Pseudomonadati > Pseudomonadota > Alphaproteobacteria > Kordiimonadales > Kordiimonadaceae > Kordiimonas > Kordiimonas sp. SCSIO 12603. The sequence goes on from NZ_CP073748.1 coordinate 3,722,196, forward strand.
ACATGAGACGCGAGCGGCAACTCAGAGAGGTTGGTACCGCCAAGTGTTGCGTTTTTAAAAGCGGCTTCACCAATCACTGTGATAGTTTCAATATCATCGGTATTCGCCTCAGATGGTTCAGTCTCAGTCCGTGCTAAAGCACTTGCTGCAGGCAGCACAGGCAAGGCCGCAAATGCAGCCAGATAAAGGTATTTCATTGTCTGATACTCTTTTAACTTTGATTCAAATTTCGAAAGCAAAAGTTAAAAGATTGGAGGTGCTCTAAGCCCAACAGGCACAAACACTGATGAACGGTAATCAGGGCCTGTCGCCTCTATAATCGCGCCGCTATCCGATACCGCAACAAAAATGGGTAGGTTCAGGTAGCTGGTATCATTTTCAGTGGCGGCAAAATTGAAGCAGAATTCACAATCAGCTGCAGTACCATCTACCTCCTCCCCTTGAAGGGCCAGTAGGTATTTGATGTTAGCAACGGCAGCTGGTGGCAGGCGGCTTTCGCCACAAAGATAGCCAAGGCCACCACTGGCCGCGTGCTCTGTAGCTTTAACGGCGGCTTGTCCCTGCACGAAAACAACCAGCGCAATAAGCATATATTGCACTGTTTTCAGGAATATATTGTTGTTAAGCCGCTTCCTCATAACGCTCCGGTATCATAGAAACCAAAGCGCCACAACCGGATATATTGTTACATGTTGGGGCCAACACTAAGCGCAAGTGCTCGAGAAATATGAGCAAACGGCCGACCGCTCTCTGCAGCACATTTACTGAATGCAGCCTGTACAGCGCGCAAGGCCGTTTTCGATGTCGGGTTTTTATCCACAACGCCGTCTCTTATCAGGGCCTGCACCACATCTCGTGAAAGCACCCAACCATCCCGGCCAATAGACCGCAAGAAATATGGGCCACTATTACCGCCAAGACGGTTTCCACGTTTCTTGAGCATTTCTACGAGCCCTGCGAAATCATCCTGAGGCCATTCAGCAATACATTTTGCGGCAGAACCATATTCATATTCCAGATCACAAAGCAGGATTGCGTTGTCTCGTACAGAAAGGATTTTGGCGCCGTGCCGGACGATACGTGTATCTTTGAGCAAGCTATCCAGATCATCGTCCGACATAAATTTCCAACGTACAGGTACAAAACCTTCAAACGCTTCCTCAAAGCCCGGCCACTTATTACGGATCACTTTCCAGCTAAAACCGGCCTGAAAAACGGCTTGGGCCATCGCCGCTAAAATACGGTCATCACCCATTTGCTTGATTTCTTCAGCTGAAAGGATATCTGGCATCAGGCTCAGTACTTCATCAGCACTTCCCCGATAAGCCACCGCCATTTCAACAAGTTCATCAAACGTACGCACAGTAATTTCCTTTTTTAGTTTATAATAACTTATGGATATGCAGCATTCTGGTCCAGCCTATTTACTGGACCCTCTCGAGGAATTCCTTTAAATATATAGGTTGATGCCTTCATAAAGATAAGGTGTTTAATATTACTGAGTAATCACACGGGGCAAGGCCATAAACGGCTTTGTGTTAAAGAGTTATGGCAAGCGACTATATTAAAAGTTTTGGTTTTCCTCGTTGGGGTGAATATGGCCTCAACAAAGAAACAGAAGCGCTCCAAATGTGTGATTATGTTGGCTGTAATGAGGTAGGACCTCATCCCGCGCCGAAATCCCCTGGTTCTAATGAACGCTGGTATTTCTGCAAAAAACATGCGGCGGAATATAACCGTAACTGGGATTTCTTCCAAGGTATGAGCGACGAGGAAGCTCAGCGCCACATGCATGATTCAAGTGAAAGCTCAGACGCGTTCGCAAGCGCCAAAACCTTCGAATGGGGCGGTGCGATGGATGAAGACGGTTTCACATCCACAGAGCAATCTGCATTCGATACGCTTGAGGTCGACAGCACAGCAACTCAGGAAGAAATTAAACGCCAATACCGGAAGCTTGCAAAGCTTTACCATCCTGACACCAATCCGGGCGATAGCGTGGCAGCGGAAAAGTTCCATCAAGTTCAACAAGCTTATGACCTGCTCCGCGAGAAAAACTTCCCTGGTTAAAACTGGTTTTACATCCAGTTCACTCTACCTTCTTTCATCGTTCCCGTATGGCTTTGAAGGCTCAAGATGACAACCGATCCACAGCAAATGCGCAAAGGCATGATAATGGGGGCTATTGCGACCCTCATTTGGGGTGGCTGGCCGGTTGTTACTGAACTTGCAATTGAAGACAATCTAAGCCCCTATCAAGTTGTTCTCCTCAGAACCTTAGTTGCTTTTCCTATTCTTCTACCTTTTCTGTTTCGCGGGAAAAATACGATCAGAGCATGGGGACAGGTGATTTTTCTCACCATCCTTGCCGGGGCGCCTTACAGCCTTCTGGTATCTACCAGCTTTCAATACACCAACGCTACTCATGGTGGGGTTATCATTCCTGGCACCGTTTTATTATTTGGGCTCCTCTCCAGCCATTTTATATTAAAAGACCGATTAACCAGAAATCGCCTTCTGGGTGGCGGCGCAATTATAACTGGATTAGGCCTTCTGGCTTTCGGGGGCAGTTCAGGCGGTGATCAAGCATCACTTCTCGGGGATACACTGTTTTTCGTAGGCGGTTTAATGTGGGGCACTTACACCTTAATGCTCAGGATATGGCCGACAGATGCCATTCTGCTAACAGCGCGAATTGCTCTTGTTTCCACCTTTATTATGGGGATCTATTATCTCTTTACAAACCAGCCAGGGTTAGAGGCGCTCCCCACCAGCACAATTATCTTTCAGGGGCTTTGGCAAGGTGCCTTATCTGGCGCGCTTGCTGTGATTTTATTCTCCAAGGGTGTCGCTTTGATGGGTGCGGCCAAAGCGACAGTTATCAATTCCCTTATTCCCGTGATATCGACGGTGCTGGCCTTTTTTATCCTGAATGAAATTCCCAACATGCTTGAAGCCATTGGGTTAATTTTCATTCTGGGAGGCATCACCATTGCGCTTTACCAAAAGCGACAAAGCCCTGCTTTCAACGCCGACAGAACTTAATGGAAGTTTTCCAGTTTTTCGATTTGTTGGCCTAGGGCATCAAAATTAATGGGTTCAAGCCACGCTTGATATCCAGCTTTTAACTCTGGCCAATCGCTATCAATCATAGCGTACCAAGCTGTATCTCTGTTAACGCCTTTTGAAACCATATCATTACGGAAAACACCTTCAAAACGAAAGCCGTAGCGTATCGCAGCACTCATAGACGCTTGATTGGCCGAATTGCATTTCCATTCAAAACGCCGGTACCCTAGATTATCAAACAAATGTGCCGCCAGCAGATAAAGGGCTTCTGTGGCAATTCTAGTGCGCTTTAGCTTAGCGCCATAAGCTACACACCCTACTTCCGCGCTGCCATGCTCTGCACGGATACGCATCAAGCTGAACATCCCCAGAATTTCACCTGATGCCCGCTCTTTGATAACAAGCGTTTCCCAATCACCCTCTTCATGCACTTTACATAGGAAGTTTGCGAAATCAGCCTCGCTAAGAAATGGCCCAACCGGCATATAGTGCCAGATTTCAGCATTTTCTTGACCACCCACCGCAGCAAACAATCCTGCTAAATGTTCTTGCCTTTGGTATGGTTCGATAATGGCATAGCTACCCACACATATTTCTTGGCCCGGATGCTTGCACCCTACCCAGTTTTTCAAATTACGTGTCATTTACCTTTGCTCCGGCGGGATGTTTTTAATCTCTTGTGCAAAAACTGCATGTGATGTTTTGTCCACCGGCTTCAGAACGCGCTTTCTAGATACGGGTTGATGCTGCAGCGATACACCTGAACAGTGTTCGGTTTGCACCCGTGAAGGCCGATGGAAAAAACCTCCTCCACAATTGGGGCAAACATTTTCCAAAACATCTTCCACACAATCCCTACAAAAAGTGCATTCATAGCTACAGATCATGGCCTCCCTACTATTCGAAGGTAGATCACAATCACAATTTTCACAGTTGGGGCGCATCTCAAGCATTATCGGTTCCAATCATACTCGGGCATTAAGCCATGATTTAAAGGTGCTCTTTCGCCTTCCGGTGCAACTTGAGCCGATTGCTGACTGGTACTAAAAGGCACGACACCAGCCCATACCGGATACTCTGCTTCTTCTGCGTCACCTGGCGGTGCTGACCGAACCTTTGCTGAAGCATCTTCAATTTCCATCACAAGAAGCCCGGTGGCTTTTCTTTCCTGATCTGTCATTGGTCTTAATTGAGGCCACCGCCCAGGGGCAAGCATTTCAAAAAACAGCTCCATCTGTCGGTCAAATTCTGCTTCATCTGTAACCAGTTCTGGCATGCCGTAACAAATTACAGACCTGTAATTAACACTGGTACTAAAAGCCGAACGTGCCAACACTAAACCATCCAAATGCGTTACACTTACGGCTGCAGGCTTCCCTGCGGCCAAATGCCGGATCATCATGCTTTTGCTACTGCCATGCCAATAAAGCTTATTACCCTCTCGCCAATGACACGTGGGAATAATGTGTGGTTGCCCTTCTATCTCAAAGCTCACATGGCACAGAAAATGACTATCCAAGATGCCGTATACTGTCGCTTCGTCATAAAGTGCTCTGTTATGTCCACGCTTTACGCGGTTGCGAGGATTAATTTCAAAACTACCGTCAGCCATAATCTATCTACCTTGTGCCTTTAACTATGGCAAAAGTGACGTTAAAGTAATCCTATTAGAAGAACCATTTTTTATAAAAATGATAGAACCACTATGAAAAACTCTATAGCTGATCTCTGGCACTTCTCCCTTTCTCCAGCAGGCCAACACACCTTGCAGGAACAACTGCATGACCAAATCAGAGATCAGATACTAAGCGGTACTATCAAGCCAGACATTAAAATGCCGTCTTCCCGCATGCTGGCATCAAGACTTGGTATTGGCAGGAACACAGTGGTTTATGCCTATGAGCAACTCGTTGCGGAAGGATATTTGGAAACCCGGAAGGGCGCAGGCACCTTCAGTTGCCATAAAGTTCCAGATGAATTTTTAAACGCTGGGGAACCAGCTTATTCGTCACCTCTACCTTCTGGAAATACTGCAAGCTCAAACCTGCATTCAGGCATGGCAGCGCTTGATCAATTTCCCCATGAAATTTGGACTAAATACACTAACAAAGCATGGCGGAAAGTAACGAAGCAGCAGCTCCATCACGACGACCCAATGGGGTATTATCCTCTCAGACAGAATATCGCAGAATACCTACAAGCAAGCCGCAACATTAAGTGTAACCATGAACAAATAATGATCGTTTCGGGTTTGCAACAAGGTTTATTCATCTTATCAAAATCACTTCTTCACAGTGACGATCAGATTATTCTGGAGGACCCAGGATACTACGGTCTTGTTGCTTCAGCACAAGCTAGTGGCTTCCCAATTCATAACCTACCCATTGATACATCTGGTGCTACGTTACCCAAACAAACAAAAGGCCTGCTGGTCACCAGTCCATCCCGGCAGTACCCTCACGGCTATACCATGCCACATGGTAGGCGAGCGGAGCTGCTCAAATGGGCATATGAAACAGAAAGCCTCATCCTTGAGGATGATTATGATAGCGAGTTCCGGTATAGCGGGCGTCCACTTAACAGCATGCAAGGTCTTGATGGCGGTAAACGTGTTATCTATGGCGGAACATTTTCAAAAACCATATTCCCCGCCTTCAGGCTGGGGTATCTCGTAATCCCAAAACACCTGATCGAGCCGGTACTAACATTCAGGAAAGCAATCGATAGCTATCCTGGCCTTGTAAACCAGCTAAGCCTTCATGCCTTTATGGAAAGTGGTGAGTTTGCACGCCATATCCGTAAACTACGAAAGATACATGGCCGGCGACAAAAGACCTTCATTGAGCTTTTCACCAAACATCTTGGAGACTTGTTTGCTCTTTTGCCGAGCGATGGCGGCTTGCATCTGGTTGCCACCCCACACAGTACAGTGTTAGGCAAAGACACACGGTGGTGCGAACTAGCACATAATGCAGCTATTGGCGCTGCTCCCCTGAGTCAATGCTTCAGAGCTACAAGCAAAAAGCACGGTATGCTTCTCGGGTTTGCCGATATACCGGATATTGATTTAGAAGAGCGCCTGAAAAAATTCTCAAATACCATCCGTTCAGAAACAGACTATTAATCAATTCCTGTCCATAGTAACGTTACCGAAAGTAAGCGTATCTGGTGGGGACCTTAAGGTCAGGAGTGAAATATGAAAAAGCATGTAACTGCCGCACTTTGTGCTGGGCTATTAGCAAGCACAGCAATCGCGGCAGATGATGATTGGGGTTATGGCGCAAACGATGGCCCGGCAAAATGGGGAGACCTTAACCCAACATACGCAGCCTGTTCGCTTGGAACCTTACAATCACCTATTGATCTTGAAGGTACAGAACCTGTGGCTATGCACCGCCTGAGAACACATTATGACGTTTCAGGTGTGAATATGCGGAATGCTGAGCACACGATTACCGCAACATATGATATGGGCAATATGCTTCATGTTGGCCCAAAAAGCTTTATGTTGAAGAATTTCAAATTCCATACCCCTTCTGAACACACAGTATCCGGCGAACGCTTTCCCATGGAAATTCAGTTTATGCATGAAAGCGCAAACGGCACGCCTGCTATTGTTTCAGTTCTTGTAAAAGAAGGATCGGAAAACAAAGCCGCCAAAGAGTTATGGAACTATCTTCCGCTTGAACCGGGCCAATCATCCAAAAACGACAAAATTTATATAAATGCTCGCGATTTTATGCCGCAGGATAAAAGCTACTACCGCTACATGGGTTCTTATACCACGCCGCCGTGCGCTGAAGGGGTTAATTGGTATGTGTTAAAAACACCAGTTGAAATGTCTTCCCAGCAAATCTCAATGGTACGCGGATTGATTGGCAGTGGTACCGCACGCCCTACACAGCCACGAAACAACAGGATTATCCTAGATGCAAACCCAGAATAAGACATTCGGCAAAGCAACTAAGACCAGCCTGTTCATTCTTGCTACAACGTTAGTTGCAGCCTGTTCAGGCGGAGGCAGTTCAAAACTACCGACAGCTCAAACAGGGCGCACTATCGAAATGCCTCGTGCAGCGCTTTCCGCTTTGTGTCAGAACGCCCCGGTGGAAGCACTAGACCTGCTTTCTGAAGAACCTATGGCCTCACCGGCAGATCGTTTCTTTGTGGCCACAGCCCTTGAGCGTGGCGGCATGGTAACGCGAGCCAGACAAATTTATGCAGGCCTGATGCAAACCAACACCCGCGAGAGTGTTTCTATTCTGTGTGGTGATGAAATTATCGCATACGGGCCTGTTCCCAATGAGGCAGGCAGGCGTTTAGCTGTAATTTCCCGGGATATGGCACTTTTAGACGCCAATCTCAGGCCTAATCGCCCTCTTCACAAAGGCCTACCTGCAAGCAGCAAACCACAACAAACTGTTTTGCCCGCGGCTGGCAAGCCAACACCAAGGCGCACTAAGGGCCCCGTAACCAGCCTACCCCGACCGACAACTAACAGCCCATTTGGCAACTGGTTTGTGCATTTATCTTCATACCGTTCAATGGATAATGCCATTAAAAACCGCCCTACTCTGGAAGCTAAGTACCCAGCATTAAAAGGGTTTATAGACCAGTGGGAAGTAGACAGCGGCGGCACAGCTATTCGCCTGGGTGTTCGCCTGCAAGATAAATCGGAAGCAGACCGCCTGTGTGCAGCCGTTAAAAACAGCGGCAATTACTGCGCGGTAATGGATACATCACGTTAAAATCTAACCCAGCCTGATAATAAAAATTTCATATTCAGGCTGGCCTTAAACGTGCGCGATACCTATGATGGCGCAAATTTTACTGGTCAGGGTTGGGCCAGCATAACAATAATACACTCTGTAATGATTTAAGGGGAGAATGGGATTATGGCTGGAGCTACTGGTCACCAGCAGTGGTCATCACGCTGGACTTTTATGCTCGCGGCAGTCGGTAGTGCTGTTGGGCTTGGTAATATCTGGAAATTTCCATATGAAGCAGGCGAAGGCGGCGGCGGCGCATTCGTACTTGTGTATCTTGCATTTGTATTCGCTATCGGCCTGCCGTGTCTGATTGCCGAGCTTTCGCTTGGGCGCCGTGGCCAACTTTCACCGATTGGCTCCATGAGCAAAATCGCCGAGGAAGAAGGCCGCAGTAAGCTTTGGTCTCTTATTGGTTGGTCTGGCGTTCTAGGCGGTTTTATCGTTCTTAGTTTTTATTCTGTAGTAGGCGGTTGGGTTCTTTACTATATCGTTGAAGCTTTCACTGGTTTCGAAGGATATGATGCCGCGAAATCTGGCGCTACATTCACTGCCTTTATCACTGATCCTACAAAACCGATCATCGCTCACGCTGCATTCCTCTTTATTACACTAGGCATCGTGGCACGCGGCGTTCAGGGCGGCTTGGAGAAGGCTGTAACATTCCTAATGCCAGCACTTTTTGTTCTATTGCTCGGCTTGATGATTTACTCCGGTATCACCGCAGATTTTGGTGCGGCTGTTAACTTCCTTTTCAGCCCTGATTTCAGCAAGCTGACAGGTGACAAAGTGTTACAAGCACTTGGCCTTTCATTCTTTTCGCTATCACTAGCGCTTGGTTCGATCATGACCTACGGTTCGTACCTGACAAAAGATATCAACATCACACGCTCAGCTTTCACAATCGCAACAGCGGATAGTGCCGTAGCTCTTATGGCTGGTCTTGCGATTTTCCCGATTGTATTCGCATATGATTTGAACCCAGGGCAGAGCGTTGGTCTTGTATTCACAACACTACCCATTGCCTTTGGCCAGATGCCTTCTATCGTGGCAATCCTGTTCTTCTTCCTACTAACTGTAGCAGCGGTTACGAGTGCGATTTCGCTGCTTGAGCCTGCGGTTGCCTATGTGGAAGAACGCACAGGTATTGACCGTAAAAAAGTGGCTATCATTATTGGTCTGGCAGCATTTGTACTTGGTACACTTTCCGCATGGGGTCAGAGCGGTAACTTGCTTGGCGATGTGAAGCTCTTTGGCCTCGATATCATGAGCATTAAAGATTATCTCACTAACAATATCATGATGCCGCTTGGCGGTATGTTTATCGCAATCTTCGTAGGCTGGTTTGCAAGCCGGAAGAACATGATGGAAGAACTAGCTATGGAAGATAGCACCTTTAAAATCTGGTACTTCCTTGTGCGCTTTGTGTGCCCGGTTGCGATTGGAGCTGTATTTGTTTCACTGATTATCTAAATCAGCTTGCATAAAGATAAAAGAAAGGCCCTCGATTGAGGGCCTTTCTTATTGGTCGTCCGCTTCGCTTTTATTGATAAGCTTAAGCAGATGAAGCAAAAGCATATTCGCCCACACCAAGGCTGCCCACAGCACACCATCGCTTGACCAGTCCATCATATGTGAAAGAGCTGCGATCCACGAAATCACCGCCATGTATACTGCCAAATGGATAAAGAAACCCTTCCAATGAAGGTTATTCACCTGTTCTTCCATTGTTTCCGCAGCATCCTGCTTTGCATAGGAAGACAGCTTTAACTGCAAATCAGAAAGCGATAGCCCGAAAGCCGCTGCAAGGGCATTTTGAGAATCAAGCCCCGCATTCGCGCCATTTTCAATACGCTGAATAGTACGCCCGCTAACACCGCTAATATCTGCCAACTGTTGCTGTGACCATCCTCGCTCCAGTCGCAACTTTTTAATATTCATTAAATTGTCCATTACTGTTTCCAGATGAGTGAAGTATTAGACGAACAGCAGGTTATTTCACCACGTCTGCATAGGGACAGTGGGTCGACACCAGTATGACACATTCACGAAAAAGGGGCATAAAACCCCTTCTTTCAGTTATTCCGATCGCAGATAAATAATATTGCCGTCCACCATAGTCATCATGGCTCTAGCTTTTGGAATATCACTCTCAACAGTTGTCATCAGATCCGTATCAAAAGCTGTTAGATCGGCCTTTTTACCTACTACAATGCTGCCAAGGTCGTTTTCCTGAAAAGAAGCTATCGCTGGCCATAGCGTAAACATCTTTAACGCTTCTGCCCGTGTCAGGGCCTCTTCTTCATGCCAGTTTTCAGCCTGAAAACCATTCAGATCTTTCCGGGCAGTTGCCGCATAAAACTCAATAAGCGGATCACCCTTTTCGACAGGAGCATCCGAACCACCAGCGATAATAACACCGCTATCGATCAAGCTAGACCATGCATAAGCGCCATCAAGGCGTTCATCGCCCAAACGGGCTGGTGCGAAGTGCAAATCACCAATCGCGTGCGAGGGCTGCATACTTGGGATAACTCCAAGCTGCTGATACCTGAGAATATCCTCCTGATTTACGATCTGGGTATGTTCATCGCGCCACCGCGGATTCTCAACAGGCCGCGCTATCGCAGGTACAGTGTTCATAGCTTCTTCAAACCAATCAAGAAGCATACGGTTTGCACGGTCACCAATGGCATGCATGTTCACCTGAATGCCTTCATTCAGTGCTTCAACCAGCATTGGCATGGTGTCTTCTTTGGTGATCAACACAAGACCTGAAGTATCTGCGTCTGAATAGGGCTCAATAAGAGCTGCACCACGAGAGCCTAGTGCACCATCCATATAAAGCTTGATCGCACGGGTAATAATTGTGCCGTCATCACTGGCACGAGCACCAGAAGCAAAAAGATCAGCAGCAGCTTCCGGCACTACACTATTATACACGCGTATTTTCACACCATCGCTATCAGACAGTTCTTCCAGCTGGTCAACTTCACCCCAACTTACAGACATGTTATGCATGCCAGTCCAACCACGGGAGGCATAAACTTCACTCCCTTTAACCAAACGCTCTGCAATATCTTCGTCTGTTGTTTCAGGCACCAAATCATTCAGCAGAGATTGAGCGGCATCCACAAGCATACCTGTATTTTCACCAAGTTTGTTGCGAACAATTTCACCTCCAAACGGGGCATCAGTTTCACTGGTGATACCAGCCAACTCAAAAGCTTTGGAATTAGCAACAAGCGCATGACCATCTGCCCGTCTAAGAATAACCGGCACATCTGATACAACATCATCAATATCCCAGCGCGATGGAAAACGTTTTTCCGGCCAGTGCGTTTCAATCCAGCCTCGACCGGTAACCACAACATCATCGGGATGCGAAGCCCGCCACGCCAACACCGCACCTTTAAAAGCAGCAAGGGATTTTACGGTATCCAAATTCAGTGATAACTCTCGGTTTCCAATACCTGAAAGATGAGCATGAGCATCGACGAAACCCGGGAATAACGTATTACCATCCAGATCGATAATTCGTGTTTCCACCCCTTGCAACAACTCTACTTCAGCTCTTGATCCAACAGCGATAAAACGTCCATTTTTAATAGCGACAGCCTCTACTTGCGGCTTTGCATCATCAGCGGTGTAGATCATTCCGCCCCATATGATAGTATCTGCAACCTGCCGCTCTTCAGCAGCCGAAGGTGCCGCATCTTCCTGCAAGAAATCATCCTGTGCCCAAGCTGGGGCTACAAGTACCATAGCTAAAAACAGTGACTTGAGATATCGCATCATTAAAGGCCTCTCTTGAATGTTGCACCTATGCTAGTCTTGCATATAGACAAGTACAAGAATGAACAGAGGTTGGATCAATTTTATAGGCTAAATTTTCTTTTACTTGCGTGGATTTATGCTATTCGTCAGAATATAGGTCCTTGTCTTTGCCAGAGGGAACAAAGCACATATGCGCGGCTTACTAGTTGCATTGATGATATTCATCTGGATGCCATTGGCAGTCTTCAAACCACAAATAGGGGTTTTGGTTTGGAGCTGGGTGTCGCATATGGCTCCTCAAAGCTATACTTATAACTTTGCCAGAGGCTTCCCATTTCTTGTGACAGTGGCTGCCGTAACCATTATAGGCATGTTTCTTAGTCGAGATAAAAACCGCCTCGTCGGACACCCCGCAATCGTAGCTATGCTCATTTACTGGGCTTGGGTGGTTACAACCACCTTTACCGCCATGGAACCAAGCGTTTCTCAAACAAAGCTTATCCACATGTCCAAGGTGATGCTCTTTGCTATTTTATCAACTGTTATCATGCAATCGGCCAATCGCCTGAAAGCTTTTGTATGGGTTATGTTTGCATCCCTCGCTTTCATTGGCATTAAAGGCGGTTTATTTACTGTTCTAACAGGCGGAAACTCTAGAGTACAAGGCGCAGGCGGCATGATGGGGGATAACAATCAACTCGCCATGGCTATGTCCATGCTGCTACCTTTCGCCATCTATATGGCTATGCATCCACCCGCAAAAATACTGAAGTGGCCACTTCGTATTTCTGCTATTTTAATTCCGATTTCTGTTGTCGGAACCCATTCACGTGGCGGCTTTGTTGCGCTGGCCGGAGTGATTGGTATGCTTGTTTTGAAAACTAAGCGTAAGTTTTTAACCCTACTTGTTATTGCTGTAGTAGGTGCTACAGCAATAACTTTTATGCCCCAAAGCTGGAAAAACCGCATTGAAAGTACTGAAGGTGCAACAGAAGATAGCAGTTTCATTGGTCGCGTATCCATGTGGAAGTTCTCAACAAATGTCGTAAAAGACGAGCCTGTTTTTGGTGGGGGGTTTGATATTTTCTATGTTCGGCATGCTGCTGAACTTTGGATGCCGCCGGGCTACAAAGCGCGTGCACCACACTCCATCTACTTTGAAGTACTAGCAGAACACGGTTACACGGGGCTTATTTTATTCCTAACCATGCTTTTCACAGGTTGGTACGCCGGTGGCACACAGGCCAAACTCTATCAAAGGTATGAAGAAACAAAATGGATTGGTGATTTATGTTGGGCATGTCAGCTCAGTATGGTTGCTTATGCCATTGGTGGATTGACTGTAAACATCGCTACGTTTGATGTGTTTTATCATATCCTAGCAATATTGGTGATGAGCTCTGTCGTAGGTGAACAATTACGCGCCGGGAAACTTACCCTTATATCAACAGGGGAAGTATATGGTGCAAAGCAAGAGAATACCAAATGGACACCAGGAGGTGCCGCCGCTGCGCAAACATCTAGAGGCGATAAAGAAAAATCCACACAGGTACGACTAGACCGCTAGTCTTTGATATTTTCATCATTTTGCTGATAAATAGAAACAGCATCCGTGCTTTTTCTGGCACCGAATTTTGCAACCAGCACTCCGACAATTGCTCCAGCACCGATAATGGCAGCAAACATCAAAAGAAATGCAAAGACAGACGTCCATAAGCTGTAAGTGCTTTCACATGCGCCGTCACAAGCTGCATCGTTAACGCCACCATATTCAGAATAAAAACCCAGATATATAAAACCAGATAACCCTACCAGCATTAAGATAGCTTTTGTGGTGATAAACGGGCGGTCACGTAGCCGCTTACGTTTCTTGATATATTGGTTCTCAGACATAGCCGCAATATGGGCGCATGCTCCCCAACAATCAAGCAATCAAATATCAATAGAATGTTTCTTTAAAGCATGCCTGAACTGATCATAACTTAGCCCGGTGAACTTTGCCGCTGCTCTTTGATTATACTTATTCTCTGTCAGAGCATGTTTCAGAAGCTCTGTTTCGTAGGCATTCACTTGCGTACGGAAACAAAACTCATCAGTAGGCAAGGCAACACTTGGTTCTTTTGAGATCTCAGTTTCGGCCTTTGGCGTGTCTAACTCTTGTTGGCGGCGATTTGTTTTAGTTTTAGGTCTGTAAGGACTATCGAAAGGATCAAAGATAATATCACCCACCGGTGCTTCACCATCCCACGCACAGTAAATTGCCCGCTCAACCACATTCTTCAATTCACGAATATTGCCCGGCCATGCATATTCAAGCATGGCATCCATGGCATCTTTTGTGAACCCTGGGAACTGGAGCCATTCCAGATCACTTGCCATTTGCATCCCGAAATGCTCTGCAAGCACTGGAATATCTTCTGTACGTTCCCGAAGTGGCGGCACGGTAATCACGTCAAAAGCTAAACGGTCGAGAAGGTCATGGCGAAACTCGCCTGCCTCAGCCGCAGACGGCAGATCAATGTTCGTAGCTGCTATAATACGTACATTAACAGTAAGCGTTTCCGTACCGCCAACACGTTCAAATTCACCATACTCGATAACCCTGAGCAGCTTTTCCTGAGCTGCGGCACTCATGGTACCAATCTCGTCAAGGAACAGGCTACCGTCATCAGCTACTTCAAAGCGCCCCTTACGGCGTTTTTGCGCGCCCGTAAAAGCGCCAGCTTCATAACCAAACAACTCACTTTCAAGCAATGTTTCCGGAAGTGCCGCGCAATTCACCTTTTGGTATGTGTTGTTCCAACGGTTGGAAAGATAGTGCAAGCGGGCTGCAATCATTTCTTTACCCGTCCCGCGCTCACCGATGACCAACATGGGCTTATCAAGAGGAGCTGCCCGACTGATTTTATCCATCATATCAAGAAGCGCAGGAGATGATCCGATCATCTGATCCGAGTGATTTGCCATTTGCCAATCCATAGTAATTTTCACTAACTATTAGTAATTATTTATTTCCTAAATAACAGTTATTCAAGCACTCAAAAATAAAATCATTTAAAAACAATAACTTAATTTTTTTCTCAAAACTGGCACACCCCCTGCAAAGTATAGGACGTCAGCAAACAAAACGACTGACAAACATAAAAAAGAATACAGACAGCGAAATTAAAATTAGAGGAAACAGAACGATGCAAACACAATCAGCAAATACAAAAAGAGGCCTCGAAGCCCAACTTGCTGAGGCTCGAATCCCTGCGGGCACAAGTCGTTCACGTCGCCTAGCGCGCCGTCGTCGCCGATAATTTTAATACTTCAGCCCGGCGATTGCGAGGACGCCGGGCTGAGCGGCCCCGATAAGAAGCATAAGCTCAAAGAGGTCGTTCACGGAGGCGCCCAAAAAAGTGGTCAACACCCCGGGCACATAGCGAGGAATAATAAGAAAGGAACTTAGTTATGGGTATTTTTTCCCGCCTGACAGACATTGTTAATTCAAACATTAATTCGATTCTTGATCGGGCTGAAGATCCGGAGAAAATCATCCGTATGGTTATCCAGGAAATGGAAGATACACTTGTTGAAGTACGTTCCAGTGCTGCCAAGTCTATCGCCGACCAGAAAGATGTAGAACGCCGACTTAAGAAGCTTGATAAAGCACAAGCTGATTGGGAAAAGAAAGCCGAACTAGCAATTTCCAAAGGTCGCGATGATCTAGCGAAGGGTGCTCTTATTGAGAAGGCCAAAGTAGCTGATATGGCTGCTCACCTTCAGGAAGAGTTGAGCCAGCTTGCAGAAGCGCTTACACGTAATGAGGAAGACGTTGTTAAGCTTGAAGCAAAGCTTCGCGAAGCACGCGCCAAGAAAGCAACCATTCAGGCACGCCATAAAACAGCCTCTGCTCAGGTTCGCGTGAAAAAGAACCTTTATGATGGTCGCATTCAGGACGCATTTGATCGCTTTGACAAAGTAGATGCTCGTCTTGACCGTATCGAAGCGGAAGCAGAAGCGATGGATCTCGGCAAAACACAGACGCTTGCTGAAGAAATCGCTGGCCTAGAAGCTGACGACGACATCGAAAAAGAGCTTGAAGCACTGAAAGCAAAAGCATCATCGGGGGCAAACGATAATAAGGCAGCTCCAAAGAAAAAAGCGGCGTCGAAATAATCGGCGCCCCTCCGGGTCAAAAAAATAAAACATAGGGAACCCTGACAATGGATGAAGCCATTCCAATAATGATAATTCTGTTTGTGATTTTACCGTGGATTATCTTCCACTACATCACAAAATGGAAAGCAATGAAGGGCATTTCGCCAGAAGATGAAGCTTCTTTCTCAGACTTGAGAACTTCAGCAGACCGCCTTGAGGAACGCTTGCGCACAATGGAGCGCATTATGGATGATGAAATACCGGACTGGAGGAGCCGTCATCATGAGAAGTTTTGATCACAGACCAACCAAACTTTATAAAATCCCGCAGCGCGGACGTGTTGCAGGTGTATGTGCCGGAGTTGCTGATTACCTAGATATCAGCACAGGTGCCGTAAGGTTTATGACAGTTGTTCTGGCGCTTTTCACTTCCATAATTCCAGCTTTGATCATCTACGCAATACTTGCGATGGTCTTGGACGCAAAACCATATGACCTTTACGAGGATGAGCAAGAAGAAGAATTCTGGAAACAAACACGTAAAGCACCGGATTATACAGCAGCAGAACTACGTCGCCGTTTCCGGGATATAGAGCGCCGCACCAGCGATATGGAAGCATACATGACCAGTAAACGCTTCCGCCTGGAACGCGAACTACAGCGATTAGAAGACTAAAAATCTTCATACACAAAGAAAAAGGGCAGTGAAATCACTGCCCTTTTTCTTTTTACCCTTATGAAGCCGCTGCGATCCGGCTTTCTTCCTCTTCCAGGGCTTTTGCATAAGCCTTCCGCCCCCAAAGATAGAAACCAATACTAAGCGGTGTTGCCGTTGCAGCCAGCAATGCCATCGAATAGTTCAGCATCATTTCATCGCCGAACAAGCTATCTGTAAAGAAGCCCAAGAGGAACGGGCCTGCACCATATCCGATAATACTGGTACACAAAACATACATGGCAATAATCTGACCACGCATTTGGTTTGGCGTAATAAGCTGAAGGCTTGCGTAAGCTACCCCCGACGGCAAATTAATGAAGAAATTCGCAAACCCAAGAAGCACCCAAACCATTGTAGTATTTTCCATAAAAGGAAGCACTAATGATGGAATACCATATCCAAGCGGTGCAACCAGAAGCGCAATAACGTGTGCATCCTTACGACCCATTTTATATAGTTTGTCAGCTATAAAACCGCCAAGCAGCAAGCCGCCGGTTCCTGTAAATATTGAGATGGTACCAAACGTCGTACCAACCTCTGCAGGGCCAACACCGTGGAATCGGTCAAAGAAAAGCGCAAGAAAAGTAACGCTACCAAAGCCAAGGGCCGCATTAAAAGAAACACCCAAACATATGCTGGAGTATGCTCTGAAACGCTGCTTTACGTGCCCCCAAACCTCTTTTACTGGAATGGCCTTCGCATCACCTGACAAACCTTTACGCTCAGGTTCCTTGATTGTGAACACCAGAAGTGTAAGCAATATGCCCGGCAGACCAACCATAAGGAACACCTTCTGCCAGCCAGTAAGCAGGCCAAACCCTGGTACCGAGATATCAGGCACAGAACCAGCGAGCGCAATCACCTGCCCGCCCACAATAAAGGCGAGTGCGGAGCCAACAGGAATACCCATCGAGTAAACAGAAAGCGCCGTTGCCAACCGCTCCTTTGGGAAACTATCTGCAAGCAGTGAATTAGCAGCAGGTGCAAGCGTTGCTTCACCAACACCAACACCGATACGAAGGAGGAACAGCTGGCCAAAGCTTCGCGCAAGCGATGAAGCTGCTGTCATCAAGCTCCATACAAACAGCCCTACCGCAATTAAACCCCGACGGGACCGAGTATCCGCGATTCTCGCGCAAAACAGGCCAAAAACAGTGTAAAACACCGCAAATGCAAAACCTGTAAGCAAACCAAATTCCGTATCAGAAATCTGAAAATCTGCCTTAATTGATGAACCAAGCAAGCCAAGAATTTGGCGATCAATAAAAGAAAAAGTATAGATAAGTAGCAGAAGGGCCACCATATACCAGGCATAAGCCGGGCGTGGGTAACCGTTAGATTGGTCTGACATAAGCGCTCCCCTCGCTATCAAATCGAGACTATACAGAGAATTAGCTCTTTTCTTATTGTAGCCAATTCTATAGAGGTCGTGAGCATTAGGTTGGATGAATGACCAAACTGTCAAGGCCTCTTGTTGCGTAACTATATTGGAATAAACCATGTCGCTTGAAAATACAACGATCGTTGAAATTTTGGATACTTTTGAATTCCTCGATGATTGGGAAGAGCGCTATAAATATATTATCGATCTTGGGAAAAAGCTTACACCGCTAGCCCCAGAAGAAATGGTTGATGAAAATAAGGTTCGTGGTTGCCAGAGCCAAGTGTGGCTTGTTGCAGAAACAGATGTTGACGGCAAAATTCACCTACGCGGCGATAGCGATGCCTTCATTGTAAAAGGCTTGGTTGCGGTAGTTCTTCTAATTTTCTCTGGCAAGACTGCCGCTGAAATTCAAGCAACAAATGCTAAAGAAATTCTGGATCAAATGGGCCTTTCCGCCCACCTGTCCCCTCTTCGCGCCAATGGCCTTTTCTCCATGGTGGAGCGCATCGAACGCATGGCTGCATAATCCAGACACAAAAAAAAGGGGCCAATCGGCCCCTTCTGTTCTTCAAGCGCATCCGCTCTAATCTTTATATTTCTCAAACCAGGCCAGAATATTACCAACCTTCTGCGCCAGATTACTTGGCTTGGCAGCAATTCCGTGGCCAACGCCTGGTACACGCACCATAACCGTATCCACGCCCTGAAGTTTAAGCGCCTGATAATATTGTTCAGTTTCAGACATAGGCGTGCGGTAGTCATTCTCACCTGTCAGCAGCATTGTTGGTGTTGTCACGTTACCAACAAGCGATAGCGGCGAACGTTCCCAATAATGAGTAGGGATGTTCCACGGCATATCAGGGAACCAGTACTGCGTGAAAAACGGGCTGAAATCAGCGGTAAGAACAAAGCTAGCCCAGTTAATCACAGGCTTTGCAACAACAGCAGCCTTGAACCGTTTGGTTTTACCGACAATCCATGATGTAAGCACACCACCGCCAGAACCACCAGTTACATACAGCTTATCTTCATCAACCATGCCGCTTGCGATTAAACCATCTACTGAATCCATCAGATCGTTATAGTCAGATGCTGGATATTTATGGTGGATTTCATTGGCGAATTCCTCACCGTATGATGTACTGCCCCGTGGGTTTGTCCAAAGCACAACATACCCAGCGGCTGCATAAAGCTGAACCTCCGCACTGAACTGCGGACCATAAGCTGCATGTGGGCCACCATGAATTTCGAGGATAAGCGGATATTTTTTGTTCGGATCAAAGTTCGCAGGCTTTGCAATCCACCCCTGTACTGTCAGGCCATCAAGGCTCGACTGAACGGTGAACTCCTCAACAGTTGCCATACCTTTGCCCGAGAGAATATCACCATTGAGGTTGGTCAGTGATGTAACGCGGCCAATACGGTCTACAACTGCAAGGTCAGCGGGGCGGTCAGTCTCGCTACGCGTAAACACCACGCGGCCATCACCCACCGCGCGGAAATCACCGCTTGTATAGGGGCGACCAAGTGTAGTACCGCCAACAGCATTTGTCAGAATACGGCTACCACCAGCAAGTGTGGCGTACCCAACAAGCCGTTTGCCTTCATTATCATAAGAATAATAGATACCCTGACTATCTGGCGCCCACTGAACCCCTTGAATATTCCGGTCCAGCAGTGTTGTAATTTCCTGCACGCCACTGCCGTCCACATTCATAATATGCAGCGCTGCATTTTGGTGTGAAAGCTTTTTATCTTCAAAGCTTGTGAAAGCGATCTTGGAACCGTCTGGGGAAATGACAGGGTTACCGTCTGGTCCTGAACGCGTTGTTAGCTGCGCTAGATCACCACTATTTATGTCCACACGGTAAAGATCAGCTTCCCGTGGGTTCAGTTCCCAGTTTTCAGTGCGGTTCGCGGAAAAAATAATACTGCCACTATCAGGCATCCACGCAAGGCTACCGCCATTATTAAATTCGCCTTTGGTAATTTGGCGAGGTGTGCCACCATCCGCCGGCACCACAAAAACCTGGGTATAACCACTTGGCAGGAAGCCTTGCCCATCTGCTCGGTACGTTACTTTATCAATAACCTTTGCATTTCCTGCCCACTTAGCACCCTTAGGTTTTGCTGGCAGCGTGAACAGCGGTTTGTTTTTCTTTGGCACGAACATGGTGAAGGCAATTGACTTGCCATCAGGTGACCAGCTTAAATTACCTGGACCATATTGAAGATCAGTAACACGTGCGGTCTCACCACTATCGAGCCAGCGCACATAAATCTGGTTTTTACCTTCAACACTTGAAACATATGCCATACGGGTACCATCAGGCGAAAAGCGAGGCATCCGGTACTGCGCTTTACCTGACAATAAAGGGCGATGCTCTGTACCGTCTAAATTCACCATCCAGATATTAGACCGCATGCCATCTGTCATAATATCCATAGAGCGTCGTTCATAAACCACCGCCTCACCATTCGGTGTGATGCGCGGCCCTGTTGCATATTCCAGATTAAAAATATCTTCGTATGAGAATTTTTCTTCCTGCGCATGAACATTCATCGACGCAGCCGCCAATACTGTCCCAAGCAGTAATTTAAACCGTTTCATGAGTATCTCCCCGTGTGTTTAAAGCACCCTAACAAAGAGAACAGCGGATGCAAGCCAACAAAACCTATGGTTTGTGCACAATTTATTCATACTTACCCATTTAAAGTGACTAAGGTGGTGATATTCAGTATATTTCTATAATCAATTCCATGCTCTTGGGGGGGCTATGTCCGGGTTACTTGAAGAAACCAGAAAAGAACGTGAACGGTTTGTGGCCTTTGCTTTTGCCGCTGCTGAAATCTTTCTGGAACTGGATAATTCAGGAAAGATTCTATTTGCTGGCGGCGCATCTGATCGCATCACACCACAAGGTAAAAGCCTTATTGGGGAAAGCATCGACAGCATCGTGGATAAAGATGATATCGATATCTATCATGCCCTTGTCACCCATCTGAGCCACAAAGGCCGTATCGGACCTTTACCACTTCGTTTCAATACAAACGACGGTAGATCAATTGCGCTGCGCGCATTTGCACTGAACATGCCACAGCAAGAAGGTACTCATACCTTTCTTGCTTTGCGCTCAGCGCCGCTTGGCACGAGTGTAAGCGATAGCGCTGTAGATGAGGAAACTGGTCTTCTCACACAAGATGCCTTTATGGAAATGGCATCCAGCACCATGGCAAACACACCAAGCTCCAGCAATCTCTATATGACCACCGTGGCTGTTGATGGCTTTGAAGAGGCAAAAGAGAAATTTGGTCCACGGTATATGCGGCAACTTCTGAAGCGTGTTGCCGCCCATATGAAAACCCTGTCTGTTGACGGACAGTCCGCAAGCCAGATTGGGGAAAAAGAATTTGCCTTCCTGCATAAGAACAAAGCAGATGGTGAACACCTAACCAATAGCCTTAAATCCGTCGACGAAAACGTAACCCTGACAGCCAGCAGTGCAACGATTTCCGCTGAGGGGGGCGATGTTTCTGAAGATCAGATTTTGAGAACACTTTCCTATATTCTCAATCAATTCTGTAAAGACCCAAAGAATGTTACCTTCGAATCTCTAACTAACGCCTATGAGGACATGGCGGGTGCTGCACAAAAGCGTGTCACCAACATGCGCAGCATGATAGAAAGCGGTAACTTCAACATCGCTTTCCAGCCAGTGCTTGATCTGAAAACCGGTGATATTCATCATAACGAAGTACTCTCCCGCTTTAACAACAATATGGGTGATAGCACACCTCTTGAGGTAATCCGCTTCGCTGAAGATGTTGGCATTATTGAAGAATTCGACATTGCTCTATGCCATAAAGCCATTGATTATATCCGTAAAATGAAAAAGCTGGGAACCCCAGTTACGCTTGCTGTGAACCTGTCCGGGCGTACGCTCGATAGCGGCAGGTTTGTAGACCCTTTGATGAAAACACTTCTGAGTGCAAAAGACATTGCCCATTCACTATTGCTTGAGCTTACCGAAACCACGGGTGTAGAGAACTTTGAAAAGGTCGAAGCAATCCTGAATGACCTGAAAGCTGCCAATTACCGTGTTTGTCTTGATGATTTTGGTGCGGGTGCTGCCGGATACCAGTATCTCAGGGCTTTCAATGTTGATTTCGTAAAAATTGACGGCGCTTACGTCCAAGATATGAATGCGCCAGGTTACCGCCCCACATTCCTGCTTTCTATCGTGAAACTCTGTAACGATCTGGGCGTAAAAACTATTGGCGAGCATGTTGAGAATAAATTCCAGGCTGAATTCTTGAAAACACTTGGTGTTGACTTCGGCCAAGGCTATCATTTCGGAAAGCCGGATTTCACACCAAGAACAAACCTCTAATTATGACAACATATTATCTTATCGGTGGCATGTTAGCCTGTTGCTTCGTGTACGCCATTGCTGCCTGGAAGCAAAAGCATAAGCAAATTGGCCAAGTACCTATCGTTCCTTATTATTATTGGCAGTTTTTTGCGATGATGGGTTTTCTAATTCTGGCCGCTAATTTAGTAGCCCATGTAACAGGCATTACATGGGAGTCCCCTTTCGGCGGAAGGCGTTAATATATTAGCTTGCAGGCTCTTCTTCAGCGGCAGCTTCTTCAATTGAAGTTTCAAACAGTTTCATACCCAGGCGGGCATATAGTACCGCCCACAATCTAGACTGAAACAATCTACGCTTCCCTGTTTTACCAACAGCAAGATAAACACCTGAAGGGTGGCGATGCACGTATTTGGCAACTTCAGTAGACTCTTCAATCAGCTGATCTTTCACTTTACTAGATAAACGTACCCTATGTTTCTGCATCGGCTTATGGCGTTGGCGAGGTTTCCTGCCTTGCTTAAATCTGTACATCTTCAGCCAAACAACAACCACGATAATCCCAAAAGCTACAATCATCATAAAAGTGCTTAACAGATAGATGTAATCAAACTCATCTCCCATTTCGATCCGGTTCACAGTTTCATCAAACGCTTGATCCACAGTTAAACTAGAATCCGTTGTCTCTCCCTCCACTCGGAAGCTGAGAATAAGACCATCACGCCGATCAAAACCTGATAATATACCGTTACCGCCGAAAACACTAACAAACCCATTAGAGGCCACAGTCACGCCATACAACGGGTCTCCGGAGCATTTTACTTTTAAGTCAATCAGATTGGGACGCTGCTGAAATACCTGATAATCAGTTACACGGGTGCAACGGTAACGAAACAATTGAATAATATCACGTAGCTGTAGAGCAAGGCTTTCCGGCAACACCTCGCGGTTAATACCAGCATAAAGGTCAAGCGACATTTGCCTTGGATCGGTCTCGTTCAAGCCGCTCTGTGCTTGAGCAGATGAAAAACCAACTGATAGAAAACCTGTAAGTATAAATATTCGCAGCAGATTTCGCATAATATTACCCGCTTGTTACCTATGCCTATTGAAAAACATACCGGTCAACAATGCAATCATTATTCGAGTTTGGAAGAAGCATAAAAAAACGGAACCGCATTCGGGGGAGGACATGCGGTTCCGCGCGACACAGTCAGATCAAGGGAGCTATTAGGCTGTATCAGCAGTATTAGGTTCTCAAACTTATGTTAACAACACGTTAAAAAAATATATTCTATGCCTTGTTTTTAGAAAATCTCTCCAAAAAGCATAAAAAAATCCCGCCTATTTGAAATAGGCGGAATGTTTAACTTGAGAAAATTGATCCGATTCAATCTTTAATTTTCTCTCATCTTCAAGGCAGCAATAAATGCACTGTGCGGTATTTCCACCTTACCATACATACGCATCTTGGCTTTACCCTTCTTCTGTTTCTCAAGAAGCTTTTTCTTACGGGTAATATCACCGCCATAACATTTCGCTGTTACATCTTTACGCATAGCGGAAATGGTTTCACGGGCAATAACCTTACCGCCAATCGCTGCCTGAATAGGAATTTTAAACAGCTGGCGCGGGATCAAATCCTTTAGGCGTTCACAAAGCGCACGGCCACGGCTATCTGCCTGCGTGCGGTGCACAAGCATGGAAAGCGCGTCCACTGGCTCAGCGTTCACAAGGATAGACATTTTCACAAGATCTGATTCTTCATAACCGCGAAGCTCATAATCGAAACTTGCGTAACCACGGCTTACAGATTTAAGGCGGTCATAGAAGTCATAAACCACTTCGTTGAGCGGCAGCTTATACTTAAGCATTGCACGAGCACCAACGTAAGTAAGGTCTTCCTGAATACCGCGCTTGTCTTCACAAAGCTTCAGAACTGTGCCCAGATGCTCATCCGGCACAAGGATTGTTGCGTCAATCCACGGTTCTTCAATACGGTCAATCTTGGTCACATCAGGCATATCAGCCGGGTTATGCAGCTCTACCCGTTCACCGTTCTTCATATAGATATGATAGATCACGCTTGGGCTTGTGGTGATAAGCTCAATATCAAACTCACGGTTGATACGTTCCTGAATAATCTCAAGGTGCAGCATTCCAAGGAAACCACAGCGGAAACCAAAACCAAGCGCTGTAGAGCTTTCGGTTTCAAATTCAAAGCTGGCATCATTCAAGCGCAATTTCGCCAGCGCTTCCTTAAGCGCTTCATATTCAGACGTATCGGCAGGGAACAGGCCACAGAATACTACAGAACGGCTTGGCTGGAAGCCTGGCAATGCTTCCTCACACGGCACTTTAATATCAGTGATCGTGTCACCTACGTGAGTGTCAGCCACTTCTTTGATAGACGCTGTAATAAAGCCAACTTCACCCGGCCCCAGTTCCGGCACCATCACACCCTTTGGTGTGAACACGCCAACGCGGTCAATTTTATGCTCACTATCAGCTGCGAGCATTTTAATGGTCTGGCCTTTTTTGATGGTGCCGTCGATCACACGCACAAGAACCATCACGCCCAGATAACTATCGTACCAGCTATCCACCAGCATGGCTTTAAGCGGTGCATCCGGGTCACCTTCTGGCGCTGGCAAGCGCTCAACGATACCGTCCAGAACTTCTTCAATACCAATGCCCGATTTCGCAGAACATTCGATAGCTTCAGAGGCATCAATACCAATCACATCTTCAATCTGAGTACGCACCCGCTCAGGCTCAGCCGCTGGCAGGTCGATTTTATTGAGAACTGGAACGATATCATGATCATTTTCAATCGCCTGATATACGTTCGCCAACGTTTGCGCTTCCACGCCCTGGCTGGCATCCACTACAAGAAGCGAGCCTTCACAGGCAGAAAGGCATCGGCTTACCTCATAGGCAAAATCCACGTGGCCCGGCGTGTCCATCAGGTTCAGAACATATATCTCACCATCTTTCGCACGGTATTCAAGGCGCACTGTTTGCGCCTTAATCGTAATACCCCGCTCGCGCTCAATATCCATGGAATCAAGCACCTGCTGCTTCATTTCGCGATCTTCAAGAGCACCTGTGTGCTGGATCAAGCGGTCAGCAAGTGTGGATTTTCCGTGGTCAATGTGCGCAACAATTGAGAAGTTGCGAATGTTCTTTAATTCGGTCATGGCCGTTACTTATTACTTTTCTTGTTTTTAACTGCGGCAAATACCGCGCTGTATTATTCAGGCTAACGCTTAATCTGGGATAACCCGGTCCGGCAAACGGTGCTTATCGGCAAATGCCCGGATGTTAATAAGCACTTTTTCACCCATTGCAACCCGTGCCTCTATTGTAGCAGAACCCATATGCGGCAGCAGCACTACATTTTCAAGCTCTAGTAGCTTTGGATTAATGGTTGGTTCTTCCTCAAACACATCAAGGCCAGCACCAGCAATTCGGCCCACTTCAATAAGATCAGCGAGCGCTTCCTCATCCACCACTTCACCACGAGCAGTATTAATCACAATCGCATGTGGCTGCAGCTTCTTAAGGCGTGCGCGATTAAGAAGACGGAACGTTTCATCTGTAAGCGGGCAGTTGATGGAGATGAAATCCATACGGCTCAGCATCTCATCTAAGTCTTCCCAGTATGTCGCTTCAAGCTCACCTTCGATCTGTTCAGGCAAGCGTGAACGCTTATGATAATGAACAGCCATATTAAAGGCTTTAGCGCGCCTTGCCACCGCCTGACCAATACGGCCCATACCAATAATACCAAGGCGTTTACCTTGAATACGGTGGCCCATAAGGAATGTTGGTGTCCAGCCACTCCACTCGCCAGCACGAAGAATTTTTTCACCTTCAAAAATGCGGCGCGGTACTGACAAGAGAAGCGCCATAGTAAGATCAGCCGTATCTTCGGTGAGTACGCCCGGTGTGTTTGTAACCGCGATCCCTTTTTCTTTGGCAGCCGCCATATCAATATGGTCCACGCCAGCGCCAAAGTTAGCTATCAGTTTCAATTGGTCACCAGCCGCGGCCAAAACCTCTGCACTGATAGAATCAGTTACGGTTGGCACAAGCACATCCGCTTCAGCAACAGCGGCTTTAAGCTGCTCTTCCGCTAAGGGCTTATCTGCCAAATTCAGCGTTACATCAAATAGTTCAGCCATCCGCGTTTCAATGCTGTCTGGCAGCTTGCGCGTTACAATTACCTTAGGCCGAATACGGTTTCCTGTTTGACTCATGATGCAAAATAACCTTTTCTGTCGAGCGAGAAAAGCGCTCGAGCACAGACTTAAGGCTTCTGTACCAGAAGGGAGCGCTTGTTTCAAACGCCAAGCGAGGGGGAATCGCGGTTATGAGGCATTTTGTTATACTTGTGGTGTGTTTATGCGCCTTTTCAATAACAGGAACCAGTCTTGCCCAGAATGTGGGCGCAAGCGGAAATCCATTGCCGCGGTTTGTTTCCATGAATGCAACAGAAGCTAACATGCGCACTGGTCCGGGCCGCCAGTATCCCATCATGTGGGTATACAAACGCAAATACCTACCGCTTGAAGTTATAGACGAGAAAGGCCCATGGCGGAAGGTCAGAGACCATGAAGGCTCCACAGGATGGATACATCTTGCACTTTTAGTAGGGCGTCGTACCGCAATGATGATGGGGGGCACCAAATCACTATTTCGCAGCAAAGACACGAATTCCCAACTCGCTATTACAGCTGAGGAGGGTGTAATCGGTCACATCATTGAATGTGCGGATGATTGGTGCCAACTGGAAATCGAAGGTACGAAAGGCTGGATTGAACGTCATCACCTGTGGGGCGTATATAGCCGCGAAGTGATTAATTAAGCCTTCCCCCCCTATTAGGTTCACAAGATTTATTCAAATAATGGCCTGCAATTTCTTTCTTGAATAATTTATGTAAGTACTTATATAATTTCTTATCCTACCTGACAGTGAGGAGTTTGCGTATATGTCACAGGAAGAAATTTATCTGGAGCTTGGGATTGGCACCCGTATCAGGCGGCTTTATGAGGCTATGTCGGCAGACGCTGATAAGCTTTATGAAGAAGCCGGGCTTAATTTCCGTGTGAGTTACTTCTATGTGATATATGCGCTTGCACTGCGCGGTGCGATGCCTATCGCAGATATCGCGAAGCTTGCAGGCTTTAGCCATTCTGCTGTTAGCCAAACAGTGAAGAAACTGATTGCTGAAGATTTAGTAGAAACTGATGCCACCTCAGACGGGCGTCAAAAGCTCGTAGCACTTTCCGCAAGAGGCAAACAACTTGCTGATGATTTGCGCCCTTATTGGCAAGCTTTAGAGGCCAGTATGAAAGATGTAATGGAGGAAGCAAACATCAGTCTCCTTGACGCCATCTGCCGTACTGAAGAAGTTTATAACCAGAAAAGCCTTTATGATCGGGCCAAAGAAAAACTCGCCGCAGATACCAATGATGTAAGCTTTTCCATTGAACCCTACAGCGCCAACTACAAACAAGCTTTCTATGATTTCAATGTTGCATGGTTGAAGAAATATTTCGTGGTGGAACCAATAGACGAAAAGGTGCTCTCGCAGCCTGAAGAATATATTCTCAGTAAAGGCGGGGAGATATTTTTCGCTGTTGATAAAGGCAAGGCTATCGGCTGCGTGGCGATGAAACCAACGGGCGACGGTGTTTTTGAACTTACCAAACTGGCGGTTGACCCAACCCTTCATAAAGGCGGTGTTGGTACAGCCTTATGTAACAAAGTAATTGAGCGTTTTCAGGCACGTGCTGGTAGCAAACTATTCCTTGAAACCAACACGCTTCTTGAACCTGCAATCCGTATCTATAAACGTATCGGATTTGTCGAGCTGCCGAGCCCTTTTGAAAGCCCTTATGAACGGGCAAACTATTATATGGAATGGCGAGAGGATGCATAGATGACTGGCCGTATTATTTCCTATGACCCGAAATACAAAAAAGCTTTCTATGACATCACCATGGCGTGGCTATCTAAGGACTTTACCGTTGAACCTCAGCATACAGAGATGCTGACCAAGCCTGAGGAAGTATTGCTGAAAAATGGCGGTGAAGTTTTCTTTGTGCTGGAAGGCGATGAAGTTATTGGCACCGTTGGCATGAAAAATCATGGTGATGGTGTTTACGAACTGACAAAGATGGGCGTAACGGACCAAGGCAAAGGGAAAGGTTACGGCCGCTTACTTGGTGAAGCTGTGATTGAACGTTTCAAAACAGTAGGTGGCAAAACCTTATTCCTTGAAAGCAACACCATACTAACTGCGGCCGTCGCACTCTATAAAAAACTGGGCTTTGAAATGGGTGAACACCCAAACGGCGGTGAATATCTTTGCACCAACTGTTATATGGAATGGCGTGGCGATCATGAAAAATAAAGTAACTATCGCACGGGCTGAAACCGCCGAAGATACCGCTGCTGTTAAACGGATATTCGAAGCGTTTGTTGCTTTCCTGCCTATCGATCTTGGATTTCAGGGGATTGATAGCGAGATGGCAGAGTTCCCAAAGATTTATGAATTTCTTCTTCTGGCAAAGATGGATGATAAACCGCTAGGCGCGGTAGCGCTCAAGAGACACAGCGATGATGTGTGCGAGATGAAGCGCCTTTATGTTTTACCTGAGGCGCAAGGAACAGGCGCAGGACGTGCACTTTGCGACGTGCTGCTTACAGAAGCTAAAAATGAGGGCTACAGTACCATGCTGCTTGATAGCCTGAGGCGTCTGGAAGCAGCTGTTAATCTCTATAAAAAGCTCGGCTTTGAAGAAACAGCCCCTTATAACTTCAACCCAGAAGATGACGTTGTTTATATGAAACGGGCCTTATGACCACCAAGCCTTATACTTTGTTCCAAGCTACAGATAACGATACACAAGCTATTGTTACGCTTCTGAAAGAAAGCTTCAGAGCGGCCTACCCCGACCGGTACCAACCCGCAGATATCGAAGAATATTTTGATCTCAATTATACGGAAGCAAAAGTGGACAGTTGGCTTTCTACTCCGATTACATCTGTGTGGTTAGCTAAACGGGAACATGATCTGGAAGGTGTTTTTGTGTTTCATGATAAGCCGAGCTTACTAGAGCCGGATACTCCTGCCTTTGAAATTGATAAGCTTTATCTGATGCCCTCAGCCCACGGTACAGGGTTGGCAGCAACATTCTTGAAAAAACTGGAAGAAACAAACAGAGATATGAAACTACATTGGCTGCTCGTGGCACAAAAAAATATTCGTGCACAACGCTTTTACGCCAAACATAATTTCAAGATTATGGCTGATGGTCCAAGCCTCATTGTCGGGCAAGAGCATGCTGCTTCATTCGTGATGCACAGAGAGCTTGGCTAGCCAAAGCTCAGTTCATCACTGTCATCATCGTTAGCAGGCCCAGGATTGTTTTTGCCGCTTCTACGTTCCACCGAAACAGGTACATCAACAATGCGCCTGCTAGGACCTGTATAATCTGCAGATCGGACGAAAGGCTGCGGGTGCAGTATGAACGGCTCTGCGATAGTTTCAAATCGTTCAGCATTAAAGGGCTGTGGCAGGATACAAGTTACACCGGCCTGCCGGGCTTCCATTATTTCATTATTCGCTTCAATCAAGTCCATCTCATCAGTGCTGGACCGGAAAAAGATCACATGAGCCTCAGCCATTGGCCCTTCACACATACGTATGAAACGAGCGAAGTCTACACCAACTATCAACTTACGAAGATCTTCATGTGTCGCTAGTAGCTGACCATCTATGACAAAGAGGGAAATCTCTGTCTTCAACATATAATCAATCGCTTCATGCATACAGTCAGCTGTACGCACACGCTTGATACCTTTAGAAATTAAGAATTCACAAACACCTGCTGATAGTTCTGGGGAAGAAACTGCAACAAGCGCATTCAACTCTTCATACGACATTTAAACCACTTTCCAATCACGCAGATTAAGTGTAGCGGCATAATCTTTAGAAACTTTCTCCAATTCCTTAGAATTTTAACTAGTTGAAGAGTGATTATTAAGGTTAACTAGGAAATAAGAAAGTGATTCAAGCCACTTACATGCAAGCGTGAGACCTAAGAACATAATAACATCAGTTAGTTACATGATCAATGAATCCGAGAAAAAAGCTCTTTATACGCTAGAGAAAAAACTAGCAAAATCCACCTGCCGGACAGATAAAAATTTTCTGCAAAATATTTTGTCAGATAACTTCAAAGAGTTCGGTTCTTCTGGTCGCATTTTCAGTAAAGCTGAGATCATGGACCTACTGGCTACTGAAACCAGCTTTACAGACTATGAGTTAGAAGATTTTCAGGCGGTATCTATTGATGAAAAAACCGTGCATGTCACTTATTTGATTCCGCCGCGCACACTAACAGATGATACCGCGAGAAAAGGGTCTCTTAGAAGCTCCATATGGTCACGGATAAACGGCGATTGGCAGATCCTTTTTCATCAGGGAACCTTGCGCCCATAAAAAAAGCCCGGTTATCCAACCGGGCTTCTCTAAAACATGTTCTGAAGGCTTAATCGCCTGTCATGATACGGTCAACCAACTGCTTCACTGACGGCACAAACCCGTTCGAGTAGAATGGATCAGAACCAAAACGGAAAGCATTATGACCTGCGAAAAGAAGGTTCTTTTCGATGTTACCATCATGAGCCACGTCTTCGAGTGTTTTCTGAATACAGAAGCTACGCGGGTCAGCAAGTCGGCCTGTTGAATTCTTCTCATTATCCGCCCAGCTAGAAAAACGGCACTGGCTCAAACAACCAACACAGTCTTTTTGGTCCTTACGGATTTCAGTTGCCTTATCAGCATCCACAAACAAGAGCGTATCATCAGGTGTTTTCATCGCCTGGTCGTAACCAGCCGCTACCCAGTTTTCAATTTTCGCTGCATCTTCACCGCGTACGATATATTTCTTACGAGCAACCATTACTTCGGTGTTGAACTCTTCATCTTGCTCGGTGCGGAAGTCTACCTGACGGTCACTACGGCCAACAAGCTCACCAAGGAAGCTGTTCTTAATTGCGCTTGAGAAAAAGCCTGTCGGGCTAAAATTCTGCAAAAGAACATCGCCTGATTTCAGTTCAAGAAGCTTCTTCTTCCAGCGCTCAGAAATCGGGCTTTCTTTTGTAAGAAGTGGGCGCGTACCAAATTGGAAAACAATCGGACCAAGCTCTTTGTTATCGATCCAGTCTTTCCATTCTTTCAGGTTCCAAACACCACCCGCCATAATGATCGGCACATGGTCCAGGCCAAGCTTGCGCATGATTTTACGTAACTCTAATACCCGTGGGTACGGATCGCCCGGCTTTGTTGGGTCTTCTGCGTTTGAAAGGCCATTATGGCCACCTGCACGCCAAGGGTCTTCGTAAACAACACCGCCCAGAAGGTCAGCCGCGTTTTTATACGCACGGCGCCACAACAGGTTAAAAGCACGGCCTGAAGATACGATTGGATAATAATGCACACCGTATTTTGAAGCCAGTTCCGCCAGCTTAAACGGCATACCCGCACCACAGGTAACCCCGTGGATCATGCCTTTGGTTTTTTCCAGAACGCCATGCAGAATTTTCTGCGCGCCGCCTAGTTCCCAAAGCATATTAATATTGATATGGCCTTCGCCTTTTGAAATTTCCCAAGCTTTACGCACCTGATCAATGGTGCCCTTAATAGAAAAATCAATCATCTCATTATGGCGATCACGGCGGCTTTTACCCATGTAATCATGCGGGATGATATTACCGTGTTCATCATAGCTATCTGCGATAACAGCAGAAATAGTACCAATTCCACCAGCTGCAGCCCAAGGACCACTGCTTGCCCCAGTTGAAATGGCAACGCCTTTACCACCTTCGATAAGTGGCAACACCTCTTTACCACCCATACGGATCGAATTAAGGCTAAAACTCATTAAACTCTCCCAAGTTCCCCTGCCCCTCGCAGGAGTAGCTGGCGCAGGAAATTCTGCACCAGTATAACATTTTTTATCGGAAATTAATCGCGGTCTTTACGTTGGCCACGCTTTTTCTGCGGAGCAGCTTTAGCAGGGCGTGCATCAGGATCTTCTTCACCAGTTTCCTGATCAACAACACGCATAGACAGACGAACCTTACCGCGGCCATCAATCTCAAGACACTTCACGTAAACTTCGTCGCCTTCTTTCACAACGTCAGTCACATTTTCAACGCGCTCTTCAACAAGCTCTGAAATGTGAACCAGACCATCACGGCTACCCATGAAGTTAACAAACGCACCGAAGTCCATAATACGAACAACTTTACCTTTGTAGATTGTGCCAACTTCTGGCTCAGCAACGATACCGATGATCCAGTCTTTCGCTGCTTCAATCTGTGAAGCAACAGAAGATGCGATCTTGATTGTACCGTCGTCTTCGATGTTAACCTTCGCACCAGTAGTTTCCACGATCTCACGGATCACTTTACCACCTGTACCGATCACTTCGCGGATTTTGTCCACAGGGATCTTCATTGTTTCAATGCGAGGAGCATGCTCAGAAAGCTCTGTACGAGCGTCAGCAAGACCTTTGTTCATCTCATCAAGGATATAGGCACGACCACGACCAGCCTGCTCAAGCGCAACTTCCATGATCTCTTTTGTGATACCAGTAATCTTGATATCCATCTGCAGTGCAGTGATACCTTCAGATGTACCAGCTACTTTAAAGTCCATGTCACCAAGGTGATCTTCATCGCCAAGAATATCAGAAAGAACAGCGAAATCATCGCCTTCTTTAATCAAGCCCATAGCAATACCAGAAACTGGACGTGTGATTGGAACACCAGCATCCATCATGGATAGAGATGCACCACATACAGACGCCATAGAAGACGAACCGTTTGATTCAGTAATCTCTGAAACAATGCGGATTGTGTATGGGAATTCTTCAGCTGTTGGCAGAACTGCGTTCACAGCGCGCCATGCAAGCTTACCATGACCAACCTCGCGGCGACCTGTGAAACCAACACGGCCACATTCACCAACAGAGAATGGAGGGAAGTTATAGTGCAGCATGAAGTTTGAACGGTATGAACCTTCAAGACCATCAATGATCTGCTCATCTTCGCCTGTACCAAGTGTCGCTACAACAAGACCCTGAGTTTCACCGCGTGTAAACAGTGCAGAACCGTGTGTACGTGGCAGAATACCTGCTTCAGCGCGGATATCACGCACATCATCAAGACCACGACCATCGATACGTTTCTTAGTTTCAAGGATGTTGCCGCGAACGATAGCGCTTTCAAGCTTCTTAGTGAGATCACCCACCATCTGCTCTGTAAGCTCTTCGTTTTCTTCAAGTACCGGAGCTACAGCTTCAGCAATTGCAGCTTTCACTTCGTTGATTTTCGCGACGCGGTCCTGCTTAGAAATAATTTCATAAGCAGCACGTAGATCAGCTTCAGCAACTTCAGCAATTTTCGCTTTAAGAGCTGATGTATCTGGACCTTCTGCAAGTTCCCATGGGTCTTTCGCAGCTTGCTCAGCAAGATCAATGATAGCATCAATCACTGGCTTACATGCGTTATGACCGAACTCAACAGCACCAAGCATTACATCTTCAGAAAGTTCTTTTGCTTCTGATTCCACCATAAGAACAGCATCTGATGTACCCGCAACAACAAGTTCAAGATCGCTTTCCTTAACACCTTCAAGTGATGGGTTCAGGATGTACTCGCCATCTTTATAGCCAACTTTCGCACCAGCGATTGGCCCCATGAACGGCAGACCTGATAGGCAAAGAGCAGCAGAGGCACCAATCATTGCAACGATATCGCTATCGTTTTCAAGATCGTGGCTTACAACTGTACAGATAACCTGCACTTCGTTTTTAAATCCGCCTGGAAATAGTGGACGGATTGGGCGGTCGATCAGACGGCTAACAAGAGTTTCTTTCTCTGTTGGACGACCTTCACGCTTAAAGAAACCACCAGGAATTTTACCCGCAGAATAGTATTTTTCTGTGTAGTTAACAGTAAGCGGGAAAAAGTCCTGACCCGGCTTTACTGATTTGGCACCAACAACAGTACACATCACTGTTGTATCACCATATGTTGCCATTACAGCACCGCTTGCTTGTCTCGCAATGTGGCCAGTTTCGAGAACCAGAGTACGACCACCCCACTCAATTTCTTTACGATAAATATCGAACATTTTTTTCCTTTCGCGGAACCACCGGAAAAATACTTACCCAACCGTATGGTTCCCGGCATACCCCCTTGGGCATACCCCGCTAAAAATATAACCTCACACGGCCCCATTGCCGGGCAAGGTATGCGTTTTACTTTCAGGCAACCCACCTGAAAAAGAAAAGGCCGGTCCAAATGAACCGGCCTTCGCTAAATTCTTACTTACGGAGACCTAGACGAGAAATAAGCGACTTGTAGCGCTCCTGGTCTTTGCCCTTCAAGTAATCAAGAAGCTTACGACGCTGGTTAACCATCTTGATCAGACCACGACGAGAGTGGTTATCTTTCTTGTGATCTTTGAAGTGCTCTGTCAGCGTAGTGATACGTGAAGTTAGAATAGCAACCTGAACCTCTGGGGAACCTGTATCGCCTTCTTTCACTGCATATTCTTTAATAAGCTGTTCTTTAACATCAGCTGCAATCGACATCGATCTTCTCCTAAAAATAAAGTTACATATTGAAGACCCGCAGGGGACGAACAAGTTCGTCACTGGCTTCAGCAATCGCCAAAGGCGTATCACCGACCATCAGCACATAAGTGCCATCCCGCTTAGCTTTGGAAGTTTGGAAACTCCGACCAAATCTGATCTCTTGAGCCTCCGTTTCCGTAACGGCTAGCACCGGGATGTCGTCTAGTGCAGTCGTTACAGGAAGAAGTGCTTCCACAGCGCGCGCACTATGGCCCAACTCCTCAAGCTTTTCCAGCGAAATCGCTTTGTTGAGAGTAAAGGGGCCAACACGCAGCCTGCGGAGAACGGTGATATGGGCACATGTACCAAGTGCTTTGGCGATATCGCGTCCAAGCGAACGCACATATGTACCCTTACCGCATGTTACGTGAAAACTGGCTTCATTAGCCTTTTCATCAAAATCAGTTAACTTAAGTGATTGAATTTCAACGGTTCTGGCTTTGAGCTCCACCTTTTCACCATCACGTGCAAGTTTATAAGCTCGCTGACCGTCTACCTTGATGGCACTGTATGCGGGCGGAACCTGCTCAATAGAACCAGTAAACTGAGGCAGAAGATTTTCTACTTCTTCTTTTGAAGGCGTTCG
Source organism: Kordiimonas sp. SCSIO 12603 (assembly GCF_024398035.1). Taxonomy (NCBI): domain Bacteria; kingdom Pseudomonadati; phylum Pseudomonadota; class Alphaproteobacteria; order Kordiimonadales; family Kordiimonadaceae; genus Kordiimonas; species Kordiimonas sp. SCSIO 12603. The sequence goes on from NZ_CP073748.1 coordinate 3,757,731, forward strand.
ACCGCCAGTTTCTATCACTTCGCCTTCTTTGTCATCCGAATCGGTGGCAGTTCCCCACTGAACCGTAAAGGCATATTCTTTTGAAGCGTCCACAATATAAGGCATGGTCTTGGTTGCCTCACCAAGACCAATTGGCAAAATACCTGAGGCTAGCGGATCTAGCGTACCGCCGTGGCCTACCTTTTGTGCTTTTGTATGGAACTTAACAGCGCCAACCACCTTTGCACTTGAGATACCAAGCGGTTTATCAATGATCAGCCAGCCATCAATCTTGTTGCCTTTGCGTTTTCTCGCCAAGGAAGTGCCCTATTCTTCGTCGTCCGATACGTCAGCCAGAGTTTTGATATCCTGCTGAACACGAGGGTCGCGGAGGATCGCATCAATATGGCTTGCTTCATCGAAGCTTTCATCAAGCTTGAACTTAAGGCGCGGCATATATTTCATATGCACAACCTTGCTCATCTGGCCTCGGATGAACGCACTATTTTTGTTCAGTGCTTTGGTTACCTTGCCATCTTCATCGCCGCCTAACGGCATAACAAAAACCGTAGCATTCCGAAGATCAGGGCTAATCCGAACTTCAGAAACAGTTACAGAGGCAGTCTCTAGATCAGGGTCCTGCACATCACCGCGTGCAAGAATGCTTGAGATCGCATGGCGTACATTTTCGCCCACGCGCAATAGCCGCAGGCTTGGGGAACCATCCCCATCAAACCGTGACTTGGACATAACTTTTACCTAAGTAAGCAGCCAGAAGGCCGCACGCCCCTTAAAGGATACGTGCGATTTCCTCTAGCTCGTAAACTTCAAGAACATCACCAGCTTTGAAGTCATGATAGTTTTCAAATGTCAGACCACATTCCTGACCAGATTCAACCTTCTTCACGTCATCCTTGAAGCGGCGTAGGTTTTCAATCTGACCTTCGTAAATGATCACATCATCACGGAGGATACGGGCCTTAAGATCGTTGCGAATGTTACCTTCAGTAACCATACAACCAGCTGCCTTACCGGCTTTACCAGCCTGGAAGGCTTCCTGAATGTTCGCACGACCAACAACGTTCTCTTTATACTCTGGACCAAGCTGGCCAGCCATCGCTGCTTTCACATCATCAATGAGATCATAGATAATGTTGTAGTATTTGATGGTAATGCCGTCTTCTTCAGCCTGCTTACGAGCCTGAGTACTTGGACGAACATTAAAGCCAATTACAAGTGCGTTCGACGCCTGAGCAAGACCGATATCTGTCTCAGTAATACCACCTACAGCACCGTGGATAACACGACATTCGATTTCATCGTTACCAGCTTTCACAAGAGATTGCTGAATAGCTTCAACAGAACCCTGTACGTCACCTTTCACAACAACATCAAACACCTGCTTACCATCGCTCTCTTTAAGCTGAGTAAAGATGCTTTCAAGCGTCTTCGGAGCAGCAAGAGCAGCTTGGCGCTTCTTACGTTGTTGATCTTGGCGATATTCAGTAATTTCACGAGCACGCGCTTCACTATCAACAACCGCAAAGTCATCACCAGCACCTGGTGTTGCATTTGAACCAAGAACCTCAACCGGCTGTGAAGGACCTGCTTCTTTAACCTGCTGGCCTTTATCATTGATAAGGGCACGAACTTTACCCCACTCAGCGCCAGCAACAAAGATATCACCAACCTTCAGAGTACCACGCTGAACAAGAACCGTTGCAACAGGGCCGCGGCCTTTATCAAGCTTCGCTTCCACAACCACACCTTCAGCAGCACGGTTCGGGTTGGCTTTCAGTTCAAGGATTTCAGCTTGAAGCGCGATCGCTTCTTTAAGCTTATCAAGGCCAGTGCCTTTAAGCGCAGAAACTTCCACTTCCTGTGTATCACCAGAGAAGCTTTCAGTTACTACTTCATACTGAAGCAGTTCCTGACGAACTTTATCTGGGTTAGCACCTTCGCGGTCCATTTTGTTGATCGCTACAATCATCGGGACGCCAGCGGCTTTGGAGTGGTTAATCGCCTCAATAGTCTGCGGCATAACGCTATCGTCAGCAGCCACAACCAGAATTACGATATCTGTTACAGAGGCACCACGTGCACGCATTTCAGTGAAGGCTGCGTGACCTGGTGTATCAAGGAATGTCAGAAGGTCACCACCATCTGTTTTCACCTGATAAGCACCAATGTGCTGTGTGATACCACCTGCTTCACCCGAAACCACATTCGCTTTGCGAAGAGCATCGAGAAGTGATGTTTTACCGTGGTCAACGTGACCCATTACTGTCACGATCGGCGCACGAGAGATCAAGTCCTCGTCTTTATCTTCTTCACCAAAGAGGCCGATTTCAACATCTGCTTCGCTTACACGTTTTGCAGTATGACCAAACTCTTCCACAACAAGCTGTGCTGTATCCTGATCAAGAACCTCATTGATCGTTGCCATGATACCAAGGCCCATAAGAACCTTGATTACTGCAACGCCTTTTTCAGCCATACGCTGAGCAAGTTCCTGTACAGTAATACCTTCAGGAATTGTAATTTCGCGGCTCTGGCGTTCTTGCTGTTGCTGACGTCCACCCATTTCAGCAGCACGTTTCTTAGCCTGCGCACGCTTGTATGACGCTAGTGAACGTTGACGCTCACTATCACCTGTAGCACTTGAAATTGTCAGACGGCCTTTGCGGCGATCATCACCGCCACGACCGCGAGCACCACGTTGGTTACGATCGTTTTGGTTGTTACCTTTTTTAACGTCCTTACGCTTAGGCTTAGCTGCCCGGCGTGTATCTTCTTTATTGGCATCGGTTGCACCGCCAGCAGCAGGTGTTTGACGCGCTTCATTTGCTTTCTTCAGCTGTACAGCACGCGCTGCAAGAGACGCTTTTTTCTTCGCGTCTACAGCGGCTTTTTCTTTTGCTGCAGCATTATCAGCTTTTTTCTTCTCTGCTTCTGCAGCAGCTTTTTCGGCAGCAGCAGCTTCTGCTTTCTTCTTCGCGTCAGCAGCAGCCTTTTCTGCAGCAGCAGTTTCAGCATCACGTGTAGCTTTCTCAGCCGCTTCGCGCTTCTTGCGTTCAGCTTCTTCCACAGCACGCCGTGCTTCAATTGCAGCTTTTTCTTTAGCCTGCTCCTCAGCGCGTTTCTTCGCCATCTCTAGCGCACGAACACGAGCTTCCTGCTCAGTGCTTGATAGAACACGGCCATCATTTTGCGGTTTCTTTGGGGAATAACCACGAGGCTTTCTTGGCTTATTGCCACCCGGCTTCTGACCACCACCCGCTGGCTTTTGGCCTGCTGGTTTTGCTGGTTGTTCTGGCGCGCCGCCTTTTGTTAGTACACGCTTTTTCTTGCGCTCAACAACTACCGCCTTGCCGCGTCCCTGACTGAAGTTTTGACGAACCTGGCCCGTTTCAACCCCTTTGCTTACACCAAGGGTTTTGCCGGACAGGGTTAATTTCTTATCGTCGCTCATACTATTCTTCGTTCCCTTGCGCTTCACAAGTCAGCGGGGCGAGGCCTCGCATACTTAACAAACGGCTGACATCAGCCATAAACTTCTCGGCACCGCCACTTTCAAACAAAAGTCCGTGCACTACATTATCACGACCCAGCGCATCAGATAGCGCATCCCGGTCAAACACTGCAACTTCAGGCACATCGCCTACAGCTGCTTTTATCTTTTTTCGCCCATCATCGCCGCTGTCAGAGGCAGTTACCAGAACCGCAGGCTTTATGCCAGCTTTTCCTTTACCCGCTTTGGTCATAGCTGCCTTGATTTTATCAAAGCCTGTAACCAAATTGCCTGCCCGGCGTTCAAGGTTTAATCGGTCAAGTACTCGTCGAACCAGTAAACGATCAATCAAATCAGCAAGATCACCCTGAACCGCATTCTTCAAAAGTTTGGCTTTCAAAGATCTGCATGCAGCTTTATGGAGCTGACCGTTTTCAACCGCTTCACGCAGCTTGGGCCCATCTGCTGAAACCCAGATACCACGTCCTGGCAAGCGCTCTGCCAGATCAGGTACCAAAGTTCCATCTGGTCCCTCGACCAACCGAACCAAATTTTCCGTTGGTTCGGTTTCGTTTGTTAAAATGCACCGACGCCCATTTTTCCTGCGCGACTTTGCGCTTGTGTCAGGCTTTTCATTTTCTGGCATTATACGCCTTCCAACAAATTCAGTGCACCTATTCTGTGATTAAGCTTCTGCTTCTTCAGCTACAGCTTCAACCTCAGTAGTTTCTTCACCTTCCGCTTCCTCAGCCTCTTCAGCAGTGTCTTCTTCTACACCACCAAAAGCTTCTTCAGCTGTAATCCAGCCAAGAGCAACACGTGTAGCCATGATCATATCACTAGCTTCGTCCTGCGTCAGAGAGAAGGCTTTCAGAATACCATCTTCCTTGCTTGTTAGCTCATCCGCGGCACAGCCAGCGAAATCTTCAAGCGTTTTCACTTCATCTTCGCCAAGAGCTACAAGCATCTGAGGTGTCAAGCCTTCAACATCCGCTAGCTCATCAGCTACACCAAGCTCGACACGCTTAGCTTCAGCTTCACGAGCGGCCGCTTCAAGATGATCATTTGCACGGCGCTGAAGCTCAACAACGAGTTCCTCTTCCAGACCTTCAACAGAAAGAAGCTCTTCAGGCTCAACATAAGCAATTTCTTCAAGCTCAGTGAAACCTTCAGCAACGAGAAGATGCGCAAGTGTTTCATCAACATCAAGAGCAGCAACAAATGCTTTACTCTGAGACATGAATTCTTCCTGACGGCGTTCGCTTTCTTCAGCTTCCGTCATGATATCAATCGTCCAGCCTGTAAGCTGTGATGCAAGACGAACGTTCTGACCACGACGACCGATTGCCAGAGACAGCTGATCATCAGGAACCACAACTTCAACACGGTTGCTTTCTTCGTCCATCACTACCTTTGCAACTTCAGCGGGCTGAAGCGCATTCACGATGAAAGAAGCCACATCAGGTGACCAAGGAATAATATCGATCTTCTCGCCCTGCAGTTCATTTACAACAGCCTGCACACGGCTACCGCGCATACCAACACATGCACCAACAGGATCAATTGAATTATCATTTGATAGAACTGCGATTTTCGCACGGCTACCAGGATCACGCGCTACAGAACGGATCTCGATAATATTATCATAAATCTCTGGCACTTCCTGAGCGAAAAGAGCGCCCATATATTCAGGCTTCGTACGAGACATGAAGATTTGCGGACCACGGTTTTCACGGCGTACTTCATAAATGAAACCACGGATACGTTCATTCTGGCGAATATGCTCACGCGGGATCACTTGATCACGGCGCATAATTGCTTCCGCACGACCCAGATCGACAATCACGTTGCCATATTCAACACGTTTTACAAGACCCGTGATCACTTCACCAACGCGGTCTTTGTATTCGTTATACTGACGCTCACGCTCAGCATCACGTACTTTCTGAACAATAACCTGCTTTGCAGTTTGCGCTGCGATACGGCCAAAATCCATTGGAGGAAGGCTTGATGCAAGGAAGTCACCCACGACAGCGTCTGGCTTATCTTCGCGCGCATCTTCAACGCTGATTTGAACCGCTGGCTCTTCAACTTCTTCAACAACTTCAAGCACACGGAACAAACGGATATCACCGTTATTCTTATCAATCTGTGCTCTGATTTCGTTTTCCGCGCCATATTTGGAACGGGCAGCTTTCTGGATAGCTTCTTCCATAGCTTCGAGAACGATATCTTTATCGATAGATTTCTCGCGCGCTACCAGATCTGCGATTTGCAGTAGCTCAAGACGGTTTGCACTGACAGCAGATGCCATCGACTTCACTCCATTGCTAGGGGACAAGCCCCTGAAAGTTAACCAATCGGCGTAACTTTACTCATTGGCAGCTTGATCCGGCGCATTCTTTTGCACCGCTTCAAGCAGTTCATCAGTTAATAACAGCTTGGCTTTTGAAACATCTGCATAAGCCAGATCAAAATCACCCTCATCTGTAGAGATGGAGATGGTTTCACCATCAAACTTCAACATCTTTCCTCTGAAACGACGGCGTCCATCAAGCTGTTCATTAAGCTCAATCTTGGCATCAAATCCGATCCAACGCTCAAAATCTTTCACGCGTGTGAGCGGACGATCAATTCCAGGAGAAGATACTTCAAGCAGATACTCTTCAGGCAGCGGGTCTTCCACATCCAACAGGAGGGAGATTTCCCGCGATAGCGTCGCACAGTCATCAACATTCATTGTGCCGTCAGGCCGTTCCGCCATAATCTGCAGGGTCGGCTTACGACCACCGCCATATGTTACGCGAATCAACTCAAAGCCAAGCGACTCTACAGTCGCCTCAATGATATCAGAAATTTTATCTGCGGCTTCGCTCACCAAGCTTGTCCTTTCCTTCTTCTCCAAACTCAACTCATCTACGGCGCCAAAACTGCTACAAACTGCGCCTTAGATATAGGTTATCGTGGCTGTGAGCCTAGGCTCACCCCTTGAATAATTAACCAATACTCTAGGAGAAGTGGCCCCTATATACCCCCAAGACACCCCGGGGGCAAGGGCAAAAAGCACGCAATCCTGCGCTTTTTAGCTAAAGCACAGGATTCAACATAGATTCTTTATTTTTCGAATCGGTATAGAGAAAAGAGAGGAACTTCTATTTACGGGGCAAACGCGTGAAACGGAAGTATGTTGCATGCCCTTCAAGGGCCTTTACTTCATACCGAGTCTCAGGCCAGTCATCAGGACGAATAAGCCAATCCGATGGTTCTTTGGCTTGCCACTCGAAATCTTCGCGGGCAGACATCTGTAGTGCTGTCCATTCACGGTAGATAGGATGATCTGTCCCCACCCGGAACTCACCACCATCCTTAAGTACACGAGCAATTTCATTGAGATTATCTGGGTTCATAAAACGGCGGCGTGCGTGACGCTTCTTCGGCCACGGATCTGGGTGAATCAGGAAAACTCGATCAACACTCGCATCTGGCAATTTCCAAAGCACATGACGCGCATCATCACCATAAACACGGATATTATCGATTCCCTGCTCTTCAATCTGCGTAAGCAGGCCTGCAACACCATTTAAATAAGGTTCGCAACCGATCATACCTTTGTCAGGGTTATGTTGACCCTGCCAGGCCATATGCTCACCTTTACCGAAACCGATTTCCAACCAAACCTCTGCCTTCTTTGCGCCAAACAAAGCTTCCAGATCAATCTGCTCATCATCCCCTTCAGGGATTTGCACACTGATACGCGGCAGAAGGCCATCCATCAGGCCTTGCTTACGGTCAGACAGAGAAGGCCCTTTACGGCGCCCAAAAAAGCGCTGTGTTGGCGGGAGGAATTCTTTTTTTGTATCGGCTGTATCGTTCATGAGCGCCCCTATAACCGAAGTTAGCCGCCGGAGCCAAGCTTTATTTGCGCCTTGAGCCTACGTAAGAAACAACCGCAAACCCGATAACAAGCCCAAGACACAGCGTAAGAACTGCATATACACGCACAATAGTTTCAACAGCTGGTGCTTCCAGTGCAACAGGAAGCGGGAGATCAAGCACTCCCCGCTTGTTTAAACCCATAGCACCCACGGTACGGCCAAAGCTATCGAGAACGGCAGAGATACCTGTGCTGGTTGACCGTACGATTGGCATACCTTCTTCAATTGCACGAAGACGTGCCAGCGCCAGATGTTGGTAGGGACCACTTGTTAGGCCAAACCAGGCATCATTACTGATATTCAGCATCCATTCAGGACGTTCATCATTTCTCACGACCCGCCCAGGGAAAATAGCTTCATAACAAATAAGAGGAGAGAAAGATGGCACTCCTGGCAAATTAATTGTCTGTAATTCAGCACCTGAGGAAAATGGCACACCACCTGTTAGTTGACCAAGCCCCACCGCTTCAAAGAGAGACGCAAACGGTACATATTCACCAAAAGGGACTAGGTGATTTTTATCGTAGCGCGCGTAAATGTCGCCTTCAGAATTCACTGCCACCAAACTGTTAAAATAGTGAATACGGTTATCACGGCGTTCAAAACGCGGCACACCAGTAACAGCAAAATTACCGTACTCCAAAAGACGTGACATACGCCAGCGTTGCAGAGATCCTTCTCGATCAAAAGTTTCGCGCTGCACAGCTGTTTCTGGCCAGATAAGCAGCTTTACATCACGCGCCTTACCGTCAGCATCATTGCCGCGAGAAAGCTGCATATGATTATCGAAATGGTCATTGATCAGATAGGAACGCCATTTGTCACGCTGAGATACATTCGCCTGTACAAGTCGAAGCGTTACACCAAGATGATACCGTGTTTCATTGGCATCTAAACGACTTTTCCCTGTAAAAGACATAACTGGCAAAACAAGCAAAAGCGGCAATACAACAAAGGCATTTTTCTTAAGCGAACCGCCTGTTACCAACAGTGCCAAACTACCAGCCGCCAGTACTGTTATAAAAGAAAGCCCATAAACGCCTGTATAGTGAACAGCCTGCGCAACTGAAAGCCATTCAGACCAAGCGGACCCCACCAAATGCCACGGAAAGCCCGTAAACAACATCCCGCGTGCGCCCTCAAAAAGGGTCCAACTGGCAGCAAACAAAACCACACGGCCAATTCCGCGGGTATTAATGCGCCAGGACAACCAGAACGTCAGGCCAATATAAATCGCCATCAACGCAGAAAGGCCAAACACAGCAAAAGGCCCTAATATGGCAGGAACATTATCCTGCTGGGTAAAGGAATGGCTTATCCAGTTCAGGCCGATAGATAGAAACCCAAAGCCAGCCCACCAGCCACGGCCAAAAGCCTCACCACCTGTACGTGCCCGATCAACAAGCAAAACAAAAAGCGGGAACACGATAAAAAGGGCAGGAAAAAAATTACGCGGCGCGAAAGCCTGCGCAAGCAGTGCTCCACCCAGAAAGGCAATCAGCGCAATTCGAAATCGCCCTTGCCCATCTAGAAAATTGAGAAGCCGCGCAGCATAGCCTTGCGGTTGGCTCTGTTGAGATTTAGTCGCCATTTTTGGCTATGTATTCCCTCGCTGGTGGGTGAATACGCAATTTTTGTATTCTGCGCGGATCAGCGTCCACCACTTCAAATTTATATCCGCTTTCATGTAGGATTACTTCACCAATCTCTGGCACGCAACCCGCAAGCGCAAAAACAAGCCCACCCAGGGTATCTACATCTTCATCTTGATCTTCTGGCAAGAAGTTAATCGCTAGCAATTCCTCTAGCTCGTCAATTTCCACACGAGCATCAGCATCATAGCCGCCACCATCAAGAGCTACCAGATCAGCTTCTTCGATTTCATCGTGCTCATCTTCAATTTCGCCAACAATTTCCTCAACAATATCTTCCACGGTCACAAGGCCGTCAGTACCGCCATATTCATCAACTACGATGGCCATATGGGTACGCCCTTGACGCATTTTAGAGAGCAGATCGATTGCTTTCATAGAAGGTGGCACAAAAAGAACCGGTCTCTGAATACTCTCGATACTGAAAGCTTCAGGGTCCTTACCGTCCGCTACTTCCTTGAGCGCGTCTTTCACATGCACCATACCAAGCACATCATCCAACGTTTCCCGAAACACGGGGATACGAGAGTGGAAAGCATCCGCAAACACCTTCACTAATTCACTGTATGAAATATCCTGCGGAACAGAGACAATATCAGCACGCGGCACCATCACGTCAGTCACCCGGAGCGTACCATATTCAAGCACATTGAAGAGCATCTCCCGCTCTTCATCCCCCAGTGCTTTTATTCGGTTTTCCTCTTCATGCTCCTCAAGCGCTTCTTCAAGGCTTTCCCGGAGAGAGGTCTCACCGTTTTTAAATCCAAACTTTTCTTTTAGTCCCTTCCAAAAGCCGCCGTTAGGCCTACTACTGGATGGTTCGCTCTGTTCGTCAGGCATTAGTCTTCCGTCTCGTAAGGGTCTGAGATACCGAGGCCTGCCAGAATTTCACGTTCCAGCGCTTCCATTTCCTCTGCTTCCTCATCCTCTATATGGTCATAGCCCAGCAAATGTAAAACCCCATGCACCACAAGATGGCTCAAATGATTTTCAATGGTCTTTTGTTGCTCGGCTGCTTCGCGGATAACAACATTATCCGCAATCATTAAATCTCCCAGCAAGACCGGCGGGCCGCCCTTTAGGGCCTCAAGAAATGCTGCGGGGAGATCATCTGGCTCAATACCAGGGAAAGACAAAACATTTGTTGGTTTATCTTTTCCGCGATAATCACAATTAAGCTGCTGGCTTTGCTCGTCATCCACCAGTTCAATATAAAGCTCCATCGGAGCATTTTTCGTAGATAACCCACCCGAAAGTGCTGCTTTTGTGGCCCGAACAATCAGGCTTTCCCAATCCACATCGGCATCAAGAATACTATCGCTCAATTCCACATCAAGCTGCAGCCTTGCAAATTCATCCGGCACTGTATGGTTACCGTCCATCATCATCGCCGTATGCATCGACAATACGAGCCACAAGCGGATGGCGTACTACGTCTTTCTGGTTAAAGCGCGTTACCGCAATACCATCAACACCGCGAAGAATATCTAGAGCGTGCCGAAGGCCAGAACGTGTCCCACGAGGCAAATCAACCTGGCTTGGATCACCACATACCACCATGCGGCTATTCTCGCCAAAACGGGTGAGGAACATTTTCATCTGCATTGGTGTGGTATTTTGTGCTTCATCAAGAATAACAAAAGCGTTTGAAAGCGTTCGCCCCCGCATGTAGGCAAGTGGCGCAATTTCAATATGCCCACTGGCAATACGTTTTTCCACCTGCTCTGCTGGCATCATATCATAAAGCGCATCATAAAGTGGGCGAAGGTATGGATCGACTTTATCCTTCAAGTCACCAGGCAAAAATCCAAGGTTTTCACCCGCTTCCACTGCTGGGCGAGACAGCACGATACGGTCAATTTCTCCAGCCAACATCCGCGAAACAGCCATCGCAACAGCCAAGTATGTTTTACCGGTACCTGCAGGGCCTACACCGAACACCATTTCGTTCTTTTGGAGCTTAGCCATATAATCAGCCTGCCCAGGGGAACGCGGCATAATCACCTTGTTTCGAGTGGTGATTTTGAGATGGCTATTGTGCGCCCTACTTTCAGCAGCAGGTTTAGGGGTTTTCTTCTTAACTGGTTCGTCAACACCGGCAATCATACGAAGTGCACCGTCTACATCTCCCATTTCCACATCATGGCCAGCCTTGGCATGCTCATACAGTTCTTCCAGAACTTTCTTGGCGAGATCCATAGCTTCAGGGCTGCCCTCAATAGCAACTCTATTTCCACGATTTATAAGAAGGACACCAAGCCGCTGTTCTATGCGAGCGAGGTTATGGTCGTGTTGGCCGAAAATAATTGCGGCTAAACGATTATCTTCAAACTCTATAACCGTACGGTTCTGGTTCGAATTGTTGCCGTTTTCCGAGGTTTGCACCCCTGCAGAGTGATCGCTCTCCGAGCTTGCCTTGGCGTACATATTAAAAGGTTTCAGGCTCCTTAGCTGCCGCCTTTTGAACCACCATTAATTCAAAAGACTGACAAATTCCCCTTTAAGGCTGTTTGGTCCCGCATCAACAATTTTCACGCGTACCAATTTACCCATATATGCATTGTAAGTGTTATCTGGGCCAGCGTCCAGTTTGTTCTCGCCACCTTTTGTTAAATCTACGTGAACAGATTGCAGATATGGGCTACGGCCAATCAACTGACCTTCAAGCTTACCCGGACGCTCCAGAAGCACATCCATCTCTGTACCGAGCTTACTTTCATTGAATTCAAGTTGATGTTCGTTCAAAAGCGCCTGCAAACGCTGAAGACGTTGGGACTTCACATATTCAGGCACTTGATCTTCTGTTGCAGAAGCAGGCGTGCCTGGGCGCGGACTATATTTAAAGCTATATGCTTGCGCATATTTAACGCGGCGTACAAGATCAAGCGTTTGCTCAAAGTCTTCATCAGTTTCACCCGGGAAACCAACGATAAAATCACCAGAAAGCGCAATATCCGGGCGTGATGCACGAAGACGTTCAATAATCGCGAAATATTCTTCCCGCGTATGCTTGCGGTTCATAGCTTTAAGCGTGTTATCAGAACCACTTTGAACAGGCAGGTGCAAGTAAGGCATACAAGCCGCTACTTCGCCGTGCACATCAAAGAGATCATCTTCCATATCGTTGGGGTGCGATGTGGTATAACGAATGCGCTCAATACCGTCGATTTTATCCAACTCACGGATCAGTTCCGCAAGAGATGCTGTACCACCACCAGGTTTATCACCGTGGTAAGCATTCACATTCTGGCCCAAAAGCGTGATTTCTACGACACCTGCATCAGCCATACGCTGGGCTTCTTCCAGAATGGCCTTTAGCGGACGACTATATTCAGCACCGCGCGTGTAAGGCACTACGCAGAAAGCACAGAATTTATCACAGCCTTCCTGCACAGTCAGAAACTGAGCGGCATTATCAAATGTTTTTTCTTCCGGCAGATAGTCAAACTTGGTTTCAGCCGGGAAATCAGTATCAAGCACACGAGCGTGGTTTTTACCGCCACCGCGCTGTTCTTCAGCTTCTTTGAGAAGCTCAGGTAAACGGTGATAAGTTTGCGGACCAAGTACCATATCAATGGCAGGCGCACGCTTCATCATCTCGCCGCCTTCAGCCTGTGCAACACAACCAGCAACAGCGATGTAAGTATCCTTACCTTCCGCCGCCTTTTCCTGCTTATTCAGCTTTAGGCGGCCAATTTCAGAATATACCTTCTCAGCGGCTTTTTCACGGATATGGCAGGTATTGAGAATCACCAGATCAGCATCATCAGCAGACTCAGACACTTCGTATCCATGAGGTTTCAGTACGTCCGTCATACGGTCACTGTCATAGACATTCATCTGACAACCATATGTTTTTACGAATACTTTTTTACTCATGAGGATCTCTCCTGCAAATACTGGAACTTTCGCGACCTGACCGCAAAACTCCGTGCCGTTAACTGTGTGTTTTCAAAAGGTGCCGGAGACTAGCACCAAAGCGGTGAGAGTCAAGATTTCCGGATGGAAAGGTTATACGCCTTCTTCTACAGGAGCTTCCTGAGGGGCTGCCAGCAAAACCTTTTCCCTCGGTCCCAACTTCATTTCATGACGAAGAGCACGCTCTAATCCGCCCCGCACCTCTGCTTCACAGTATTTCGCGAGCGCTTTTCTAGACCCCATTGCCTCGAAACTCGTTGGTTCATGAAATTCTACTGTGACCACTGTACGAGCCATGCCCAAAAACTCGCGCAAATGCTCAAATAACTCCACATCGCCAAGCCATGCCACACGAGGCTTTTGACTGCGCGTAATCGGCATACCGTTCATCTCAGTATAAGCAATGGTTAGCGGCTGGATAAGGAGATTATGATCTGTTGCTGCATCAGCCCGTTCAGCCACAGAGAAAAGGGCAGATTTAAACGGCGCCATTTTCACACCATCGGTGGAAGTACCCTCAGGGAATAGGATCAAACTATCACCGTCCTGCACTCGAGAACTAAGGGCATCACGCTGACGCGCACTATCGGTACGGCGCTCTCTGTTTACAAATACAGTTTTCTGTAATTTACAAAGTGAGGCAATTGTACCCCAACCTTCAATATCTGATTTCGCGACAAAGCTGCTGTTCTTAAGAGAGCCACCAAGAATAATAATATCCAGCCAGGAAATGTGGTTAGCAGCATAAAGAACAGGCCCTTTATGCTTCTTCAGTCCTTTGAACTGAACCTTAACCCCCATAATCCGGCACACAGTACGGTGCCAGAAACCTGCAATAGGCCACCAAATCCGGAGGCCACTTTTAATCATTAGATATTGGAAAGGAAGAACCAAAACAGAAAAGGCAATAACACTGGAAACACGAACCAGACCAAGCTTGGACCAACCATCAGACTTCAAGTTGGATTTTAAGCCGCCGTATTCTTCTGCCATTTTCGATCCACCAGAACGCTTATTCTTCCTTAAGGGGCACCCCGTAGAGTTCCATGCGGTGGTCTACTAATTTATAACCTAGTTTGCGAGCGATTTCTTCCTGTAGCTTCTCAATTTCTTCACTGTGAAATTCTACCACTTCACCTGATTCAACATTAATAAGGTGATCGTGGTGATCATCAGATGCAGGCTCATAACGCGAACGGCCATCACGAAAATCATGACGCTCAAGAATACCGGCCTCTTCAAACAAGCGGACCGTACGGTACACAGTAGCGATACTGATACCATCATCCACTTCTTTTGATCGGCTATAAACTTCATCTACATCCGGGTGATCTTCAGCTTCCGTCAGAACCCTCGCGATTACACGGCGCTGGTCTGTCATACGCATGCCTTTTTGCAGGCATAATTCTTCAATAGACGGTGTGTTTGAAGGCATGAGCTAATGCACTCCCCTAAATGAGATAGTTTTAGTGGTATTTCAATGGAAAGATGGCATAACTCAATAAGAAGAGCAAGTCGAGCGTCAATTTAAAACGTTCGATTCACTAAGCTTTTATCAAATTTGACTATCTTATTTGCGCTTATCTCTGCCCAAGCCGATTTTCTTCGCCAGAACCCTACGTTGATCCGCATAATTTGGCGCAACCATTGGATAATCTACAGGTAGCCCCCACCGGTCACGATATTCTTCTGGAGATAAACCATACTGCGTTTTCAGATGCCGTTTTAGCATTTTCAACTGCTTACCATCCTCAAGGCATACAATATAATCCGGCGTGATTGACTTTTTAATAGGCACAGCAGGACGCGGACGGTCCTGTCCAGAAACCTGTGAGGCACCCAACCCCGACAAAGTATTAAATACACTACTAATTAATGACGGAAGCTCCGCCACATCCACTTTATTATTCGCCACATGTGAAGAAACTATATCTGTTGTCAGCGCCAACAGTTCATGTTTTAAAACCTGTGTATCTTCCATTTTACTCATTCTATTTTATATCGTGGCATAACAATGGATAACTCTATTTTCACTGCATTGCGCAGTTTAGTTCCTCAGAGCCACGTGCTATACAAAGCCTTTGTTTCAACCTCAGTCATTGGTTCTTTTATGCCTTCAGCCACCCAACAGAACGCATTAAATCTAATTGGCACAAGTTGCCCTATGGCTTTTGTCAAAGCACGGATGCACATAGACCAATTACCCAACTCAGCGGTTACCGTTATTGTCTTCGAGGATACCGCCGCCAACGAACCTCTAATTAGATCCATTGAGGCGCTAGGACATACCGTACTTTCAAAAACCCAATTTGAAAGTACTGATGATACTGTACCCAACTCCGACGCTTCCTCCCGAAGTGGTACGCTACATGTAATTAGAGTTGAAATTCAAGTAAAGATATAAAGAAAAATAATAGTTAAAATTTTAACTATTATTTTTTATTTAATAAATCGAAAGAGTACAACAAGGCGTCCGTTCTTTTACCTTCTCGATTTTGATAATAACCTCTACGAAACCCCACCTGTACAAATCCTATTTTTGAATAGAGGCTAACTGCCTTTAAGTTGTCTTGTCTCACCTCTAGGAAACAGGTAGCTACATTCTGCCCCTTCAGATAGTCTACCATGAAGGAAAGAATCCACTTCCCTACACCTTTTAATTGCCATTCAGGATGTACCGCTACCGTAATGAGCTCAGATTCATCACATACTGTACGAACCATTAACGCACCAACCGTCTGCTCTCCATCCTTGAAAACAAACCCGGCTGTACCAGAAATTTCCAAGGATGATTTAATCGATTTTTCAGCCCACCCGTTCTCATTCTGAGCCTCAAATGCAGCTCTATGCACCTCAGAAAATGCCGCAATAGTATCTTCGTCAGAAACATTAACTGCCGTTACAGAATATTTTCCACTGACCGATTCAGCCATTAACTATCACCGATGGGGATAAGCCGTTTTGCTTTCGCAGCATCAGCTTGGCGGTAATATGTGGGTTCCGGAGGATAAATCTTGGGATTAACATTTTGTGCGATTCTGGCCAAAATGGCAGGATCGACATGATCATGCTCTGTACTCAGCTCTAAAAGAGCGGCGCCACTTCCTACTACTCGGCCAGGATTATCTTCTATCATTTGCAGCGCATCAGGCTCATCAATATTCATAGGTTCACCAAGCATTTTGGGAAGCCCATCAGCCTCAAGGTCAACAAAAGCTTGCAGGAACACCTGTCCGCCTCGCCCCTTCATAACACTGTAAACACGCCCCGGCTTTTCTTGCTGTGCCTGCGCCGCCAAAACGGATAATGCTGTTAAACCAACACAAGGAATATTCTGTGCAAGCGCAATACCGCGCGCAACAGACAGACCAATGCGGAGCCCGGTAAAAGTGCCAGGCCCTGTTGTAACGGCAACGCGCGTGATATCTGCGTAACTGATGCCTGCCTGCTCCATCAAACCCTCTAATTGAGGAATTAAATGTTCTGCATGCCCCCGGCCAATAGCATCCGCAGACGAAAACATCTCACCGGAAGCAAGTAGCACAGCGGAAGAGCAATAGCTTTCACATGTATCAATCGCGAGTATTGCCACGTTTTATACCCTAAAGAATTTTCGCTGCGTCATCGAAGGCAAGACGAGGGCTGCGGTCAAAGATACCTTCAGAAGAACCATACCCAATAGAACAGATAAAGTTTGATTTAAGGTTAGTGCCCGCAAAAAACTCAGCATCCACCGCAGCTTTATCAAAACCTGACATTGGACCACAATCAAGCCCAAGGCTGCGCGCTGCCATAATCAGATACCCACCCTGAAGCGTCGCATTTCGCATCGCAGTTTCCTCTGCAACAGCCGGATCAGCAAACCAGTTTTTCGCATCCAGATTATGCGGGAACAGCTGAGGCAGTTTTTCAGCAAAATCCATGTCATTTGCAATAATTACCGTAACAGGCGCCTGCATTACCTTCGTATCGTTACCTTCCATCACAAGCGGCTTCAAGCGTGCTTTCGCGGCATCAGATTTCACAAAATGAAAACGTGCAGGGCAGCAATTTGCGCTTGTAGGGCCCATTTTCACCAAATCATAAAGCGCTTGAATTTGCTCATCACTTACGGGTTTATCTTCCCAAACATTGATGCTGCGTGCTTCACGAAACAATTGGTCAAGCGCTTGATCGTTTAAACTGATGGACATGGTTTTACTCTCCGAAAGTTGGGGGATTTTCGTATATTTTTTTCTTCGTCTTGCCAGTTTCACGCAAACAAGGCAAGACTAGTAAGGAGGGAGTTTTGAAATGCGGCCTTTTTTTCTATGTATTTTAAGCCTGTTTAGCATGCTACTCAGCTTATCACCTACCTATGCAGATAAATCAGCATCTGTATTGCTCTACCACCGCTTCGGCGAAGACAATGTACCCTCCACCAATATCCGGTTGGAACAATTTGAAGCCCATATCAAAATCCTAAAAGAAGGCGGTTATCACTTCATGGCGCTTTCTGACGCTATTGCTCATCTCAAGGATAAGCGAGACTTCCCCGAACGTACCGTGATTGTCACGGTGGATGATGCATATAAATCAGTATTCACGAATGGTTGGCCAATGCTGAAAGCAGCAGGAATTCCCCTTGCCGTGTTTGTGTCTACTGATCCAGTAGACAGCGGCAGCAGCAATTACATGTCGTGGGACGAGATCAGGCAGCTTAAAGAAGAAGGTGTAGAAATCGCGCACCATACTGCGTCTCACCTACATATGGTCCATGCTGGTCTTGAAGCAGCTATGGCAGACGTGCGTAGAGCCAGCAAACGTTTCGAAGAAGAATTAGGAGAAGTGCCCAAAATCTTCGCTTATCCGTATGGGGAACATAGCCTGGAGATAGCTGATGCCATCCAAGACGAAGGCTTTGATGCAGCTTTCGCCCAATTCTCAGGCGCAATAGCCCAGTGGGATAACCTATATGCTTTGCCGCGCTTCCCTGTAAATGAGCGCTATGGCGGCGAAAACAGATTTAAACTTATCAGCCAGGCCATGGCCCTGCCAGTATCGGATATCATCCCGGCTAAACCACTTTTAAGCGATACTAACAATCCACCGCTTTTTGGCTTTAGTGTTGATGAAAATGTAAGAGGCCTTGGTGCCTTAGCATGTTACCCAAGCCATCTTGGCAAAGCTGCGGATTTGGTAAAACCACTTGATCACCGAATAGAAGTGAGGTTCGACAAACCGTTTCCGAAAGGCAGAAGTCGGATCAATTGCACCATGCCCGTTGGAAACGGGCGCTGGTATTGGCTGGGGAAGTTTTTCCTGCTGCCGGGCGGCAAGCTGGATTAAAAGCTGTTATTCAACAGCCCGCACTTCTGTTACTTCCGGGATATAGTATTTAAGCAGATTTTCAATGCCGTGCTTCAGCGTCATAGTCGCACTCGGGCATCCGGCGCAGGCACCCTGCATCTGCAAATAAACAACACCCTCCTGGAAACCATGATAGGTGATATCACCGCCATCACCAGCAACAGCTGGCCGAACTTTTTCATCAAGCAATGTCTTGATTTGTTCAATAATCTCAGCGTCAGCCTCATCATCATCAAAAGACGATTCTCCCATAGCAGCATCAGCATTCACTACTGGAGCGCCTGAAGCGAAAAACTGCATAAGACCCGCAAGCACATTTGGCTTAAGCTCATCCCACTCGCTATCGCCAGCCTTGGTCACCGTGATGAAATCGTGCCCAATAAACACACCGGCAACACCCGTTTGTGCAAACAAAGCATTCGCAAGAGGTGAGGATTCTGCCGCTTCTACATCAGTGAAATTCGCAGTACCCGCTTCAAGCAGTATTTTACCCGGCAGAAACTTAAGCGTATCCGGGTTTGGCGTCATTTCAGTTTCGATAAACATAACAAAATCCTTCTTTATGTAGCCTTCATTTGGTGATTTTGCCGCTAAAGGTCAAGCAAAAAGACCGTTACTTGAGAGCCTGAAGGCACTCTTCAAGAGGTGCGCGGGAATTTTCCACACGGCACAAAACCAAACTGCCCTGAATAGCAACCAACCTACTCCGTGCTTTACGTTCTGCTTCTTCTGTAGCCAACCCCATTTCCAGATATGCCCTTTCAAGCCCGGCCTGCCACATACTAACAGCAGCGTTAATTTGCTGCTGAAATAACGCCTTACCTTCCCCCACTAACAAACTATTCATAAGGCAAAAAGGTACGTCGCCTTCATAATATTGAGCAACACCTTCAAAGCTATTTGCGAGCCGCTTCTCTGGCATGTCTTTACCATTTAGGGGCGCAAGCACATATTTTTGCAGACGTGCGCCCGCATGTGCCAAAACCTTATCAGCCATATCTTTCTTACCGTTTGGAAAATGATGATACAGACTGGCTTTAGACAGTTCCGCGGCTCCCGCGAGCATTGCCATACTCGCACCTTCATAACCATTTTCCCGAAACACGTTACTAAGACGTGCTGCCATTTCGGTTTTATTCAATTTTGCAATGCGAGGCATATTCTTTCTTCTTTCGCCACAATAATAACCGAACATTTGGTTTGTTTCTATAATTTAATGTAAATTAATTCCAAACTTTGCCGCATTTTATTGCCATGTTATGGAAACAGAAAGAAACCAAAGGAACCTGCGTGAGCAAACAGCCAACACAAAAGCCAAGAAAAGCAACACCCAAGAAATCAGCGAAAGCTAAAAAGGGGGCTGTATCAAAGGCTGAAAAAAAACAGGCTCAACCCGAAACGCCAAAGAAACCAATCTGGAAACGCCTATTTTACTACAGCGCTATAATTGGTGTCTGGGGTTTTATTCTTGGCTTCCTTGTGCTCGCATATCTCTCGCTAGATTTACCGGATCTAGAAAATCCACATACTCCAGGCTCAAATGATACAGCTGTTGTTGTAAAAGCAGCTAACGGCGCAACTCTTGTACGTAGTGGGCCTATCCACGGTGACCGCATCCCATATAATGAAATCCCCGATGCCCTCGTTCGCGCTTTCACCTCAGTGGAGGACAGGGAATTCTTCTCCCATTCTGGAGTGAATGCCAAAGGTCTCATCCGTGCACTTTGGACCAATATTCGCGCAGGAGGCGTGCGCGCTGGGGGTAGTACGATCACCCAGCAGCTCGCAAAGAATCTATTCCTTTCCAATGAACGTACGATCAAAAGGAAAGCGCAAGAACTGCTGCTCACCCTTTGGATTGAGCAGCGCTTCACCAAGGAACAGATACTTACCCTCTATCTCAACAACGTATACTTCGGTGGTGGCGCATACGGCATTGATGCTGCAAGCCGTAAATTCTACGGCCACAGCGCACGTGAACTTTCCATAAGTGAAGCCGCCTTGCTCGCAGGACTTGTGAAAGCGCCTTCCCGTTATGCGCCCCATATTAACCCGGAAGGTGCGTGGAAACGCGCACGCGTGGTTCTCAAAACCATGGTTGAAGAGGGCGTTATTACCCAGCAAGTAGCTGACAAACTTAAAACCCAACCTCCTCGAATAAAAGAAGCAAGCGCTGGCAGAGATGTCCGTTTCTTCACTGACTGGGTTGAACAGGCTGCCCATAACATGCTGCCGGAAACTGCAGGAAAATCGCTCATAATATATACCACACTTGATCCCAGTGTTCAGCGTGCCGCCGCGATGGCGCTGGAACGCGGCCTGGAAGGTGAAGGTAAAGAGCGCAGTGCAAGCCAAGGCGCCGTAGTTGCCATTGATCATGACGGCGCAGTGCGCGCGATGGTGGGCGGAAGTGACTATGCTAAAACACAGTATAACCGTGCCACACAAGCCTTGCGTCAACCCGGCTCAGCTTTCAAGCTGTTTTCTTATCTCGCTGCCCTGGAAGCAGGTATAAAACCGACAGATCGATACATTGATGAAAAAACGAGCATCGGTGATTGGTCCCCGAAGAACTACAATGGTAAATTCAACGGTCCAATGGACATGCAAGAAGCTTTTGCACGGTCAATCAACACTGTAGCTGTACAAATTTCTGAAGAGGTAGGTAGGAACCGCGTCGCCAGCATGGCCAAACGCCTTGGCATTTCCACCGAAGTAGAAGCCCTTGCCAGCCTACCGCTCGGTACAGAAGAGGTAAAACTGATTGATCTGGCCAGCAGTTATGCCGTGATTGCAAATGGTGGGCACCTTGCACCTGCCTATGCGATTGTTGAAATTACATCACTAGACGGTGAAGTTTTGTACCGCAAGCCACCTGTTAGACCAGTGCCTGCACTTGCCTATCCTGTTGTAAAAGACATGACTGAAATGCTCACCAGCGTGGTAACGTGGGGGTCTGGGAAAAATGCCCGTATTGACAGGCCTGCAGCAGGTAAATCTGGCACCTCACAAGACAGCAGAGATGCTGTATTTGTGGGCTTTACCAGCGATATGACGACAGCTGTCTGGGTAGGGAATGATAATGGCACACCTATGAAGGCCGTAACAGGCGGTGGGCTTCCTGCTCGTATCTGGTCAGATTTTATGCTGGAAGCACATGTGGGCCAACCTATCCGCCCCTTACTTGCAGATGCAGGCATTTACAGCACCTCAGCGGGTCCTGAAAAAATCATCGAAGAAAAACCTAAAAAGAAGAAAAAGAAAGGTTTTCTGGAACGCATCTTTGGCGGAAAAGATTAGCACGCGGCATACTGCCACGCCTTACTTGCTATATCTCCCACCAAACATTACCTAATTAGTCATGATTGAAGAAAACCCAAATACAGCGCTTACAAGAGACAGAGTATCAATAGGTCGTTTCGTACGTGCCTTTTACAGTGAAATACGTAAACACAGTGTTCTCGGGCCAATCTTTGAGGAAAAGGTTGGCGATCACTGGGAAGAGCATTTTGAGACACTCACCGATTTTTGGATGAATGTTCTGCTTGGTGCGCGCACCTTTAAAGGCAATCCATTTGGAGTTCACCGTCAGGTAACCGCCTTAAAGGAAGAGCATTTCGCCATGTGGCTAGGAATATTTCATCCCGTAGCCAAGAGAATGCTTGAGCCCGATATGGCCGTAGCCGCTTCAGAAAAAGCAGAACGTATCGCCAGCAGTCTAAAAAACGGATTATTCTTCCGGATATAGAGCGATACAGCGGATAAACCCATAACTTTAAAGTGATCTCTTATGCGAGCATTATCTGTAATAATGTAATATTATAACCATCTTAATTTTGGGGAGTTTTCAAGATGTTTCGCTTAAGTTTCAGCATCGTTTTATCGCTATTATTTCTGGTTGCACCGGCTGCTTATGGGCAATCCTTTGCCTCTGAACGACAGGAGACAGCACTTTATGCCGGGGTATATTTCTCTGTCCCGTTTGGGGGAAAACAAACAAATCCTTCTCGATATAAATTAGGCTTCAAGGCAGGGCCTCAATACAATTTGTTATCAAGGGAGGGTTTTGACGCGTTCAAACAAAAGAGTTTCACAGGTAACATTGTGGATATTAACTTCTCTGACAGAGGTCTGGAACAAGTACAATTAGCAGCACTTCCTATCATTCGAAAAGACCTGCAAGGGAAACTTATTTATCTGAATGATGAAGAGAAAAAAGGCTTCAACGTGGGTAAGGCCCTACTTATTACAGGTGGTGTAATAGTGGGAGCTGGTATCTTATTTGCTATATCCGTTAACAATCAGTTTGATAGTGACTAATGCAATTCATATCAGTCAAATTGATAACTAAATAAACCACCACCTTCTCTCTTCAGCCATTTCCGCTGTATGTCAAAATCAGGCATACAGCGGGCTACATGTGCCCAAAACCGCTCAGAATGATTCATTTCCAACAAATGCGAAACTTCATGGGCGGCCACATAATCAAGAACTGTAGACGGTGCCAACACCAGTCTCCAATTGAAGCGCAAGGTACCACTGGAAGAACAACTTCCCCAACGGCTTTTCATATCCCCAATACTAATACGACCATAAGAAACCTCTAACTGGTCAGCATATCGTCTACAGGCGACCTCCAGTTTTTCTTTAGCTTGGGCCCGAAACCATTTCTCCAGCCGTCCGGCAGCCATATCGAACGGGCCACCCACTTGAATTTCGTCGCTCAGGCATTTAACAGAACGTGGGGCGATACCGGTAAAAACAAGCTTCCTTTTCTCGCCCAGATAAGGAAGCTTCATCCCTTCCTTGATTGGTTCAAGTGAGAGCTTCGTGCGCTCGTTCACTATCCAATCCATGTGAGCATTCAGAAATTGATTTACGGCCTTTTCACTAATTCGTTTCGGTATAGTAACTTTAATATCACCGCTGGTTCGGTCCACTCTTAAGGTCATGCGTTTGGCTTGAGCATTCCGCCGCACTCTCAGGGGAATATCTTCACTACCAATCCGTAGATAACGTACCTCGGTCAAACCATCACCCTAAGCTGGCCATTCAACAAGATGATCTTCAAAATCACCAGCTTCGCGCTCATCCACCGCTTTCCCGCGTACGGATTGTCCGGCCTTATGAACACTTTCCCTATCTCCGCTCACAAGCGGATGCCAATCATAAAGATCTTTACCTTCATGAAGCAGGCGGTATGCACAGGTACTTGGCATCCAAGGTAATGTATCCAACAAATCTGGCGACATCACAACGCAGTTCCCCACATAGCGCTGGCGAGTGAGATATTTTCCGCAAGTGATTTTTACGGGATCAAGAAAACGGCACGCTACATCTGTATGATGAATTTCGCCTGTATCTTCATCTTCAAGTTTGTGGAGGCAGCATTTACCACACCCATCACAAAGCGATTCCCATTCATCACGAGACATCTCAGACAGAGCTTTTTCTTTCCAGAATGACATGTCTATTTCTTCTCAAGCACCGGCTTAAAAGTATTCGCAATATCCTGTGGTTTATCCTTGCTGGAGAACAGGCGATTATATTTACCGTCTTTGTCCATTACGAAAATATAGCTCTGATGGTCCATCAAATAGCCATCATATCCTTCCTGTTCTCGCTTCGCGTAATATACCCGGTACTGCTTTGCAACATCAGCAATTTCCTGAACAGAGCCTGTGAAAGCGATCAAATTCGGGTGATAATCCAGAACATAATCCGCCAACTCTTTAACGGAATCCCTCTCCGGATCTACTGAAATAAATACCGGCTGAATAGGACTGGTATCATATCCTTCTTCCTCAAGGATATTCAGAGCAGTAGTGAGTTTATGGAGCTCTATCCGACATACATCGGGGCAATAACTATATCCAAAATAAATAAGCTGATACTTGCCGTGAAAGCTTTTACTAGAGATTTTTTCGCCTGTATGGGCCGTCAGTACAAACGGACCACCTGGACCTGAGGTCTTGTTTCCGCCACTATTAAAACTTACATAAGCCACAACCGCAGCTATAGCTACCGCGATCCATGCAACGAGCCTGATTGCTTTCATGTTAAATCTCCACTCTGAAAGCCACTGGAACATCTGGGCTTTAATACTTGTGATTCTCGCACGGTTATAGAAATATAGGCGATGTTTGTCACGTTGCCATTAAATTTGCAGCAATCTATGACACCTTGTTGATGATGGAGTACCTATGAAAAAGCAGTTTATTTTAATATTAGCCACCTTATTTTTAGGGCTGTCATCTATATCACTTCCGGCAGTAGCAACACCACAGTTTGAATTGTTACGTGCTGTTGAAAGAGGCGACATCGAAGAAGTTAAAAGCCTGCTTAAAAAAGGTGTGTCCCCCAATACAAGAAAACGATCAGATGGCATTCCTGCTATGTTGATCATCGCTGACAAGCGTAATCTTGCCATGATGAAGATGTTTCTGGAAGCTGGTGCAAACCCAAATATTTCTGATCGTACGCGCGGCGTAACACCACTGATGAAACGCGCATCAGTAGGCGATAATGAAATGGTAAAATTGCTGCTTGCCTTCAAAGCAGACCCGAATCGTGCTGATATCGGTCAGGAAACAGCTCTTATGAAAGCTGTACGAGCGCGGAAATCAAAAACTGTACAATTGTTACTTGAAGCTGGCGCTGATCCGAACGTACAGGACCTTACAGGTAAAACGGCACTTGAGTATGCCAAAATTTCTCGCAATCGCCGAATGGTAAAATTATTACAAGATGCGGGGGCTACCTATTAATTTTGATTTTGGGATAGCTTCTCCAACAGCCACTGACCTGATAATTCGAGTCAGCATTATTTTACTGGCTCTTGCAGCAGACTTCATAGCTGGCCCCAAACTTCTTAAAATCCTGCCAAACATACAAACTATTGCATCCACATTTGGCCTCAACCTCAAAAGCCGCTTGGATAAACCTTCAAGAAATCGTACCGAGCGCTTTTATCGCGGCGCTATCGTCGCTTTAGTGCTTTTACCTGTAGCCTACGGAACTGGCGTAATAGTAAACCAAATTGCCTTTATCAACACCATATCAGATGCCTTAACATTCCTGATACTAACACCACTCTTAGCCCAGCGCTCTGACTGGAAAAACCTACAACAAGGAAAACAAAACCTTTCAAATTACAGCTCAAACGCAGAGCTCCTTAAACAGACAGTATTGAATTTCAGCGGACGCACTGTACCACTTTCACTTACCTTTTTAATTGGCGGTTTTGCTCTACTGCTCCCGGCCGTCTTACTGATCGGACTGTTATTCACTACACCGCAAATTTCTGCGGATCATCCACGATCTCCATACAGTTCAGGCATCAGCCTTATTCATGAAATTGTGTTTCTTGTACCTGGTTTAATTGCCAGCATTTTTATTGCCACAGCCCTTATCTGCTTACCTTTCACTAAAATCAGCGCTGCTTTAACCCTCCTCAATCCTGCGACAAAAGGCCTCCCTAGCACCTATTTTCCATTGAATATTGTCGCAACTGGGGTAGAAATTTGTTTCAGGATACAGGGAAGCAAATCTGTAGAATGGATAGGCCCAAAGGATGGCCGCGCAAGATTACAGGCAAATCATCTCCGTCAGGGGTGGTTATGTATTCTTGTCGCCAATGCTGTGTACCTCGCGGTAGGTATACTGCTGTTCCTCTACCTTGCTTCCTTACTTGCGCAATAGAAAGAAGCGGGCATGGCCTCCAGCGAGAACGAACAAAATATCATTCAGATGATGGACCCGGCCCTCCGCCAAGGTAACGGTGTAAGGCTTGGCACCCTTATTATGATCCGCTGGATGGCGGTAGCTGGGCAAATGCTCTCTCTGCTTACTGTGCACTATATTCTTGGCTTTGATATCCGCCCAGAGATGACATTCACTGTAGTGTTTATTTCCGGTATGATGAACCTTTGGTTCTCTCTAAGGGAAGATTTAAACACACGCCTTTCAGACAAACAGTCGACGTGGCATATGGTGTTTGATTTGCTTCATTTGTCTACTTTGCTGTTTTTAACTGGCGGCTTATCAAACCCCTTCATTGTGTTGATGCTTGCCCCTTCCAGTGTATCGGCATCAATCCTTAGCCCGCGCAGTACCAAAGTACTCATCGCGATTTCTGTGGTTTTGGTAACTGCACTTGCCTATACGCCATTTCCCCTTCCATGGGATGGGCCTGCACCAAATGTAGATGATATTCTGAAAGCTGGCATTTGGATCAGTCTTTGTTTCACGCTTGTATTTCTGGCTATGTATATGTCGAGGGTCAGTAAAGAAGGTCAGGACCGGGCAAAGGCACTTGCTGCAACGCAAGCTGCCTTGGAGCAAGAACAACGCCTAGCAGCTCTCGGAACGCTGGCCGCTGCCGCCGCTCATGAACTGGGTACACCGCTTGGGACCATTCTGCTTGTTGCCAAGGAACTACAAAACCACTGCAAAGGCCAAGACGAGCAAACCAAACTTGATATCGAGTTGATTATTGATCAAACCAGTCGTTGCCGTGAAATTCTGGCAGAAATTAGCCAGAAGAGAAAAGCCGGAGATGCAGAACATTTCACATATCTGGGTATTGAAGCAATTCTCAGAGAAGCTGGTCATCCTCATGAGATGCGCGGTGTAAAGGTGAAATACAGCAGCGAAGGCCCTGATAATTTAATTATTCGCCGCACACCTGAGCAAATCCACGCGTTCAGAACGATCGTAGAAAACGCTACTGGTTTCGCAGAAAATGAGGTTCATGTTCAAGCCAAATGGGACAATGAACATCTACATGTAATTGTAGAAGACGATGGCCCTGGCTTTGATCCACAAATTGTGAAACGTCTAGGCGAACCTTATGTTACAACAAGGCAGCCAACACCTGGTAAAGATGGCGGCTTAGGCTTGGGGCTATTCATCTCCAAGACCTTACTGGAACGCACAGGTGCAGTAATGAGTTTCAAAAATGCCACAATCGGTGGCGCACGCGTAGAATTAAACTGGCCTCGCTCAGCCTTACAGGAAGAGCCTGATTTCTCAGATGAGGAGGAGTTAGCATGACTCAAGAAACACCAGCAAAAACCCTTCTAATCGTAGAAGACGATAAAGCTTTCCGTAACCGTCTTGCCCTAAGCATGGAACGGAAAGGTTTCACTGTTTATGCCGCAGAAGGCATTGAAGAAGGCAGTATTCTGGCCGCTGAACATCGCCCTCAATATGCTGTCGTTGATATGCGTTTGGAAGATGGTAACGGACTTGATTTAGTACCTCAATTACGTCAAATCCGCCCCGATATCCGCGTAGTTATTTTGACAGGATACGGAAACATCGCCAGCGCTGTAGCAGCAGTTAAAGCCGGCGCCGTAGATTATCTTGCAAAACCGGCAGACCCTGACCAGATCGAGAAAACACTCCTAACCCTCGAAGGGCATATGCCACCACCGCCAGAAAACCCTATGTCTGCGGACCGCGTGAAATGGGAGCATATTCAGCGTGTTTATGAACTGTGTGATCGCAATGTCTCTGAGACTGCACGCAGGCTTAACATGCACCGCCGAACACTGCAGCGAATTCTTGCAAAACGCTCTCCTCAATAGCGCCCAATACCGATTAATTGGAAATTGAAGGATCAACAGCTTCGCCCTGGAACATTGTGATTCCAAGGCGCTGACCTAAGATAATATCTTCAGAAGAATGGCACCCTTCCAAGATAATCCGGTTGCTGCCAATTTTTTCAATAATACTGATAATTCTATCTTCTTCTTTACGGTCCAACCACGTTTCAACCGTTGAAGCAGGGTTCATCACTTTCAGAAAATCAGACTGTAGGTTACCTAAATTAAGCCAAGCTAAGGCACGGGGGTCTACCCCCGCAATACAGCTTTTAAACCCTGAGGTTTGTAACTTTTCACGAGCCGCCAAATAGGCTGCAAAATTCGATGTTACATCAAGGCTTGAAAACTCTAAGACGATATTACCGCGACTTTGATTACCTAATCCTTCTTCAAACTTATCAAACTCTCTGGCTAACACACCGGCAGCCGTTACTTTCAAACTTGAAGCGAGAGAATTTTCATTCTCCATATTAGGATCAGACGCCAAAACCCTAGTCGCGATAAGGTCCTCAAGAAACCCCGATAGCCAAGGATCAACTTCTG
Source organism: Kordiimonas sp. SCSIO 12603 (assembly GCF_024398035.1). Classification (NCBI taxonomy): domain Bacteria; kingdom Pseudomonadati; phylum Pseudomonadota; class Alphaproteobacteria; order Kordiimonadales; family Kordiimonadaceae; genus Kordiimonas; species Kordiimonas sp. SCSIO 12603. The sequence continues at coordinate 3,786,226 of NZ_CP073748.1, forward strand.
TAAGCTTGCTTTTCAAAAAGGTATCAAAAACCACCTGCTGCGGCACCCAGCGGTGCACCATCACCATCTGAGGTGCCTGAATACCAAGTATAGCCATCACACATTGCCGCCTAAGTAAACCGCCTACATCAGCGGACGTAATAGCCTTTGTAAGAGTTAATAACATCTCAGGATCAAGCTTTTTACTCTGCGGTTTTCTCGCAGGGCTTTCAATCTTGCTCACCTTCATTTTTTGCGGCGGTTCAGATGGTAAGGGTGCCCCTGCATCACCTTGCGGAGCAATCTTAATAAGTCCCGTATCCGGGTTAACATCAGGCTTTGCTTTAGATTTTGTTTTAGGTTTAGAGGCACTAACATTTCTGGATGCGGGTATCTTTTTCCCTTCCAGCACTGCTTGAGCCAACTTTGCTACATATTTTGTGAAAACATCATATTCCGCTTCAAGATCAAACCATTCAACAAAAGCGTCACTTACACCCTGAATGGGATCAATCGTGCGTAAGGCACTAGCCTCTTTGAATTTTAAGCGGACCTGATTCAACATAGGATCAATAACATCAACCCGTGCATCTTTAACGATCAGGACTAAATCATTATTTGGCAGCGAGAAGCTGGCAGCGCCATAATCGGTTTTCAGTGTTCTGAAGCTGGCGGCAGCGAACCGACGATAATGCTCTTCTTGCAGATGCTTTTCCAGCACTGAAAGCCTTATATGCAAGGCCCTCCGGCCTTCTGTATGAAGCCTAAGCTGCTTGGTGTAATCAAGCATTTCATGTACGGCTTTAATATCTTTTGCCATATAACCTCAAAACTCAGTCACGTGTTAAATCGCAATAAAACCAGTCCCCACTCATAGTTTGTCAGAATACGATATGTTTAATTATCTACCAAATTTTTTCACCTGATGAAGCCACCAAGCTGTTTCATTAATTGAGTAAACTGGTCGGTAATGCAAAATCTTGCTATCAGGCAATACAGCATCCACCTGATTATCTAAAACCAGATATTCACCTTCATAATCTATGGCAAGAATAGCATGCGCGACCCGAAGGTTTTGGTCCTGCAATATCACTAGCCGCATGGATTCTGGGGCAACCCCTAAGCGCTTCAGCGTTACATATTTGCTAATCGCATAATCTTCACAGTCCCCGTCTTTCAGGAAAAACTCGTCTGGTGTAGCCCAGTAATCAGGAAGCCCCCAGTTAACTGGGTCTACGATGTATGGATAACGGTTCATATATTGATTAACCGCTTTGATCATCTCCAGAGGTTCAGCTCCTTCTTGAGAAGCGATAAATTCTTCCCACGCTGCTTTACCACACCGCAAGCGGTCTCTACCTCTGCAGTTTTGCTCTACTGTGCTTTCTTGCTCCGGCATTTCTTCGGTCAAAGAAAGGTTATGTCGACGCCACAAATCAGTCCATTTATCAAAAGACTTCATGCTTTTGGAGCGTATTTCCCGGCTACCAAACAAGCCTGCACGGGGCTGGGCATCTGCCGAGGAAACAACTGGTTCCATAACCAGAAAACCAAAAGCAATACTTATTAAGCCTATAATTCGGAACATAAAAACTGGCTGGCCTCTATACCTGATTTCACATATTTTTTGTTCGAATTTAATTGAGCATCAAACAAATATGTACCAACATAACCACAAGCGAACAGAGAGCCAAGAGCTCTCTCATACTATCACTGAACAGTGACAATGTTACAGCACGAACGCATTAGTAAGGGGCCCCCATGCAAACGGAAACGTCTTCAAACAAAAATATGATGGCCTACGCTGGTGCCTTGATGGGGCTTATCGCGCTTGGCCTATGGTTCATCACTCGATTTGCAGCCTCAGAAGCCGAGCAAGACCTCCAGAACTGGCAATCCCGTATCAATTTAATAGCGGATAGCAGAGCCGCAGAAGTTTCCACCTGGCTTAACCGGCACCTTAAAGCCGTTGAAGAATTAGCCGCTGATGCCTCAGTCCAGCTATATGCAGCTCAAATGTCTTCACCTGAAGATCAGGATGCCGTCGAAGCACAGCGCGGTTATATTTTCTCACTTATTTCAGCAGAGGCAGAACGCCACGGCTTCCATGAAAACAGAGCCATTGATGCGGTAGCAGCCAATGTAAACCGCCCTCGCCGCGCCGGTATTGCTGTTGTTTCCGATAAAGGACAGGCCTTTGTTATGACAACAGGCATGCCGCTTTTACGACCAGAGGAAATTCCTCTGGCAAACACGCAGTCCTTTATCGCCCTTGGTCCACAACTTGGCGATAAAACGCCACTCGTAATTTTTGGTGCAAAAGCGATCTCTGGTACTGGCACGGTTTGGGTAATTGGCGCACGCCCGTTGGATGGTGATTTCCTTCAAACACTCGTGCAGCCGGGTGACGATACTCAAACTTCTGAAACATATTTGGTAAAGCCCGAAGGCGATGATTTAGTAAGGGTTATCACACCACTTGCTCAAGGTGGCAGGCTAGGCGCGACCACCGTGGATGCAGCCGCTTCTTTTGCGGTGAAACAACCGGGCGGTTTCAGCACACAAATGAATTATGCGAACACTGAAGTTCTTGTTATGGGCAAGGAGCTATCGGCCCCGGTTCCGTGGATACTGGTTCGCACCATTAAAACAAGTGAAGCGGTCGCCGCTATTACGGAACGCCGCAATAGCCTCATTATTACACTTTCTCTAGCGGGTCTTTTTGTACTCGCAGCCCTTATTCTGGTGTGGCGTCACGGTATTTCCCGCAAACTGGAAAATTCCTACCGTGAACAAGCCATGCTTTCGGAGAAAAACGAGTCCCTAAGCGAGTTCCTGCAATCAGTAACGGATAGCCAACCCGCTGCCGTAGCTGCTGTTGATAACGATATGACTGTGCATTTTTCCAATACACAAATGTCAGATATTACTGAAATCAATAACAATGACCTTATCGGAAGAAGGCTTGATACTGCCTTCCGTAGTTCCCTTGCGGAGAAAATGCGCTCTCGCATTGCCGCAGCTACTTCCGGGCATTCCGACAGCTTGAATGTCACACACAGCAATCGCACCTTCAGAATGGATACCATTCCTCTGAAAGCTGGCGGTGATTACCCAGCCACTGCACTAATGGTGATGCGGGATATTTCTGACCTTGTTGAAGCACAGGCGCAATCGGAAGAACTATTCAAAAAACTGGTCTCAACACTTACACAAATTATTGATGCCCGTGACCCATGGAGCAAACACCATTCAGAACGTGTGGCAGATGTTAGTGTTACCATAGCTCAGGAACTGGAATGGGACGAAGACGGTAAAGAATGTGTCAATATCGCAGCCCAACTTGTAAATGTCGGTAAGATATTTGTCCCAATTGAAATCCTTACCAAACAAACACCGCTTACCGATGAAGAGCTTTCGTTGGTACGTGATAGTATGCAGCAAAGCGCTTCACTTGTTGCAGGGCTGGATTTCAAAGGGCCAGTAGCCGCAATTCTCGACCAGATCAGAGAAAACTGGGATGGTAGTGGCGAACACGGTAAAGCTGGTGAAGAAATCGAAGCCGGAGCCCGTGTGCTAGCAGTTGCCAATGCTTTCGTGGGTATGGTTTCAGCTCGCGCACACCGAAATGGGCTGAGCTTTGACAAAGCCGCTGATATTCTTCATCAGGAATGCGGTACGAAATTTGAACGCCGGATTGTAGCAGCGCTACAAAATATTCTGGAAAACAAAGGTGGCAGGGACCGCTGGAGCCACTATATGGAAAAACCTGAAGAGGCTTAACCAACAGCCTTTTCAAAAAGTCTCATTGCTGCCGTTCGTGCCATTTGCTGAATAAGCTTTTTGGCGCGAGCGGCATTTACTTTTCTGGAGGCTGCTTCACGAAGCACCTCCCCGCCATAAGCATCTGCAATGATAATACCTGTTATATCTGGAAGGCTGGTACTTTCATTAAACACGCCGATGGGGAAATGTTGATCAACAGCGAAATAAAATTCTTCACAATAGTCGAGATATTCCTGCCATTTAGTATCCGAACGGAAATCACTTAGACCTGATTTCACTTCGACAACCACAAGGCCGCCTCGTTTATTCAGCCCCAAAATATCAACCCGCCTATTATTCTTTAGCACCACTTCCCGCACGGGAGCATAACCAAGTTCCACCAGCAATCTTTCAGCGCCAAGCGTGATATTAGCTGTTTCTGTCATGAAAAATCAGGCACTGGCCTCTTCATCAATGATATTTTCAAGCCGCTGTAGAATAGCTTCGCCTTGGGCCCCACCACTACCTTTGATTTTGTGCTGCAAGACCACTTCAAAGGTACGAACATGCCCTTCAAGCACGCGCTTGCTTGCTTGCTGGTCATCAGGCATCTGTTTCAGATATTTACAGAGGGATGCACCAACATTTGTAAGCAAGTTGAACTCGAAGCTACTACCCATCCCCTTGATATTATGAGTTAAATCATAAACCTGCTGGACACTCGCTTCCTTAGGTCCCGCTTTGTCCGGCATACCATCCAAAATCCCGCGCATGTCTTTTACGGCTGTGTCTGTCCACTCAAGAAACTGAGCTACCAGCTCGTCATCTTCCGCATATGAATAATCAGTATCTACAACTTCAGTCATTTGTTCTCGATTTACCCCAATCCACAGTATGACAGCTATTTTAGCATAATATGCAACAAAAACAGTTATTTATTTGTTTACAAGTTAGAGAGGTACGAGTTTTCCTTGCAATCCGCCCTGCAATTTCGATAAATCAGATCAAATATATATATTCGGGACAGAGGAGCATAAATTGAGCCCACAGGAAATCGCTAAACTTGAAACATATCTTCAAGACAAGTTTGATAACAGCAACATCAAGCTTATGCAGCGCCCAAAAGCTAAAGATTCAGTTGAGATGATGATCGGCGATGAATTTATCGGTGTTGCTTACCGCGATGAAGATGAAGGTGAAGTTTCCTACTCCCTCAGCATCTGCATCCTGGAGGAAGATCTCTAAGCTTTTAGAGCTTATATTCTTTAAGAAGCCGGCTTTTCAGTCGGCTTTTTATTTGCCTTATGATCATCAGCTTAGCATTATGCAGTTTCGTTAAGTTATAATCTGTGAGGTAACCATGCTGTATCTTGTTGCTCTTCTTCTGCCACCGCTGGCCATTCTTTTGTGTGGCAAACCCTTTCAGGCTGTTATCAGTGGTGCATTCTGGATCGCCTCTATTGTTCTTACCCTCTTTTTCGGCGCGGGCTTTGTGCTTTGGCTTATTCTTGCCATTCATGCAATTATGGTAGTGCGTGACAGAAACACCCGCAAAATGATGGAAGAATTTGCAGACCGCTCCTAAAAAGTTTCAGTATTGATACTGGTCTACAAACACCATAAAGTGAAAATTATTCACTTTATGGATTACATTTATGCCTGAGCACATTCGTTTTCTAAAACATAATGAGCATCATCTTATCGGGAAGATTATCGCCGATGGGTTTACCGATGATCCGGTAAACCTGTGGGCTTTTAGAAATACCGGTGCCATGAAGCCAGTATTCACGACTATGGCGAACCACCTCTATCTATCAGCCGGGTTTGGTTTGGTGAATAACGAGGAAAATGCCGGTGCTCTATGGTTACCGCCGGGTGCGCCCAAACAGTTCAGTTTATTGGCCGATATTAAAATGGGTGTCCCCATTTTGAAGCACGGCGGTTTAAAAGCAGTCCAAAACTCTCTCCAGATAGACGCATATCTTAAAAAGAAAAAACCGAAAGAACCGCACTACTATCTGTTTGCAATCTCTGTGCATCCAAGCCTGCAGGGAAAAGGCATTGGCAGCCAATTGATGAAAGAAGCACTCAAACAAGTGGATGAAACACGTGCCCCCGCGTATTTGGAAAGCTCCAAACCTGAGAATGTACCTTTCTATAAAAAACACGGCTTTGAAATAATGGAAGAGGTAGTGCCGGGTACTGACTGCCCGCCCATGTGGCTTATGTGGCGAGAACCACGCCTGTAAATTCATCAATATTCAGCTTGTATTCCCTCTATGACTGCTCACGACTGTGAGAAAGCAGCATGAAGTTGCAGCCTCACAAAGGAGTATAAGGAATGATAGCGACGATACTGGGTGCCACAGCCCTTATAAGCATACATATGTCACAGGCAGAAGGATTACCCTGCACCAGACAGCTTGATAAAGCCATCGAGCAACTAATGGCAAAGGAAGATGTTAAAGGCTTAGGTGTCGCGGTAACAGAAAAAGGTAAAATCACACATCTGGCGACATACGGCTACCGCAATGTGGAAAAGCAACTTCTTCTTGAAGACGATACCATCATGTACGGCGCTTCACTAACGAAAGCTGCATTTGCGTACATGGTCCTCCAACTGGTTGAAGAAGGTATCCTTGATCTGGATACGCCTATCAGCAGTTACCTTCCAAATCCGCTTCCTGCATACCCTAAATGGCAAACCCTGAAAGGAGATCATGATTGGCACCAACTTACAGCGAGGCTCCTTCTCTCTCACCAGAGCGGGCTAGCGAATCTTCGCTTTCTGGAACCAGACCGGGACCTAAAATTTCACTTCAAACCCGGTGAATATTACGCTTACTCCGGCGAAGGTTTCCGGCTTCTTCAGTTTGTACTGGAGGAAGGGTTGGGTCTGGATGTGAAACATGAAATGCAGACCAGAATATTTAGCCGCTTTGACATGCCAAATACCGATATGCAGTGGCGGGACAGTTTCGCAGATAACCTGGCCGATGGGTATGCGATGGATGGTTCTTTCGAGCCACACGATGAACGCAGTAACGTAAGCGCCTCGGGCTCTATGGACACAACCCTCAAGGATCAAGCAAATATGTGGAAGGCCATGGCAGCTGGTCGTTTACTTTCCAAAACGGCCCAAGCTGAGTGGACAAAACCACAGATAAATATTCACTCAAAACAAAAATTCCCTACCCTTGCCTATACAAAAACCAAAGATCCTAGAGCAGCTGACATTAATCTATCAGCGGGCTTGGGGGTTATTACGTGGAAAGGCCCTAAAGGCCATTATTTTTCAAAAGGTGGGCATAACGACTGGACTGGCAATTTAGTTATCTGTGAAGAAGAAAGCGAACGCTGCCTTATCATGCTCTCGAACAGTGTAAGAGCGGAAATTATCTTTCCCGAAATCACCCAAATGGTTCTGGGAGAAACAGCCTATCCGTGGTGGTGGGTTTATCCGAGCTACCAAAAACCTGAGCTAACTATGAAATAACCAACAAAAAAACCGCTAAGCGATTGCTTAAGCGGTTTTTTTGAAGTGGCGCACCGGGGAGGATTCGAACCCCCGGCCCCCAGATTCGTAGTCTGGTGCTCTATCCAGCTGAGCTACCGGTGCGCGTTATTCAATTGTGTTGCCTCGCTTTGCAGCGTGGCGTGCGGCGGAACATATAAGATTGTTTTTATAATGCAAGAGAGAAATCGCTTTTTCTTTGAAATTATCTGCTATAATACCATTATAAAATAGATAACCCATTGATAATACAGGATTTTAAATGCGAAATTCGCACATAAAAAATTGCAGTTTTTTTGTAACAATCATGCTTCTGGGCGCCTGTAGCAGCACATCCGGTGATTGGCCGAGTCTGGCAGAACCACTTCCTGATACAGCTGAGCATGAACGGGTTATTGAACGAGCAGAACCAACCAACACCCGACCGCAAGAAGAAAAATCCCCGCTCACCACATCAACCGCTATCAAGCTCTTTGATTCGACCGAGGCTAAACTCAAGAATATCCTTACGGATTACCTGAATACGAAAAATAGAATAGAATCAGCAACTGGTGACAATAAGCTTATTGAATGGCGTGATGCACAGCTAAAGCTGACACGATACAGCAATATGCTAAGCAAGTTTGATGCTATCGTTGATTCCCCTTCCCTAATGAAAACGGGCATTTGGAAAAAAGCATTTGAAACCAAGCAAGCGTTAGATGTGTTCATTATAGGAGAACGAGAAGCCCTAGCAGCTATGCAGCCTTAACAGCTTTCTCAATAGCTTTGGCAACACAGTCAGCGGCCAAGGTACCGGCAACCGCCATAGTGGTTGCCATAGCATCCTTAGAAACTTCTTTATCACCTGTCGCCATAGCAAAAACCGTGTCACCGTCAAACGGCGTGTGAATAGGCCTAATCGCTCTAGCGTAACCATCCTGTGCCATCATGGCGAGCCGCGTACAGCCTGCTTTATCAAGCTTCAAGTTGGTCGCCACAGCGCCAATGGTCGTATTCGTACCAACAAAGCCAAGCTTCGGCATTTCAATAGTGCCGTGCTCCATAGGCACATCATGCACCGTCGGCCCAAAACTATTCACCGCAACAATTGCAGATACAATCAAACCGTCTTCTGTTTCGAGGCTCGCACTAGCGATTCCGCCCTGAACACCACCTGCTGTTGCGCCGTGCCCTGCACCAAAACGGCCATGCTCAACTGTGGTGGACAGGTTATTCAGTGCTTCAAGGCCAAGGCGGCGATATGGTGCTTCCGCCCCCCAGTTTTTATCGCCACCGTTTTTCAAATCAAAAAGAATAGCTGACGGCACTACGGGTAATGCTCTTGGTCCAAACGGGAAACCGATACCCTTCTCAGAAAGCGCCTCTGTTACAGCGCCCGCAGCATCTAGGCCAAAAACTGAACCACCAGATAATACAAGACCATGAAATTCTTCAACAAGACATGTTGGATCAAGCGCATTTGTATCACGTGTACCCGGGCCGCCACCACGAACATCAACCCCCATAGGAATTGGGTTATCAGGAATGATAACCGTGGTTCCGGTATTTACGCCAACATCGTGCGCCTGCCCCACCTTGATACCCATAACATCAGTGAAGCTATCGGTTTTACCCGGCGTTGCTGTAATTTTCATGATTAGTCCTCAATACCCGGCAGGCATACTTTGAAAGTAGTGCCTTCTGGGCCTGTTGTATCGAGCCCAATCTGGCCACCATGCGCCAGTACTATATCTCTTGCGGTTGCCAGACCAAGGCCTGTCCCCCCTGCCTTAGCCGATGTGAATGCCTTAAAGAGGTTTGGCTTCACATGCTCAGGGATACCTGGCCCCGCATCCGTTATATACGTGTGTGTGGTGCCGTCAGGGTCGCGTTCAGCTCTAACTGTAATGGTACCCTTGCCGTTCTGCACTTCATGAGCATTCCTGCAAAGGTTGAGGAAGACACGATGGATTTGCTCAGGATCAGCAATAATAATGAAATCATCGTTAAGCTGGATATCAAACGTAAAATCTTCATTATCCATCAGCCCAAGCGACATGCCCACATCTTCAAGAAGCGAACGTAGGCTCATTTCCTCAGGGACTGGTTCAGGTTCTTCCACTTTCCCGTGGCGCATTGTGCTCTCACAAAGTGCTACTGCCCGGCTAACCGCCGTCATCAAACGCCGGGAAACCTTCTTCACGAGTGGGTCATCAATGCGCTGCAACGTATCAGACGCTAACTGAGCTGTAGCAAGAATATTCCTGAGGTCATGGTTAATTTTCGCAACGGCTTCACCAAGGGAAGCCAACCGGTTCTTCTGTTTCAAGCTGGCACGGAGTTCATCCTGCATGCGCGCAAGCTCACGCTCTACCAACCCAATTTCATCTGAACGCAATGAGCTTCTGCGCATTCTGGAAATTGCTTCTGGTTTGCGGCGAAATTCAACAATACTATCTTTTACCCGGCGCATCGGACGTACCAGCATCCAGTGTAGCGACAGATAAACAAGAATCCCCACAAAGAGTGAAATGATCACAGAGAGAATCAGGAGATTATTTGAATAATTCCTTAGCGCCTCATAAAGATCAGCCTCATCAAGCGTTACTTCAAAGAGACGTGTGCCTGAAACCATTGGATCACCAGTCACCCGGACAATACGGTCCCCTTTAGCTTTTAAGGCACCAAAAGCATCGCGGATCAATTCACCAAGTGATGGCTGCCGCATATCAAATTCCGCATCAACGCGCTCAGGGATAAAATCAATCCCGAGCAGCAAGCTGATATCTTCACGGCGCATGATAATTGAAAGCACACCAGAGGTATCAAGAAGCCGTTTTTCATACTCAGGGCTGATCATATTGTTTTCAGCTACTTCAAGAGCAATCGCAGCAATCTGCGCATTTTCCAGGCGCTTTTCCAAAAATTCCTGACGGAATGTAGCGATAGACGGCAAATATACAAAGCCCGAGACAATCATCACAAAGATGAATGTAAGGATCAAAAGGCGTGATCTTAAACTAGATGAAACTGGTCTATAATGCTCTGGCATAAAAAGCGTTTGACCCTATTCCCAATGAAATTGCAAGCAAGATTGTTTCACAATATAAGAAACATAGATTAACCATATAGTGACAGGCTTTAAAACCAAGAAAACACGAAAATTGTTATAAAAAGGCAATAATCGTTGTTTCCTGTGTTTAGCATGGTTGACTCTGGCCTAGGAGGGGAGTATACACCGCTCTCGAAATTTAAGCACCCGCCGCAAACTGCGATGTTCGGGTGATAACTGGAGTAAAACAAGTGAAACGCACCTTTCAACCAAGTGTGTTGGTACGCAAACGTCGTCACGGTTTCCGTGCACGTAAAGCGACTGTAGGCGGCCGTAAGATTCTGGCAGCTCGTCGTGCAAGAGGCCGTAAGCGCCTTTCTGCGTAAAGGTCTTTCGCTCGCTTAACACGCGACACAGTTACACATTTGAAAAGCCGACCGTGATTTTTCCGGTCGGCTTTTCGATTTTAAGGCACAGGCTTAACTCATGGCGGACAGCGCAGAAAAATTAGTGCGAATCAAGAAGCGGCCCGAGTATCTGGCTGTATCTTCTACGCGCCGCCGCTGGGTAACCCCATCATTTATACTTCAGGCAAAGCCGCCTGTTGGCAATGATACCGAGACACCACCTCGTGCAGGCTTCACTGCTTCAAAGAAAGTAGGGAACGCGGTAAAGCGGAGTAAAGCAAAACGCCGAATCCGTGAGGCTGCGCGTCTGGTTGTGCCGGGAAACGGTCAAACCGGATGGGATTATGTCTTTGTCTGCAGGGAATGCATGACAGATTACCCATTTGAGAAATTATGCTCTGATATCAAGTGGGCTCTTGCAAAACTGGCCTCCGGTGCCGATTTAAAGACGAAGCCTAAAAAACAGAAGCGTGGGTAATCAGCAAATGTCATCCAAACCTCAAGCAACAGGAAAGTCGCCGCTAGCATGGCTTTTTCACGGGCTTGTAAGGTTCTACCAGTTGTTTATTTCCCCGTTTTTAGCGCCCAGGTGCCGCTACCAACCAACCTGTAGCCAATATGCTATTGAAGCACTTCAAACGCATGGCGGCTTAAAAGGAGGCTGGTTAGCCGCAAAACGCATAGCAAAATGCCATCCTTGGGGTGGATTTGGTTATGATCCTGTGCCACAAAGCAGCAACGAGTCGGCTGATGCATTAAATTCAGCATCAAAACCGAAAGAAAATTTATGTACCGCTGGCACTTGCCAGCAGGATAGTCAGGGTAAGATATCCGATGGGTGAAAATAAGAACTTTATCCTCTTCGCCGTAATTTCTATGGCGATTCTTTTTGGATATAACTTTCTTGTAGCAGGTCCGAAAAAAGAGGCTGCACTACGGGAATATCAGCGTCAACAGCAGGAACTTGTACTTCAACAAGATAGCGGCGGAGCTATTGATGCACCTGCCATTGATCCGGATTTGCAAACACCAAGCAAACACACACCTGTAGCGCGCTCACTTGCGCTTGAAGATGCTGGTTTTGTAAAGATTGATACACCAGAACTTTCTGGTTCTATCTCTCTTCGTGGTGCACGTTTTGATGATTTGTCTCTTAAGAACCACAACATTGAACAAGATGAAAACTCTGACAACATTCATCTGTTTAACAAACTGAATGGTTCAAACCCATATTTTGCAAGCTTCGGTTGGTTTGACCAAACCCAGACAGACGCACCTACTGTCGATAGCGCCTGGACAACTGATAATGATACCCTAACACCTGAAACTCCTGTTACTCTTGCTTGGGATAACGGTAAAGGCGTTCGCTACCTTATTAAAGTAGCTGTTGATAACCAGTTTATGTTCACCGTTACACAATCTGTAGTGAACACATCTGGTGCACCAGTTACTGTTGCACCGTACGGGGCTATTGAACGCCGCGGCACACCAGAAACAGACGGCATGATCGTACTTCATGAAGGTATGATTGGTGTGTTTAATGATGCCTTAGAAGAAATTAGCTACGATGATATTAAAGATGACGGCACCTTTGACGCACCAACAAAAGGCGGCTGGATGGGTATCACAGATAAATTCTGGATGTCTTCTCTTATCCCGGATCAATCTGCAGATTTGAAACGCGCACGCCTGCGTTACCGCAACAATGGTGGTACGGATACATATTTTGCTGATTACCTGCAGGACTGGCGTGTAGTAGCCTCTGGTGCTTCTTTTGAAACAACAAACCGCCTTTATGCTGGTGCGAAAATCGTTGAAGCAATTAATGACTATCAGGAACAGTATGATATTCCGCTCTTTGATCGTGCTATCGACTGGGGTTGGTTCTGGTTCCTGACACAGCCAATCTTCTTTGGCCTTCACTGGCTCTTTGTTCTTACTGGTAACTACGGTATCGCTATTCTATTGATGACAGTGGTATTGAAAGGGCTTGTATTCCCGCTAGCGAACAAATCATATCGCTCTATGGCGCATATGAAAAAAGCGCAGCCAAAGATCAAAGCTCTTCAGGAACGCTACAAAGACGATAAACAGCGCATGCAGCAGGAAATGATGGCTCTTTACCAGAAAGAGAAAATCAACCCGATGGCTGGCTGTTTGCCGATGATTCCGCAGATTTTCATCTTCTTCGCGCTGTATAAAACGCTATATGTAACTATTGAAATGCGCCATCAGCCATTCTTTGGTTGGATCACCGATTTGTCTGCAAAAGATCCGTTAACACCGCTCAACGCATTTGGCCTTATCCCTTGGGATCCGCCAAGCATTATCGCCATTGGTGTTCTACCGATTCTGATGGGCGTTTCCATGTATTTCCAGCAAAAGCTGAATCCACAGACAAATATGGACCCAGCGCAGCAGAAAATCATGAATATGCTGCCAATTATCTTCACGTTTATTATGGCAAACTTCAGCGCTGGCCTTGTGCTTTACTGGACATGGAACAACATCCTTACCATTGCGCAGCAGACTTTCATTATGAAACGTGAAAACGCTAAAACCGAAGGTCAGTAAATGACTGAAGAAGAACGCTTCACAGCTGATGATATTAATCGGGGCCGGCTACTGTTTGCCGGCCCTGTAGACTTTATGATGGGTGCCGTTTCGCTGAAAACCCTGCCTGGCGCTGACCGGCCAGAAATCGCTTTTGCGGGCCGCTCAAACGTTGGTAAATCAAGCCTTGTAAACGCACTAACCGGGCGCAACACGCTGGCACGCACATCCAACACACCAGGACGCACACAGGAACTTAACTTCTTCAAGATGGGCGAACAGATGGACCAAGCAGCCTATCTGGTTGACCTGCCCGGTTATGGCTACGCTAAGATTGAGCGCAAGAAGGTGCAGGCTTGGACAAGGCTCGTGAAAGATTATCTTCGTGGTCGCCCGAACCTGCGACGGATCATGCTGCTTATTGATAGCCGCCATGGTCTTAAAGAAAATGACCGCGAAATCATGAAGATGCTGGATGATGCAGCAGTGAATTATCAAATCGTGCTGACGAAACTTGATAAGCTCAAAGTTGCTGAACGCGAAAAAGCGCTTAAAAAAGCATCTGCGGATGCCAAGACCTTTATCGCGTGCCACCCTATTGTGCTGGCAACAAGCAGTGAAAAAGGCTGGGGTCTGGAAGAAGTACGCGCTGAAATCGCACAGCTTACACGCTTCTAATACTACAGCTTCAAGGCAGAGAGTGTTTCGTCGGAGACACTCTCAAAATCATTTAAGAGTTGTTCTAACTCAGACCAAGAACGGTTCTCCTTCCCTGCCATCTCTAGTTCCAGACAGGCTTCTCCCAATTTCATAGCCCCGAAACTTCGAACCGCACTTTTAAGTGCATGGGCCTGATTCTCAAGCATGTGGTAATCTTGGGCTATAAAATGCTGCCGAAGTGCTACAGCACCTTTACCAATCTCACCCTGTAAGGAGCCAAGGAGCATAAGGGCGACATCATCCCCCACATCTGATTTCATGCGTTCAAAAACGCTTTCATCAAATACCGGATATGTATCTCCCACTGGCGTCCCCTATTCCTCAGTTGCTTTCGCACGTTCAGCGTATGATGGCGCCGCCAAACGGTAAACCCCCTTCAAGCCTTCAGGTGAAACAACTTTACGCTTTCTGATAAAGAGCAGCTTTTCTTCTGTATGAAGCAGCTTGGAGATATGACGAATGCGCGGCAACAACTTGCGCCAGTCATCATCTTTCGAAGTAAGCGCCTGTGCCACATCACGAGGGGCAGTGCTTACCTTCTCACTCATCTGTTTCAGGATTTCATCCCTGATATTATCGTCTGTAATTACCACGTTTCACTCCAAACCTTCGGTAAATCGCATATATCACACAGTTTATGCGGTTTTTCCTTTCCCATGCCTGTTTCTACGGCTACTGTCCAGCGCAAAAGAGCCACAAAGGATGTGACAATGCGTAAAACAGCAAAGGTAGCCGCAGGTTTGCTGGCCCTTTCACTTGCTGCCTGTAGCGAGAATAGCAGCACCGATACAAAAACAGAAGATGCAGACGCTGATCTGAACTTTTGCCAAACAATAGATTTTAAGGAAGCTACTCCTCCCATGAGTGAAGACAACGTAAAATATCTCGAAGAAAACAAAGCTAAAGACGGCGTTCAGGTTTCTGAAACAGGCCTACAGTACCGCGTGATCGAATCTGGCGATGGTGCCACTCCAGGCGTAGAAGATTTCGTAACTGTTCACTATTCTGGTTGCTTGATCGACGGTACAGAATTTGACAGCAGCTACAAGCGCGGTGAGCCGATCTCATTCCCGACAAATGGTGTGATCCCAGGTTGGGTTGAAGCACTTCAAATGATGAAAGTTGGTGATAAGTACGAACTTACTATCCCATCTGACCTTGCCTATGGCGATCAAGGCGCTGGCGGTGTTATTCCTCCAAAAGCGACACTAATTTTCCAGGTAGAACTGCTTGACGTTAAAACGCGTGCGGAGATGGAAGCGGAAGCTGAAAAAGCTCTTGCTGAATTCAAGAATGAACAGTTCACTTTCCTTGATGACAATGCAAAGAAAGAAGGCATCAATGTAACTGAATCTGGCCTTCAGTACCGCGTGATTGAAGAAGGTACAGGCAAATCACCATCAGCAACATCTGACGTAACAGTGCACTATGAAGGCAAACTGACAACTGGTGATGTATTCGACAGCAGTTACAAGCGTGGCAGCACTTCAAGCTTCCCACTTAATCAAGTAATTGCTGGCTGGACAGAAGGCCTACAATTGATGAAAGAAGGCGGCAAGTACGAATTCTTCATTCCACATGACATTGGTTATGGTGAGCGCGGTTCTCGCACAATCCCACCATTTGCAACGCTTATCTTCACTGTAGAGCTAGTTTCAGTAGATAGCTAAAGCATACACATAACGCCGTAGCAGCTGTTGAAAATGTATTTGAAGATAAAATACAGGATAATATCAACGGCTGCTAATGCGCCAAGCACAGGCGCAAAAACATGCTTGAAGGCAATCCAATAAGCCCCAAGGGTTAAGCGAGCCGGCGGAATACGCCATCCCATTATTGTCTCAACTGTCTTTTTCCTGTTAAACATGCTGGCAATGGTAACTGAAGAGACCGTATATGCAACAAGCATTTAGCCAGCTTGAAATTAAAGAAAGTATCCTGAACCCTGCTGAGTGGGCAGCTGTGGATGATGATACCCCTCTTCCGTTACAGCAACATCCAACATACGGAGATGCAGTTGCAAACTTTGGCTCAACAGCACGGCAACTAACAATCAGGGATAACGACAAAACCATTGCCCTTGCTCTTATTATCAAGCGTAAATTCTTTGGTGTTATCCGCTTCAGCACAATTTTCAGAGGCCCCGCATGGTGCCAACCGGGCCTAACCACCGACCAGAAGCTCGACGTATATCGCGCTATACACAGTCGCTTCAGCCGCTGGAAGTGGGATTTTCTCGCCAGCCTGCCAGAACTGTCTGATACGCCTGAATACATTAACGGGTTAAATAAAACGGGACTTACCCGTGTGATGACAGGCTTTTCCACCGCATGGATTGACCTACGCCCCAATGAAGAAACCTTGCGCAAGCAACTGAAGGGCAAATGGCGCAACCAGCTGGTGAAAGCGGAGAAAGCGGAAGTTACGGAAAGCCTGAAAATTAGCTTCGGCGGTAAAAAAGCCCACCAATATTCCTGGCTTTTAGAAAAAGAAATTGAACAGCGGGATAACCGCCGATACCAAGCAACGCCGTTGGGAATTGTACCAGCTTTTGAAGCCGCTATTACCCCTAAATCACAGTCAGGTATTTTATCGACTACTGCTCTTCACGGCAGGCGCAAAGTAGCGGGCGGCCTGTTTCTTTTGCACGGTAACAGTGCCACCTATCATATCGGTTGGGCAGGTGATGACGGCCGCGCCCTCAATGCACAAAATCGGGTTTTATGGGAAACCATGCTTGAACTGAAAAAACGCGGTATTAAGTTTTTAGACTTAGGAGGCCTCAACACCGCTGATCTGGGTGGTATTGCCCGCTTTAAATTAGGCACTGGCGCTGAACCATTAACCCTCGCTGGAACTTTTGTTTGATAGGAAAATCCTTGGAAACTCCGTTAGGTTTTGAAGATATCTGGCAAAGCTACCGTAGTAGTCTCAAATCGTTTCTACAGTCGAAAGTAGCTAATCAGGCCGATGTAGATGATCTGTTGCAGGATATCCTGATCAAAACCTACAACAATCTCCATACGCTGAAAGAGGCTAAAAGCGCAAAAGCATGGCTGTTCCAGATCGCTAACCATACCATCATTGATTTCTACCGGAAAAGCAGCGCTCCAAAACCACTTTCCGCCGATGATCTGTGGTACAATCAATCAGATGATAGCATCCGAACAGCCTTAGAACACTGCATCGAACCTTTCATAAAAGCTCTGCCTGAAGAGAGTGCCAACCTACTGATTGCTATAGACCTTAAAGGGAAAGCCCAGAGGGAACTCGCTCAGGAAATGAACATCAGTTATTCTACTTTGAAATCTCGCGTGCAGAAAAGCAGAATGCGACTTCTCAAACTCTTTGAAGATTGCTGTCATTTCAGCATTGATAGCCGCGGCAATATCACTGACTACACACCAAAGAACGATAAATACAAAAACTGCTGATCTTTTTTTCGTCTTTCTGAAAACTGCCTCGTCTTAGGGGTGTAACAACAGAAAGAAAAACCCATGATTAAAGTTATTAGTTTTAAAATATGCCCATTCGTGCAGCGCGTAACAGCCCTGCTGGAGGCCAAAAGCATCCCCTATGAAATTGATTTCATCAGCCTCAAGGATAAGCCGCAGTGGTTCCTTGATATCTCGCCAACAGGACAAGTACCTGTGCTTATTGCAAAAGATGGAACACCACTTTTTGAATCAGATGCTATCATCGAATATATTGATGAGATATCAGAACCACTGGAGGCTGATTTAACCCCGGAAGCCAAAGCGTTGAACCGGGCGTGGAGTTATCAGGCATCTAAACATTATCTCGTTCAGTGTAGCGCCATGCGTAGCCCGGATGAAGAAACCCTCACAGAACGCAGTAGCAATCTCGGCAAAGCATTTGCCAAAGCTGAAAAACAGTTAGGTGATGGCCCATACTTTAGTGGCAACACAATTGGCAATGTAGATATCGCGTGGTTGGTACTGCTCCACCGCACGGAAATCATTCTTAAGGAAACAGGGTATGATTTCCTCGCAGGCTACTCAAAGGTACAGGCATGGCGTGAGGCCTTAATGAAAACTGGGCTAGCGGAAAAATCTGTTGCAGAGGATTTCGAGCAAAGCTTCACTGATTTCTATCTTTCGGACAAAACTTTTTTAGGTACGGGAAGCAACTGCGCTGTACCTCGTAATGAACCTTGCGGCGCTTGTTGTTAAGCACCCTGAATGGTGCTTTGGTTATCTGAAGCACCACACTTTTATGATAAAAACCTAAACGAACAACCTAAGCTTCTGTTAACAAACACAGCAGCAATACCAAAAACGCAAAAAAGCTATGCAAAACTTGATGTTTTGTCTGGATTTATTAAATGTGATATTATAACTGTACGGTTAAATTATAACATTTGGTGATTCTGTGGATTTAGCACTCGTCATATCAGTTCTCGTTCTTATTGCGGCACCGCTTCTGGCTCGGCTTGTTAACAAGCACCCAAGCCTGAAGGGCGGGCTGGACGGTTTTGTGCTGATTACAGTTCTCGGATTGATCACTCTCACGCTTTTGCCTGAAGCACTGAATACAGGTGGGCTATGGGGTTTAGTGGTTGCTGCATTCGGCTTTTTCCTGCCTTGGATTACCGAACGCATGTTCCATAAATCTGAAGAGATGACCCACCGGGTGTTGATGTTTATCGCAGCCCTTGCCCTTGTTATTCATGCAGCAAGCGACGGTGCCATCCTCGCTTTTGCAAACAATATGGAACATGGTTCATTCCTCGCTACGGGCGTCGTGCTCCACCGCGTTGGAGTAGCCATTGCGGTATGGTGGCTTCTAAGACCTATTCTAACCACCTTTGGCGGTATTGCGGTGTTACTGGCACTTGGTGCCGTTACTATGGTTGGGTATTTTATGGTGCTGTTCGCAGGCGAATGGTACAGCGTTCCACTGGTGGGTTACTGGCAAGCATTTGCTGCAGGTTCTTTGTTCCATATTGTGATGCACCCGCTGGAAGACCACAACACTGCACCTGAGCCGCACACAAGCGGCGCACACCGCATTGGTACGGCCTTCGGTATCATCTTTATCATCAGCTTGATAAGCGCTCACTATTTCCAGCACGCACCGGGACCAATAGTGGAAGCAGTACACGCACATGATAGTCACCACGATGTAGATATGCTCGCAGGCGTTGGCCGTCTGATTGCTCCTATCATGCTCCTTGTTATGGGAGGAGCTGGCATTTACGCGCATATCCAAGGGCAAGGCTTTAAAAAGAGTTATGAAGCAGTGCAGGCTGTTGCACCGTGGACCGTGCTCCTATGGTTGTGCTTAGGTATTCTCGCGGCCCTTTTCCCTGAAGTTCTTCCAATGGCTGAACACGGTGAAATACTCTTCGCTATCTGGCTCATCGCCCTTTCTGCCATTATCGTACACACTGGCGCGCGGGCTTTCTTTTCTGTACTTATGCCATCTTTCGTCATGCATAAGCATAGCCATAGCCATTCACATCATTAATTCACTTGCCCAAATGCGCATAGCGGTGTAGCCAAATCCTGAAATACAGGAGAAAGCATGCGGTTTTCGGGCAAATCTATATTGGTAACAGGCGGCACATCAGGCTTTGGTGAAGCGATCGTTAAACTCTTCACCGAAGAAGGCGGCCATGTTTACTTTTGTGGTTTAGTTGACCATGAAGGTGAGCGCGTAGTGCAGGAAGCATCTGCCACTGCTGGTAAAGCTTTCTATATGCATGCTGATGTACGAGACGAAACCAGTATTAAAGCGTTTATTGATCATGTAGCCACACAAGAAGGAAAACTGGACATCGCTGTAAACAATGCGGGGATAAGCCATACTGCCGCCCGTTTTGCAGACCAGGATATGGAAACCGTGCAAAACGTAATGAACACCAATGTGTTTGGTATCTGGCATAGTATGCGTTTTGAAATCCCGCATATGATTGCATCTGGCGGAGGGGCAATTGTTAATATCGCCTCAATTCTTTCAAAATCTGGTGCGGGCTGGATGGCAGCTTATGGAACCAGTAAACACGCAGTTATCGGTATGACCAAAAGCGCATCTCTTGATTATGTAAGCGAAAACATCCGCATCAATGCTGTATCACCGGGCCCTATGCTTACCCCTATGTTCCAGCGTGCGCTCGATGATATTGGTGGCGACATGAGCAAGTTTGCAGGCGGGTTGCCAGATGGCGGCCCGGCTGATCCAAAAGAGGTTGCCAAAACAGTGCTCCACCTTGCCAGTGAAGAAGCCAGCTATATGAACGGTGCAAACATCGTGGTGGACGGCGGCACATCAAGCGGTTAAGGCCATATGGATGCCGCATTCATCCTTGAATCTCGTTACATTAACTACCAGCTATATTTATTAAGCGCTTTAGGAGACACAACCAATGAACATGGTAAGCCAATGGTTCAGAAAAACCTTTTCTGACACACAGGTTGTGCTTCTGGTAATTGTTCTCATTCTCACCGCACTGGCTGCGACTTTTTTCGCAAGTATGCTTGCACCAGCTATTGCAGCAGTTGTGGTTGCCTTTCTTCTGGACGGGCCAATTGAATGGCTGAAGCGAAAAGGCATGGGCAGTATGCCTGCGCTCGTGTTTGTTTACCTGAGCTTTCTCTTTGTCTCTATCATCACACTTTTGGCAGTGGTTCCTCCCCTGATTAATCAGATTGGTGCTTTTATTCAGGATAGCCCTGCAATGGCCGCAAGCCTCCAAACTGCTTTGATGCAGCTGCAGGAGCGATTCCCTGATATGATTTCAGAAGAACAGGTGCAGGGACTATTTTCCAACATCGGCAATGAAATTGCCAATTTAGGCCCTCGCATTCTGCAGTATTCTGTTTCGGGCCTAACAGGCGCGGTTGCTTTTGTTGTTTATGCAGTACTTGTACCCGTGATGGTGTTCTTCTTCCTCAAGGATAAGGATGCGATCTTGAACTGGTTTGGCGGTTTTTTACCAACTGACAAGCCTCTACTTGAACAGGTGTGGCGCGAAATTACCGAGCGTGCAGGTGATTATGCCCGTGGTAAAGTATATGAAATTCTCATTGTGGCCGTAGCTGCCTTTGTTACCTATCAGGTGATTGGGCTTCGCTATGCAACACTGCTTGCGGTCGCAACTGGTCTTAGCGTTCTAATTCCATATTTTGGTGCTGCTACAGTCACTTTCCCTGTAGCTCTCGTGGCCTACTTCCAATGGGGAATGGGGAGCGAGATGCTGGTAGCTGTAGGAGCATATTTGGTGCTTCAGGCGCTTGACGGCAATCTACTTGCGCCACTTCTGTTTTCAGAAGTGGTAAAACTTCATCCAAATGCTATTATTATCGCGATCTTGGTGTTTGGTGGCCTGTGGGGTCTATGGGGCGTTTTCTTTGCCATCCCGCTAGCGACAGTTGCAAACGCCATCATCAGAGCATGGCGTGAACGCAGCGCCGAAAATGATAGATTGCTAACAAGTTAATTTTATTAGCTTTTCAAACGCATATTTATCTGTGTAAATAGAGGGTAGGCAACCGAAGTTTGGGGCACAAAGGTTTATGATACTTGAATCCCGTAGCATCATCTTTTCGAATGATGAACTATTTCTAGCACTGAGACCACTTCTAGAAGGCAGAGGTGTTTCCGAAGATATTTCGGTAACAGATATAGAATCATCACTTGATGCAGAAGGTGAAGTGTTCGTACGCATTCATCAGGCAGACAGCGGCGAACCCATGGAATTTACCAGCAAAGAAGTTGGCAGTGCAGTGCTAAATCACTGTATTGATCAAGGTATTCCACTTCCTCGTGGTTCTTATAAAGAACTGGCAATCCGGGGGGATATGATTGCACTGATCGTACGTCTTGAAACGGGTGGTACATCCTCTGATGTGGAAGAAGGCGAAGAGTAACTCTCCGCCTTCCATTAATTCCCTCTTTTACAAAACTCTACTGTTCTGGAAAAAACTCCGGAACAGAGAAGTATCGCTCGCCAGAATCGTAACAGAATCCAAGAACACGAGTACCCTCAGGTAGCTCTTTGACTTTCGCTGCAATAGCCGCAAGCGTTGCGCCAGAAGAAAGGCCAATCAGGATACCCTCCTCTTTAGCGGCTCTGAGAGCCATTTCCTTAGCGTCTGCCGGCTCAACCTGGGCAACATCATCAAGCAGCTCTGTGTTCATTACATCAGGGATAAAGCCCGCTCCAATGCCCTGAATAGGATGCGGGCCCGGATCACCACCCGATAGTACAGGTGATAGTGTTGGCTCAACCGCCACCACTTTAAAATCAGACCATACATCTTTCAGTACTTCTGCACAGCCAGTGATATGACCACCAGTGCCAACGCCAGTGATCATATAGTCAAGGCCTTCAGGGAAATCTGCGAGAATTTCCTTAGCTGTGGTTTCACGGTGTACTTTTGTGTTTGCCGGGTTCTGGAACTGCTGAGGCATCCATGCCCCTTCAGTTTGCTCAACCAGTTCAATCGCTTTTGCCACAGCGCCCTTCATGCCAAGCTCTTTCGGCGTCAGTACAAATTCAGCACCATACGCCAACATCACGCGGCGGCGCTCAATAGACATGCTTTCTGGCATAACCAGAATAAGACGGTATCCCTTCACCGCAGCAACCATCGCAAGGCCAATGCCTGTGTTACCTGAGGTAGGTTCGATAATTACACCACCTTCTTGCAAGGAACCATCTGCTTCAGCGTTTTCCACCATTGAAAGTGCAATCCGGTCTTTAATAGAAGCACCTGGGTTTGCGCGCTCAAGCTTCAACCAAACTTCATGGTTTGGAAAAAGGTTTGCAAGGCGCACATGTGGTGTGCCTCCAATTGTTTCAAGAATATTGGATACTTTCATAGTGTCTGTCTCTCGCAGTTCTTAAATTATGAAGCGCCACTCGCCTGCTGGCGAGCGCGAATGGATACTATTTCATCATTGTCCGCAGGTTTAAACATTACCCGTGACCACGCAGGTACCGAGCGTGTAATCCATACGTTACCGCCAATAACAGAGTTCTGGCCAACAATGGTTTCGCCGCCAAGGATAGTGGCACCGGCGTAGATAACTACATTATCTTCAATAGTCGGATGGCGTTTTTTCAAGCGCTGATCGCGGTCTACCCGCAATGCACCAAGCGTTACACCTTGATAGATTTTTACGTTATCACCAATGACCGCTGTTTCACCAACCACCACACCTGTGCCGTGATCAATAAAGAATGATTTACCAATCTGAGCACCCGGGTGAATATCAATACCAGTCTGGTGGTGAGCATACTCTGTTAACATACGCGGCAGCAACGGTACATCACGCCGATAAAGCTTATGCGCAATACGGTAAGCTACCACTGCAAAAAATCCTGGATAACTCAGAATTACTTCTTCAACCGATTGCGCGGCTGGATCACCTTCTACAAGAGCCTTGGCGTCTCGGTGGCAATCATCCGCAATACCCGGCAGGTCAGCAAGGAAGCGCTGCACAAGAAGACGAGCGCACCCAACATCCTTCCCCCGGCATAACTGATCTACAATACGGTAAAACGCGCCTTCCAGTACGCCAAGACGTGCTTCAAGCGACAAACCATCATCTTCCGCCAGAGCATACTGCGGGAACATAACTGCCATGGTCTTGTTAAGAAGATTGCCTATCTTTCCAAGGGAAAGACCAGACATATCCTGATATTTTTCATGATGTTCACGCAGTCTCTCTGCAATAGATGCAAGATCAGCTGGTGTATCTGAAATATCTGTCATACGCGCGGGTCTCCGAAATCCTGTGCCATACAGTTTATGCGTTGAGCCCCCATCTACAACCCCTTATCACACTAGAAATTCTTCACTTTCTCGCGATAAAAGGTTTTGCTCGATTAGAATAAACTTCTAACACAGAATAATAGCCTGAAGAACCTTAACTTTTTGTGTCATCATCCTTGGGCAACAGATGGCTATAACCTGCCTCAGCAATCAATTCGTGACTGCGCTCTACCACTTCTTTTTGCAGGCGGCTCATAAATTCATCTTTTGGAAGCCCATTTGGGAACGCGGGATGCACTTCAAATACAGCTGTACCAGAACGGTGCCAAAAGCCCTTACCCCAGAACAAGCCTGTATTTGTCGCTACTGTCACTACAGGCAAACTTGTGTCTTCATGCAAATGAAAAGCCCCGCTTTTCAAGCGCTTATTCTGGCCAATAGGCACACGTGTTGCCTGCGGATAAACAATAAGAGGCCGTTCCTGTGCCTGCACTTGCTCACCCACGCGCTTCATATCTTTATGTGCGTTATGCGATTGCCTGTCGATACGTACAATATTAATTTTCCTGAGCGCTGGCCCCACAAGCGGCATGGCAAACAGCTCTTTTTTCGCAAGCGCTGTTACATCCCCACGCACAGGGTATGTCATAATCGGGTCCATATTGCTCTGATGCGCGGCAGCCAGAATAAAACCACATTCCGTAGGCAGATTTTCCAAGCCACGATATTCGGCTTTAATACCCATCACCCAACGCGCAATAAACAAGGAACTACGACAAAAGGCCCCAACAGCCCAACGCATCTGCTTTTCCGTTTTAAACAGTAAAGTAGGCATCGCCACCAAAGACAAAAAGATCAATCCAAACAGATAAAAGATAACGTTAAACAAGATTGACCGAATAGCATTGATAACCGGCATGTTTCGAAGCTCCCGAAAAGTGTTACCGGATAATAATCCGGCATGAATAAGCCACTTGCCACCTTAAGCGGGTTTAACTCAAGAAAAAAATCAGCTAGTTTATCAATTGAGCTAAATTTTATGTTGTAAGGATAACCAAATGGCATCTTCGGAAAAACGGCAGGACTCTCGTCTACCAGTACTTTGGACTGGCACCATAACGACTGATGATGACCGCAGTTTCCCGTGTGATGTAAGAGATGTTTCCCATGCAGGTACTCTAATATCCTGCGATGCAGAATTTGATATGGGTGAACGCCTGCTTCTGGAGATTGAAGGATTGGGTGAATTCGCTGTGGAAATCAAATGGAAAGGCTCTGACCAGCTTGGCCTTATGATTCTCGCTGGGCCTGATCTTGTCCTGAAGAAATTTACTGAAGGCGCAGGTAGTGATATCTCCAAACAGCCGAGCGGCGTTGCTGGTGACCCTCTGGCCAATTAGCTACCAAGGTAGTTGATTACCTTTATAATCGTAAAATCCACCTGACGCATTCACCCCATCCAATGCATCCACAACTGCAGCAAGCTCTTCCGCTGCCACTGAAGGCAAGCGCACATCCAGCCCAGCCTTTTGAAAAGGCTTTGATAATCTGCTCGCTACAGTCCCGGGATGCAGCGCCACACATAATGTATCTGAATTCCTTCGCTTAAGCTCGATAGCGCTGGTTTTTATAAGCTGGTTTAACGCTGCTTTCGAAGCCCTATAACCATACCACCCACCAAGCTGATTATCCCCAATGCTCCCTACTTTAGCTGAAAGAGCTGCAACGACAGCTTTTTCTCTTTTTGCTAAGAGCGGTGTAAAGCACTTCAACACCAGCGCGGGACCAATGGCGTTAAGCTTAAACGCCTTCTCTAAATACTGGGGTGTTATCTCGCGCATGGATTTCTCTGGCATCTGGTCATCATCATGAAGAAAACCAGCCGCTACAAACAGAAACCGAACAGGAAGATCACAGTCTTTCACCTGTTCAGCAGCTCTTTTGATAGAAACTTCAGAAGTTAAATCAAAACCACT
This sequence comes from Kordiimonas sp. SCSIO 12603, assembly GCF_024398035.1. Lineage (NCBI taxonomy): Bacteria > Pseudomonadati > Pseudomonadota > Alphaproteobacteria > Kordiimonadales > Kordiimonadaceae > Kordiimonas > Kordiimonas sp. SCSIO 12603. The sequence goes on from NZ_CP073748.1 coordinate 3,811,917, forward strand.
ACTTCTATTAAAACAGTGAACAAGCGGGAAGCCTGTTTTACGGACAACAACTGCAAGGGCAGCACCAATGGCGCCCGAACTACCAATAATGATAGCCTGTCCATCCTTGGGTATACTTGCGAGGGCTTCCATAAAAGATATACGCAAACGCTGAAGAAACGGATGACGCAAAAACATGAGCATAGAAAAGCCAGCTCCCCAAAAAAGAGAAGCTGGCTTTATATTGTTATTACCAAAGAGCCTTACAGGGCGCGTACATCGCCAATAAAGCTATCCACCTCGGTTTTAATATTACCTGAAAGCATATCCACCTTCTGAGAAGCTTCCAGTACGGTAGATGACGCTTGACCTGTACGTTTTGCGCTTTCCGCAACAACAGCAATATCGTTATTTACCTGCTGCGTACTGTCGGATGCGTATTGCACACTGCGGTTAATTTCAGAGGTAGTGGCCTGCTGCTCTTCTACCGCAGAGGATATACTGATCATCACATGATTTAGTTCACCAACCGTATGACCAATTGTTTCAATAGAGCTCACAGCCTTCTCTGTAACAGACTGCATTCCCTTGATCTGGTTTGTGATTTCTTCAGTCGCACTTGCCGTCTGGTTCGCAAGAGATTTCACTTCTGATGCAACAACAGCAAAACCTTTACCAGCCTCGCCCGCTCTTGCAGCCTCAATCGTAGCGTTAAGCGCGAGAAGGTTGGTCTGCTCAGCAATATCGCTGATCAGTTTCACTACATTTTCGATTTCCTGAGACGACGAAGCAAGTTGCTGGATCGCCTGACTACCACTATCAGATGCTGTTACTGCATTTGCAGAGATACCATTTGCAGATTGCACCTGTTGGTTCACTTCTGAAATGGATGTGGAGTACTGCTCCAGAGCAGAAGCAATAGTGGTTACATTTTCTTGCATAGCACCTGACGCTTGCTGAACACCATTAACTTTCTGGTCTGTATCTTCAACAATACCTACCATCTCAGAAGCAGCGCCTGACATATTATCAGATGATTGGGAAAGATTTTGAACAGCTTCCTCGATATGCTCACGGAACGTTTGAATGATCGCATCAAGCCTGCTTGCTTTCTCAGCTTCCTGTTCTGCCTTAGCGCGCTCGGCCGCACGTTCTTCTTCCTGGCGCGCCCGGTCAAGTTCTTCCTGCTCACGCTGACGTTCACGCTCAAGCTCTTCTGCTTTTTGCTGTTCCTCGCGCAGTCGCTCACGTTCAATCAAATTATCTCTGAAAGTATGAAGCGCTCTGGAAATATCACCAAGCTCATCACCTCTGGGCTCAGGAATAGATACATCCATATCTCCTCCTGAAAGAGCCGTCATGGCAGATACCTGATCCTTTAGTGGCTTCACAAGAAGACGCTGCGAGAAAAGGTTCGTTGCAATGGCTACAATCACCAGTGCTGCAACCAACACCAAGTTTGCTGTTGTTGCTACCTCAGATGAGGTGGCAGCCTGATCTTCGAGAAGCGCAGTCTGCTTAGCTGCTGCATAACGCTGCAAGTCAGTACCCAAAGTATCAAGTGCTGCCTGCAGGTTTGAGGCAAGCTTATTAAAGGTGTTAATTCGGCTTACTTCTTCAAAGCGGAAGTTATTACGTGCCGCATCAAAGTTTTGTGCTTCAATAAAAGTAAGGGTTCGGCCATTAGATTCTTCAAGCAAATGAAAGGCTTGTAGCGTATTTGTAGATAAACGAAGTGCATTGAAGAAGTTGAGGCGTGCATCCTGGCTTAAAAGATCTGGATTATCTGATGCCGTAGTCGCTTCAGCAACAGTCAGGCTGATAAGCCCAAGCGTCTGTAACTTCTCTGAAAGTGCTTTGGCGGCATCTTCAAGCGTTTCAAGAGCATCGTTACTGTTACCCACGGCCTGCGCTGTTTGCGATGCGGCTCCAGCATTTTGAAGCAACATTGATGTCTGGTGACCAGAGATCATCTTGTTAACCAGCGTAAGCGATGTACGGACAAGACTGTTGATTTCAGCCACTTCTGCAGCGGCCTCATTCAGACTTTGCTGATTTTGCATCAGAGTTGCGCTGGCTTCCTGCTGGCTTGATTGCATCCCACTGTTGGATACGAGAGCAATAATGCCCATCAGCAGCATTGGTACAAGTACAAGAAGCAGTAACTTACCGCCCAATCCTGTGAAAAGACTTTTTATATTATCCACGTTCTATCCCCCACTCTCTACTTCAGTGCCCGCAGTAACTGGTGTGCAGTTACAATACGGTCATAAACATTGGAAGGCGTTCTTCCTGCTGGAGGCTCTGGCAATTCCTGACGCATGTCAGCACCCGCCAACACTTTCAAAGAACCTATTTCTGCAAGAACAGAGTTTGCGATTTCCAGCACTCGGCCCGGTGTAATACGGCCTTCAAATTGTGGTGGGATAGAAATTCCGGCAGGGATCGCAGCATTTTCAGCACTCTCAGTGAATGCTTTCAAATCTGCGAGGAACGCCATCTCTGCTTCATACACATCCTTTGGAGATTTACCGCTGGCTGGTTCAGGTAAGCTACCACTATATGCCTGCCCCATGCGCGCCGCATATAGCTTACCCATATCCTGCTCAATCACTTGAGCAATACGAAACACATCATTTGGTACAACAGGTGGAATACCAAGTGCATCTACCAACTGCGAAACGCCCTGCAGCCCCTGATATACATCTGTTGGCGATGCATTATTTTTCTTGGAAACTTCGACGCTGGCTTCAGCAATCCAGTAAAGTGGGTAAAGCTCCTTAAGACCATCGCGAGATGCGTAGACAAGATCTCTTACATTCGCCGGTGTTACTTCACTTGTCGGAGCTTCAGGCAACCGCATTTCGTCTAAGCCATTCAAACGACGCAATACTTGCACCTTCAAAAAAACCTCTCTGGCTTTCTGATAAACATGCCTTGGCCGTTTCGGATTTAACTCAAGACGCTTAAGCGAAGGTGCCGTCGTTAGGCTCGCTTTAAACAAAAGCTTCAATTCTTCCTTAACCGTATCAACGACTAAAAGAACATCCGCTGGTTTTGCACTTTGTGCTTTCACTACTGGGCTGAAAATCATCAGCCCAGCTGCGAAGATAGAAACAAATAAGGTACGCATTCTTTTCACCATTTAACCCCGCTCACGCGAAAAGACTTCCCTTTAGGAAAGTTTATTTATTTAGAAGCTTGCTGAAAGCTGGAACCAGAATTTGGTCGTGTCTGTCGAGAATTCGTCGGCGTTATAAACCGCAATTTTCGCTAGAGCCGTTACTTTACCAAATAGTTTCTTACTGATTGCAGCATTAAACTCATCACCATAATGCTGGCCGTTAATATCAGAAGAAAAATCATGATACGCGACAGTTACATTCATACCGTCAAAGAATGTATCCGTATTATTGAAACGGTACTTTGCCTCGGCATAATAATCTTCCAGACCATTTGCCGGTGTTACTACGAACTGATCTGCCCATCCGTTGAAAGCATGCAACAGAGCAAGCGGTGTCTGGAAACCACGGGTACCGTCGCCACCTAACACTTCAAGACCTGCGCGGAACTGAAAAGCGCCAACCTGAAGGCTTGGTTCAATACGGTAATATTCAACACTCACATCAAATGGATTATCTTTGATATCCTTTTGTGTAGCACCTTCAAGCGTATAGCCGATCTTTACATTCTGGCTAATTGCCTGCTTACCAGTAAAATTCGCACCAAATGTCTGCGTAGAAAGCGGCAGCGCAAACGCATCATTCATATCCAGCGAATAACCGTATACTGTTGTTTTACCAATTGTACCCAGATCAATATCTAAATTTGCCATATGAATGTTGGCATCAAAATTCCCAACTGGGGAATCATTAGTGAATGCGCGGTTCACGTTGAAAGCGTAAGAATATTTGAAATCCAGTCTATCAGACAATTTAGTTTCAAGTGTCACACCGTCAAAAGAGCGGTGGTTCTGACGCCAAACAAGCTTACTGACAAAACGCTTGTTACCCCAAGCAAGCTTACGGCGGCCAACCGTAATGAGAGTACCGGGAATACCTGTATAGGCGATATATCCCTGATCAATCTCAGCTGCTTCTGGGTCTGCTACAACAGGTAAGTCTGTCCTGCCATTAATTGTGTTATTGAAGTTACTCGTACCCAGGTTCGTTACATAACGGAATTGGCCATACACATGGAAATTAGCAAGCTTGGCAGATTTGTAACCAACAAGTGTTTGAAGCGTTGAAGCGGATGCTGTGCGATCAAAAGCATCCTGATCAACGATTTCCACTCTATGCCTTAAAGAAAGATCTAGTTCACCCTCTTTTAGAAAGTCTATAATACCATCTCTTGCTGAAGCTTGTGGTGCTACTACCCCTGCTGCCACACATAACGCTGCTACGCTAATTTTAGATAAATTCAAGTTTACCATTTTTCGCCCTGAGTTTTTTTCAGATTTTCTGAAATCAAAATTTTTTGTTCTCTTCGTGTATTTCGGAAATAACTTAAAGTTTTATTAAAGGCGTTCCTTGGCCTTCAAAAATCGAGAATGACAGCGCCGGACAATTCATACAACCCATGCTAGATATATCCCCAATATTATAAAGGAAAAGCCCTCTAAGATGCTTAGCTTTCGTAAGCTTAGCTATCTTCTACCCCTAAATTTCCTGATCGCGCTCATAAGGTGCAAAATTGACCGTGACAAAACACAAATCCTTGAGTTCACAAAAACGTGATGGGCTTATTGAATTTATTTCAAAGGTAAAATTACGCAAAAATACTGTCGTCAAAACCTACTTTTAAGAATCAAAAAGGGAACAAATTCCATATACAACCAAAGTCATAGTAAAATCACACTATTTTAGTCACATTTGTATTGTACGATAAATGCATCGAAATTCACGGTATGGTTTAATAATTTGTTTACCATATTCCTCAGCATCAAAAGCGAAGCGTGATTAGTTAAAGCCAACAATGCATAAAAAAAGGGGGGGGACTATAATCCCAGTGTGTATCCACCATTAGCAACAAAGCTAATAGGGCGCGATTATTATACACTGTCTCCTCATACCATTCATGTATGCTTCAATCATCCTTCGCTAGGGTTTAACGAGGTCATTTCAGGCACAGAAAGGCTTGCTAAAGACACCACCTCTTTTGGAAGGTACTTTTACAAATGCTGAGCACACGCATGACCGCTGGCCCAAGCCCACTGAAAATTATATCCTCCAAGCCAACCAGTGACATCTACACATTCACCTATGAAATATAATCCAGGCTGATTATTCGCTTCCAAGGTTTTGGAGCTTAAAGCTTGAGTACTAACACCACCTCGCGTTACCTCAGCTTTCTTAAACCCTTCAGATCCTGTTGGAGTTAACCGCCAAGCGGACAAACGTTTTGCAATCTCCTTGAGAGCTACATTTGGAAGATCAGCAAGGTTACCGGGCCACGATAGCGCGATTGCATCCGCGAGGCGCTCTGCCAGAACCTCATTCAAAATAGCTTTCACAGTAGATTTGGGGCGCTCTGCTTTTTGCTCTCGAAGCCAATCAAAGGCGTCAGGAATGTTCGGTAACAAGTTTACCTTAATATCTTGCCCTAAAGACCAATAAGAAGAAATCTGCAGGATAGCTGGCCCGGAAAGTCCGCGATGCGTAAATAGCAGGTTTTCACGAAACTCGGTTTTACCACAGCTTACAACACAATCAGCAGATACCCCCGCTAAGCTTTTCATAGCAGCAACCGTTTCTGGCGCAAACACCAGAGGTACAAGAGCTGGTTCTGGCTCTACAACTGGTAAACCAAATTGCTCTGCAATCTCATAAGCAAAACCGGTAGCACCCATCTTTGGGATTGAAACACCACCAGTAGCAACCACAAGCTTTTCGGCGACCAAAGCCCCGTCAGACGTTTTCAGCCAATATTTATCTGGGCCATAGCTTACGGCATCCACCTTCACACCAGTTTTCAATGTTACGCCAGAAGTCATACATTCCGTGAGAAGAATATCTAAAATCTTGCCTGCGCCTTGGTCACAAAACAACTGCCCTAGTGTTTTCTCGTGCCAAGTAGCGCCATGTTTGGAAATAAGCTCAATAAAATCCCAGTGGGTATAACGGCTGAGAGCCGATTTTGCAAAATGCGGATTTTGGCTCAAATACGCGGATGGCACTACATCCATATTGGTGAAGTTGCAGCGCCCGCCACCAGAGATAAGAATTTTTGCGCCAGCTTTCTTGCTATGCTCAAGCAGTAATACTTTCTTCCCACGCCCAGCCGCCGTTAACGCACACATTAGCCCCGCGGCACCTGCACCAATAATGATGACATCATACTCAGACATGGAAATTCCAATTTTATAAAGAAACAGATTATTCTGCGTTGCACTTTTATTGAATTTATCCCCCTTTCACAAGCTCTTACACCACCGTTAAACACCCATCCGAATCCGAAGGAAATTTCCCCTGTTACTCAACTAGCTGTTGCTATGTTCATTTACCGCTTTAGTATGGTTTTCGGTTTTAGGGGGTGCTCAATGGGGAGTTGGGCAAAAAACCACAGGAAAATTCAGATTCTTTACGATGTGTTTATGTTTCTTTAACCGCAATCGTAGATGAATTAGATGTTCGAGGAGCTTTCAGGGCTCAATTTTAGGTAAACGAGGGGCAGTTTCAACAATGGCCGCGCTTGATAGTACATCTCAGTCCAATATTTTTAGCATCCGTAATTTGCTATTCGCAGTAACCAGTGTTCTTGCCTTATTTGTGCTGGGACTAACCATTTCCAACATGAATGATGCGCTTGAAAAAGAAACACAAGCGAAACAAGCTATGCAATTGAATGAAGTGATTGACAATATCGTTTCACTCAAAATGGCTCTCGGTGATAAACGTACCGCTACATATACTGCGTATGGGGTCGCAGGCGCTGCAAGCGATGGCCTTATCACCAAAGTGACCATTAACGATAACGCTATTCTTGGCGCTTATGAAGAAATCGCTGGTGCTCTTGATAATCTCCCTCCTTTCGCGGGTGAAGAAAAGAACCCAGAATTCTACAAGTCTATCAATTCCAAATTTGCATCAGCGAAAACAGAATTCCAGAATGCATACACTGCTTATGAAGATACGCTGGAAACAATTGAAAGCGATATAGAGTCCTCTGAAAAAGAACTAAGTGGCCGTAAAGCAATTGGGCCAATGACTGACCTCATCATGGCAGCAGCGACACTGCGTTCTTACCTCGAAGAAAATTATGATTTTGGAAATGATACAATTTCCCGAGTGATGAAATTGAAGCATCAGCTTTGGTTGATGGTTGAATATGCGACGCGTGAAGCAGCATCCCTTGGTGAAAACATCTCCGGCGGCACACAGATTTCAGACATCCGTAAATCGCAAGGCGCCAGCTACAATGGTCAGGGTCAGGCTGCCTGGAGTAGTGTGCAAGGCCTCACCAACTCAATGACGATTGCTGACCAAAGCAGCAACGCAGGCCAGCTCAACAAAATGCTTGAAGATATTCAAACCGTTTTCTTTGATGAGTTCGAGAACACACGCTTTGAACTTTATGATGTTTCTGACTTTGCTGAAGAAGATGAAAACGGTGATATCTTCGTAGACTATGAAATCTCGCCTGAAGAGTGGGTTGAACAAGCTAACACCGCCAAAGCACCTGTGATGCAAATGAACAGCTATGCTGATACACTTGCTAGAGCACTAAATGAAAAAGGTGTAGACGATGCATCCAGCAGCGTATGGACATCCATCCTTCTTATGATCCTAGTCGTTCTTATCGGCGGCGGCGCATTCTATATTGTGAACTTCCGCGTTATTCGCCCAATTAATGCGCTATCCGATACAATGGATGTATTGGCACAAGGTAATCTGGATATTGATATCCCGTTTACTGAACAGCATGACGAAATGGGCTCCATGGCTAATTCTGTTCAAGTCTTCAAAGATAACGCTCTGGAACGCCGTGAAATGGAAGCGCGCCAACGTGAGCAGGAAGAGCAAGAGCGTCAGCGTAAAGAACAAGAAGCGGAAATGAAACGCCGCGAAGATGAAGAGCGCCGTATCCGTGACGAACAACAAGCTGAACAGGCTCGTATTGAACGTCGTAACGAAATGCTGAAACTAGCTGATCAGTTTGAAGAATCTGTAATGGCCGTTGTGGAAAGCGTTTCTGGTTCTGCATCAGAAATGGAAACAGCAGCTGGCGGCATGGCTTCTACTGCAGAAGATACTTCACAGAAATCTAATGTGGTGGCAAATGCTGCACAGATGGCCAGCAGCAATGCTCAGATGGTGGCTAGTGCAGCAGAGGAACTATCTGCCTCTGTACGTGAGATCACGGGTCAGACGACACAGTCTAGCGCTGCTGCACGTGATGCAGTGAACCGGACAGAGAATGCCGGTAAGGATATTTCCGAGCTGGTAGACGCTGCGCAAAAGATTGGTGACGTTGTAAAACTTATCAACGATATTGCCGAGCAAACAAACCTTCTTGCCCTCAACGCAACTATTGAGGCTGCTCGTGCAGGTGACGCAGGTAAAGGTTTCGCAGTAGTGGCATCTGAGGTGAAATCACTTGCGAACCAAACAGCTAATGCAACGCAAGAAATCAGCGAGCAGGTTGGCAGCATGCAGCAGGCCACAAATACCGCTGTGCGTGCTATGGATGAGATCAAGAGCATTATCGGTGATATTGAATCAACTTCTGTATCCATTGCCTCTGCTGTTGAAGAGCAGGACGCATCAACACAGGAAATTGCTCGTAACGTTTCTGAAGTATCCAGCGGTACAGAGGAAGTAACCTCCAACATCCATGCGGTGAATGAGGGTGCTACATCTACAGGTGCTGCTGCTACACAGGTACTTGGTGCCGCACAGCAGCTTACACAGCAGTCTACAGACCTCCGCGGTCAGGTAGAAAACTTCCTGAAAACTATTCGGGCATAGAGCTTGGTAATCTGAACAAATAAATTAGAAGCCCTGCCTCATACGGCGGGGCTTTTTTTATGCTACATCCCTGCAGATAACGCCCCCCAGTTATACTTAGTGCTGTACCTTACTAGATAAGATAAACAAATGAGCCCTTGGCCAGTGCTCTGGTCTCAAAGGCCTACAAACGCTGCCAACAACGCACGTCAGATATAAATTGGGCTAATGAACACAGCCTCAGGCAATAAAAAAGCACCAGCCTAAATAGGCTGATGCTTTTGAAACTCTTCTGTGCCGTCCCTAATCAGGAATATGGAGGCTGCAGTTAATAGTTTTAAATTATTGCAGACGCCAAGTAATCGGAAGAATAAACGTAAGATCGTTATCTCCAACGCTACCAGGAGGTGTTGGCAGAGGGCTCATTTTCTTAACCATGCGAGGAATCACTTTATCTAGAACGTTTTTACCGGTTGGTTCTACGACTTCATAGTTAGTGATTTCGCCTGAGCGATCAATAGTGATTCGTACTTTTGCTCGGCCTTCAATTTCACGCTGAATTGCGGAACGTGGATAAACGTGGCTTTTTGCCACTTTCTTAGCAATTGCTTTGGTCCAATCAGAGCGCTCATCCGCTTGAACTGGTGCAGCAATTACGAAACTCGCTGCAATAAGTGTAGCTGCCGATAGTTTAGCAACCTTACCTAGACTCTGTTTTACAATACCCTTAGGCATCAAATCCTCCATTTCAGTACCCTTACACCCGCATTATATGGTGCCTTTGGTTAATATAAAGACACCGCGCGTGGTTAAGATGAAGTTAACTTAACAATTTTAGTTATGTTTTTACGAATGTTTAAATAAAATAGACGCTCGCATGAATACTTTTTCTCTAAAATAAATATAGAATCCTCTTTATCTTGACCATATGGTCAAATCACTTGATCAGTTATAGATCGTATAAGGCTTTTATCTACGCACCAATAAGTAAAATATGAAGATAACTAACTACCATTAGATGTTTCCCCGTATCAATATTTATGCAACAGCATGCCATTTATCTTCTATTCTAAATAGAGGGCTTCATTCATAATGGTTCTTCAAAAAACCTAAGGGGAGGTGAATATTAAATCTGCGATTTATTTCAACTAGCTTCATATGATTCTCTTTTTCACAGCAGTTTCGGGAGAAAATACCTGCTTCATAATTTACCGCTTGCCTTAACGTATGAGATGTCTATAGTGCGCGGCGCTAAGTACAAATGCTTGAAACACTTTGTGGGTACATCCCAAATAATTGTTTTTTCTAACAGCATTTCTTTGCGGAGTCGTGGCCGAGCGGTTTAAGGCGCACGCCTGGAAAGCGTGTTGGGTGGCAACGCCCTCAAGGGTTCGAATCCCTTCGACTCCGCCATTTCTTTTACTTTTGAAAAGTAAAAACTTTCGATGCTTTCGTTCGTCACCTGAGCAAAATCTGTCTCATTCTTTCATCGACAATAAATTCATCTATTACTTCTTGAAGCTTATATTGTTGAACTTTTAGCCGTAAACCATATTGATAATGTCTAAAAGCACCTTCAAGTTCACTCTGAATCAACAGTTTATCTTCTGGCATCAAAAACTCTTTAAATCGTAGCCCCCTGTAAAACCTTTGATAAGTGATATTTGGTTCGTAAGGTATATATTTGTATGATTGGCGCCATGAGTGCAAAATATCTGATACAGGTGCCGCAGTTCGTTCTTGCAGTTCACTCAATCGAAGCCATAGAAAGCCATCGTGTGGGTTTTCTTCTAAAAATGCTTTAAGTGTCTCGGCTGAAGAAAAAGCTTGAAACCGATGCGCATCAGATACAAGGGGCAATATCGTAAGATCTGTTTTTGCCTTCTCCAAATTTGCCCATTCTATCGCCTTCTCTCGACTTTCTATGAATACTTCTAATTCTTTAGCTGTAATATCTTCACTAGATAACCGATAATAAATATCGTTGCCAACAGCCATCCAGACGTGAGCCATAAAGTATGGAAATGAATAACTAGCTAAGGCAAATGCGGAGCCGATTAACAAAACACCAAAAATATTTTTTTTTAGGCTGTTTCTGCGCATTTACACCGCCAAATCAATTGGTGTAATATCCACTCTTGGTACCATAATAATATCCTTGGTCTCCATACCCATACCCCTGGTGACGTTTTACATTCACCTGCGTGAGGATGGCACCAGCCACTGGCACATTTAGCTGCTGAAGCTGTTTATATGCCGATTTAACAATACCTTTTTCAGTTTTTTCCCACTGAATAACAAACGATATCGCATCCAGATATTTAGAAGCTACAATCACGTCAGACACAGCCATTACTGGTGGCGTATCTACAATAACCATATCATACTGCTCTCTTGCCTCACGAAGGAAAAGCTCAAAAGATTTCGAGGCAAATAAACTTTGAGGATCGTCCTCCTTGTTAGCATATAGGATATGCACTCCTGAATTTGGATCTTCAAAGATATCTTTTTTCGCGGTCCCTTCATCATTTTGAACAAACACCTCATTCAAACTGATATATTGCTCTGGAATCTCAATTCGACGTTTTAGAACCGGACGGCGCATATCCGCTTCAACCACCAGCACCTTTAAGCCTGATTTCCCAAGGATATGAGCAAAACATAACGCTACCGTGGACTTACCTTCTCCTGGAATAGATGAAGTAATCCCCAGAACCCTTGGAGTGACGCCCGAGGCACCACCACTAAACATAAGGGAGGCATGAATGTTACGGTGCGCTTCAGCGAAAGAACTTGTTGGCTTAGATAATAAGTACTCCTCTGGGCGCTGAAGTTTCAGATTACCCTTATTAAGAAGAGGGACCATTCCCAAACCTTTAATACCAATATCCTGTTTTAAAATATCAAAATTACGGTATCCGTTATCCAAAGCTTCAAGCAAGAAAGCTGCGCCAATTCCTAACCCAACTCCAGCAAACCCAGCCAATCCAAGAATTAACATAGTTTTAGGAAATGACTTTTCTGTCGGGACATCTGCAACTGATATAATACGAGCATCAGCTTGTTGAAGCCCATCCTGGCTCGATGTCTCCTTAAAACGTGTCAAAAACGTTTCTAAAAGAACCCTGTTCGCCTCAGCTTCTCGCTCAAGTTCCCGCAACTGAACCTGTGCACGGTTCACCTGGATACTCTGAGTAGAAAGCTCGCCAAGGTTCTTTTCTAACGTTTCTACTCTGATAGCTGCAATCTCGGCTTCATTACTAATGCTGTTAATGATTTTTTGAGTTTCAGCTTCAATCTTTTGATTAATATCTAAAACCTCTGCCTCAACATTTTTCATGCGAGGATGCTTAGGGCCATACCGGGTACCCAACTCCGCACGACGCCTTAAAACCTCAGCTTCCTGTTCGCGCAGTCGGCTAATCAAGTTAGACTGAATAACTTCTGCTAACCCACTTGTTGAAACATCCTGACCACTAGCGATGGTCTGCCGGATTTGTTCTTGCCTTGCTTCTGCTCGAGCCAAATCTGTTTTTGCTTCGATCAATTGACTGTTAATTTGTGCCAACTGTTGTTCATTCACAAGACCAGCTGCACCTGTTTGAACAAGATGATTACTTTCTTTAAAGCTTTGAACTTTACGTTCAGATTCCCGAACATTTTGCCTCAGGTCAAAAACTCTTGAATTTAGCCATTCGTTGGCTCTTTGTGTAGCTTCGAACTTCACTTCCAACTGATCATCTAAATATAGGTCAGCCAATGTATTGGTAAGTAGAGCAGCTTTCTTTGGGCTTTCAGATTCAAAAGATAAGGTAATACTATATGATAATCTTGAGTTGCTAACCGATAGCTTCTTCAGAACTGCATCGATGACATCTGTACGTGTAGCGGCAGCAACCTCTTCAGCGGTACGGTTATCCTCACTTCTCCCTAGAATTGCGTTCGACCAACTTTCAGGCAAATAATTCAAAGGATTAAGAAGTGACAGCAATCCGCCAGCAGGCTGCAAGTTTTTATTGAATTCACTATCTTTAGTTAAATTTAGCTTATCAACTAACTTGCCCGCCAGTCGGCGTGATTTAAGAACATCTATTTCCGTCTTAATAGCAGCAACATCTGTCCCTACGCCAGACATTACGGCTTCCAAATCCACAACGCTACTTTGCCGGGATTCAATGGCAAGAAGACTACTAGCTGTATACTTAGGTGTTAACTGAACCAAAATAATTAAAGCGATGGCCAACATGAAAGCAGCGGTGTTAACAATCACCCATTTCCTACGCCACAACGTCATAAGTAGTGCACGAATATCAATCATATCTTCATCTGGCTGTAATTGCGCAGATGACTGATATTCCGGAGTGACACCCTGTTTCAGGTTGTTATCATACATGAACTATATCCAAATATTTAAAAGAATCGTTCAGCAATACGGATAATATCGCCAGGTAAAACTTGAGCAGTGATATCAACGGTTATTTTCTCTTCTCTACCACCAACCTTACGAGTAATCTCAAATTTCTTTTTATTTGCACGGTATGTAAAACCAGAAGCCAACGCGACCGCATTCAAAACAGTCATGTCATTCACATAAGGATAGCTTCCAGGCTTATCAACTTCGCCCAAAATATAGAATGGCCTATAATTAAGCACTTCAATGCTGACACGCGGAGAGATTAAATATCCATCCGCCAATAAATCAGTTATAAGTTTTTCTGCTGTTTTTAAGTTTTTTCCACCTACCGCAACTGAGCCAATAAGCGGCATAGAAACACTACCTGATCCATCGATCTCAAATTCACCCGACAGATCTTCCTCTCCATACACAGTTATTTTGATTTCATCGCCCGATCCTAATTGATAGCGCAATGAAGGGGTATCTTCTTGTGCAAAAACAGCGACCGAAAATACGATCGCTGTCAGCATTGATACAATAACTTGTCTAATCATAGCTGCAAACGTTCCAATGTTAATATACTCAATTCAACTTAACATGTCGTTTGCGGTTTGACTACCATGCAGCAGTTACACCAACCATAAATACATGGCGATCATAATCTTGTTGAGCAGCATTTGTGCTACGTTTTTCAAAATTATAAGATGCTTTCATAGAGAATAGACGGTTCATAAGATATTTTGCTTCAGCGCCTACAAGATAAACATCATCTTCACGGCTGATACCTATATAATCTTGTCTTGTGTATGATAGATCAGCGCCTAATAACACATTACGCTGCAACTCATGTTCAGCACGAAGAGTAAACGCTGTATCAAGCGTACCAGAAGCAAAACTAGCATTCTGACCAATAGTTGTCTCATTCACATCGCGGTTTACACCAAGCTTCACAGATGTCAAACCAGTGGCAGCCCACAGCACAGATGCACCAAAAATAGCTTCAGAGGAATCTGTCAGGGATGCCGAGTCAAAATCACGCTTCTGATAACCAACGTAAAACTCACCTTCAGACTTGCCGCCAAGGTTAAAGGCAGCACCACCAACAACAGACCAACCGTCTGAATCACGAAGCGGTCCACCATCTTCACGGCTATCATCATAGCTAACATCAAGGACAGACAATTTCACGAAGGCTTCATAGTCTTCATTCAGATCATAGCCAAAACGGACAGTACCTTCTGATCTGTCACGATCACGATCATCGTTATTGAATATACCACCACCAACAAGGCCAGTATCGTCAAAATCAAAGTTCTGGTAGCTACCGGTAACAGCAAAGGAAACAAGGCCTTCATCACGCGTATAACCTACATCCGCAGAGAAAATAGAGAATGTTGTCGGACGATCTTGCTGACCATTAGAATCTGGCGCACCACGGTCTTCGTGAAGGTCTGAATACCCAACATTGAACGTAATATTAGAACCGCGTGTAATATCAATACGGCTCTGCGCATTTAAACGGATATCTTCAAAGTCTTCCGTACTGTTATCAGCATAGCGAGCAATATCAGCATCCGCAGTAAGGCTAAAGAAACCACGGTTCCAATCCGAAACCAAAGAAAGAGAAGGTTTAATTACGGCGATGAAATCATCGGTAGTGTCAACACTATCATTATCTTGAGCAAAAATATTGCTGTTGAATTTACCTTCTGCGCCAATGCTTGGGGAGAAAATAAAGCTGCCAGTACGAATACCCAGAGATTGATAATCCGGACGATAACGTTCAAAAACAGACTGTACCTGCTCATCACTTTGCTGAGCAAAAGCTGTTGTTGCGATAGCGGTGCTACCGAGAAGAGCAGTCGCCGCAAGTTTCAAAACCGTAGTTTTCATTTCATTAACCCCAATTGGTTAGGACAGCCGAAGCCATCAAATCTTCTAAAACAGAATCACATAAATGCTAAAATGACATAAAATCTAGCAAAGGCATACTACAATAAACACAAATAGTCTATGGATATCAAAAAAATAGCCGCTGTTGCTAGCAAAACACATTCGCCTAAGATTAAGTCGCCAAAAATCTCACTTCATCTTTGCTGAACACGCCCGCTGTTAACATACCAGTTGCGAAAGCACCAGTATCAATTGCAATTCTATTAGGCAGATTTTCCGCAGAACGTACAACTGAATGTCCATGCACAATCTTCACACCGTACTGACACCGCGCTTCTGTAAATTCTTGCCTGATTGAAAGCTTATCTTCTCGCAACTGAGCATCAAGCACCACCCCCGGACGCACGCCGGCATGCACGAAATAATAGTCACCAATGCGGTAGTGTTCTTTCAAATCACGAAGAAATTCTACATGCCCCCGAGGCATAACATCACCAAGCTGGTTACTAGCATTCACTAAATCATTCGTTTCAGGCGCATCGGGGAGATAAACCCCATAACTGGCAAGCGCAGCCACACCGCCAACCTGCAACCAAATATCAGCACTAAGCGGATCATCAAGAAATTGAAGGAGCATATCTTCGTGGTTCCCCGCAAGACAAACCACAT
Source organism: Kordiimonas sp. SCSIO 12603 (assembly GCF_024398035.1). Classification (NCBI taxonomy): domain Bacteria; kingdom Pseudomonadati; phylum Pseudomonadota; class Alphaproteobacteria; order Kordiimonadales; family Kordiimonadaceae; genus Kordiimonas; species Kordiimonas sp. SCSIO 12603. Next base: position 3,827,802 of record NZ_CP073748.1, read on the forward strand.
TTTCCATTTCCCGCTGCAACCGCACCAGGATATCAATCACTTCTTTTGAATGAAACCCACGGTCAATATAGTCACCGAGAAAAACAAGGGATACTTTAGAGTTTATTGCCTGAGCTTCGATATCAGCGAAGATTTTTTTGAGCAGTTTTTCGAGCAGGTCTGCTCGACCGTGAATATCACCAACCGCATAAACCAGCTCACCATCCGGCACCCGAAACACTTCTTCGTCCACATGCTTTTTACCAAAGATATTCGAAAACAAACCCATCTAATCCACCAAACTCACAAACAAAAAAGGCGAGGATATCCTCGCCTTTTCCAGAAACCATGTAAACTACTGTATTAGGTGCCGCTACCAGTCTGAGACTGTGAAGGCTCAATCGTAATAGTGCGAATTGTCGGAATTGTTGGAATCACAACAGTAAGCGGCGTTGTTGGTGTTGTACCAGTACGGCCAACGTTCGTAGTATAAGAGCTACGAACTGTCGCTGGAGCAGAGGCAACCGCTGTCTGAACAGAAGCAGCAGCACCTGGATTTGTTGTTTGAAGCGTAGTCGCCGCTTGCGCAAGACCCGCACCAACAGCAGCTTGAACAGTACTTGATGCATTAGAAACAGAAACTGTTACAAGTGAAGCAGCAGCACCCGGATTAGATGAGCTCGCAACAATCGCTGCGATCTGCGCTTGAATTTGTGCCGCTGTCAGGTTCGGGTTATTCAGAACCGCATTAATTGCAGCCTGAATAGAGGCTTGTTCGTTTTGGCTCAGCGCAGGTGCTGGCGGCTGAACAGCCTCAGAAGCCGTTGAAATCACAGGCGCAGCAAGCCCCATTGTTAATACCGCTGCAATCACTGCCTTACGCATAATAATGCTCCGTTTCATACGAATTTTGCATTGCCGATAGAATCGACATAAGAATAATTGGAATTAATTTCTCATAAATAGGTGCTTAAGTCAAAACAAAATAAGGATTTTATACACAATATGCAATCAGAACCACATATTGTGCCCGAAAAGATACAACCTAACTATGTACAGGCCATTTAGCAGTTATTTCCAGAAATTCAAAGAATTCCATACCCGTTTTTTCTGCCCAGTCTTCTTCAGGCCCGGCCCAACCAAATTCTTTCCATTTAATTTTGCCTGCTTTTGAAAAGACTACACCCTCTTCTTCAAGCCGCTGACGTTGGCGGTCAGCCCCCTCTCGCTCACTGATTTTTCCAGCGGAATTAATAACTCTGTGCCACGGCACATCCTGCGCCCCAACACCAGCCATCGCAAACCCCACAATGCGCGGGGTCGCACCAGTGATGAGGCTAGCTATCATACCGTAGCTAGCCACTCTCCCCTCAGGGATTAACTTCACCAATTCATAAATCTGGGGAAAGCTGGAGTATTGTCGCACAGCTAACCCTTAACGATTTAAACGGTTTTCAATCAGATCATCCACCACGGCAGGGTCTGACAGCGTTGATGTATCACCAAGATTACCAAATTCATTTTCAGCTACTTTCCTGAGAATGCGGCGCATGATCTTGCCTGACCGTGTTTTCGGAAGACCCGGCGCAAACTGAATATGATCAGGCGTGGCAATTGGGCCAATTTCATGGCGCACCCACTTCACAAGCTCAGCGCGAAGCTCCTCTGTTGGCTCAACACCCACTGGCGGTGTTACATAAGCGTAAATGCCCTGCCCTTTTATATCGTGTGGGAAACCAACAACAGCGGCTTCAGAAACACCTTCATGAGCAACCAGCGCCGATTCCACCTCAGCAGTTCCCATACGGTGGCCTGATACATTAATCACATCATCTACACGGCCCGTAATCCAGTAATAGCCATCTTCATCACGCCGACAACCATCACCAGTGAAATAAAGCCCCTTGTAGGTAGAGAAATAAGTCTGTTTAAAGCGTTCATGGTCCCCATAAACAGTACGCATTTGTCCAGGCCAGCTATCTGTAATCACCAGATTACCTGAGATCGCACCCTCAAGGTAATTTCCATCACCATCAAGAAGCGCAGGCTGCACACCAAACATTGGCCGTGTAGCCGAACCCGGCTTCAAATCAGTCGCGCCCGGGAGCGGTGTGATCATCGCACCACCTGTTTCTGTTTGCCACCATGTATCCACAATCGGGCACCGTTCTTCGCCCACAGTTTTATAGTACCAAACCCAAGCTTCAGGGTTAATCGGCTCACCAACAGACCCCAGAAGACGCAAACTGGACAGGTCATAGCGCTTCACAGGCTCATCGCCTTCACGCATCAAAGCGCGAATTGCTGTTGGTGCCGTGTAGAAGATATTCACCTTATGCTTTTCGCACACCTGCCAGAAACGACCCGCATCCGGGTATGTTGGCACACCTTCAAACACGAGGCTGGTAGCTCCGTTCGCAAGCGGCCCATAAACAATATAGCTATGGCCTGTTACCCAGCCCACATCAGCGGTACACCAATAAACATCACCGTCTTTATAATCGAATACATACTCATGGGTCATACTGGTCCAGACCATATAACCGCCTGTGGTATGCAGCACACCCTTCGGCTGACCTGTTGAACCTGATGTATAAAGGATAAAGAGTGGATCTTCTGCGTTCATTTCTTCAGGTGGACAATCGGCAGATACTTGTGCTGTTTCTTCATGATACCAAACATCACGGCCCTCAACCCAGCCAACATCACCGCCAGTGCGCTTCACCACCACCACGCTTTTCACATCGGGGCACTGCGTTAGCGCCTCATCCACATTCTTCTTTAGTGGGACTTTCTTGGCACCGCGCAGACCTTCGTCGGCAGTGATTACATAGTCAGATTCGCAGTTCTGAATACGGCCAGCGAGCGCATCAGGAGAGAAACCACCAAACACCACAGAATGCACAGCCCCAATCCGAGCACATGCCAGCATGGCATAAACCGCCTCAGGGATCATTGGCATGTAAATGGTAACCCGGTCACCTTTTTCCACGCCTTGTTTTTTTAGAACATTACCAAACTTGCTAACGTGGCCCAGAAGCTCACCATAGGTGATATGCGCACTCTCAGACGGATCATCACCCTCAAAAATAAGCGCTGTATCATTCTCTTTTTCCGGCAAATGACGGTCAACACAGTTCACACAAGCATTCAGAGTACCATCTTCAAACCATTTGATAGAAACATCGCCGGTAAAATCGGTATTTTTTACGATAGAGAAAGGCTTCATCCAGCTAATACGCTCTGCTTCATCACGCCAAAACCCTTCCGGGTCTTTCACCGAACGCTCATACTTGGCCATATACTCTTCATTCGTACAAAGAGTATTCGCAAGCGCACTATCTTTCACAGGTACAAGGTCTAATTCACTCATAACATTCCTCCACTTTCCGCAAGGGCCCCTCAGCCTCAAAGGACCATACCATAATTTATGAAAAGCTGGTGTCTACGGCAATTTTACTGATGTGATGGATTAGGCGCCTGAAAGAAGCATAAAAAAAGCCGCCGGCAGCGGCTTTTTCTCTCGTAGTTTTATGCAGATATATCTTTAACAGTCCACCACTGTTGCAGCGATCGGCACAGTAACGGCAAGGCCACCTTCGGCCGTTTCTTTATACTTGGACTGCATATCCCGCCCGGTAATTCTCATAGTACGGATCACTTTATCCAGTGTTACGAAGTGCTCACCATCGCCTTTAAGAGCCAAACGCGCAGCATTGATCGCTTTAATAGAGGCCATAGCATTCCGCTCGATACACGGTACCTGCACAAGCCCACCGATAGGATCACATGTAAGCCCTAAATTATGTTCCATGGCAATCTCTGCAGCGTTTTCCACCTGCTCAGGCGTACCACCAAGCACCTCTGCAAGCCCGGCTGCAGCCATCGAACAAGCGGAACCAACTTCACCCTGACATCCAACTTCAGCACCAGAAATTGAAGCATTTTCCTTAAACAAGCGGCCAACAGCCCCTGCGGTAAGGAGGAAACGAACAATACCATCATCATTCGCACCCGGTACAAAGTTGGCGTAATAATGAAGAACAGCAGGTACAATACCAGCCGCACCATTGGTTGGGGCTGTTACCACCCTACCACCAACGGCATTTTCTTCATTCACCGCCAACGCATATAGGTTCACCCAATCCAGAATAGTTAGTGGATCAGTAAGTGCTGCCTCTGCTTTTGTTGAAAGCTGCTTGTAGAGCTCAGCCGCTCTACGCTTTACTTTAAGCCCCGGCATAACACCACCACGAGAACAGCCGCGCTGCACGCACTCTTTCATCACTTCCCATATTTCAAGAAGGGAGCTGCGAATATGCTCCTCTGAATGTGTTACTTTTTCATTTTCCAGCATCACCCAGCTGATAGGGCGATCCGCCTCTCTGCAGCGCTCAAGAAGTTCCTGCGCACTGGTAAACGGATAAGGATGCTTAACCGCTTCTTCTTCAAAATGGTCCATCTCAGCTTCATGTTCTGTAACAATGAAACCACCACCAATGGAATAATAGATAGCCCGAGCAAGCTCTTCGCCACATTCAGCATAGGCCCAGAACTCCATCCCATTAGGGTGAAAATCAAGGCGCTCTCTGGGAAGAAGCTGAAGATCTGTTTCTTCCTCGAAGTGAACATCCTGTTTTCCTAGGATTGAAATATTCTTACGTGCGCGAATATCAGCAATCATATCAGGAATTGCTTCCACATCCACACCGCGCGGGCAGGCACCGAGAAGCCCCAAAAGAACAGCCGTATCAGAACCGTGACCACGGCCAGTTGCCCCCAATGACCCATAAAGCTTGGTTACCACGCGAACGGTTTTTGGCAGATTTCCAGCCTTTTCAACATTTTCAATAAAGTCACGCGCAGCTCGCATTGGCCCAACGGTATGGGAACTGGAAGGACCAATACCGATATTAAAAAGATCAAGAACACTTGTGCTCATTACTCTGTTGCCCCACAGAAATTTCTTGTTATTTGCGCGCCAAGCTATGGCGGAAAATGTAGTAAGGCAATCGGAAAAATTTAAACTGAGAAATAAGAAATATTATTTCACACATACAAAAAGGGCAGTAAAACTGCCCCTTAATGATACGCAATAAAATTACTCGCACGTTATTCCTGAGAAAAACGGTATGCAGATACACCTCTTGAACGCTCATCCAGAACCAGTGATTTCGTAAGTGGCGGGTTTGCTCGTTGCGGACATGCTGGGCGCTCACACAGACGGCAATTAGGCCCCACTGGGGTTGCTTCAGGATTTTCGAGATCATGCCCCCGAGCATAAATTAACTCACGCGCATAAGCGATATCACACCCCAAACCAATAGCTAGCTGTTGGTCCGGGTCACCATACCGCGCGCCTTGCCTGCTCACAGTTCGTGCCACAGAAAAATATCTCGTGTTATCAGGCATTTCGATAATCTGGGTATCTATTTTACCGGGCGTTGAGAAAGTATCATGTACCCGCCAGAGCGGGCACGTACCGCCAAAACGGGAGAAATGGAAGCGGCCCGCCGAAAAGCGCTTAGACACATTCCCAGCCTTATCTAGGCGAATAAAAAAGAAAGGTACGCCTCGCTCACCCGGACGCTGCAAAGTGGTCAGTCGATGACAAACCTGCTCAAAACTGGCACCGTAGCGACGAGACATATGTTCAATATCATACTTAAGCGCCTTGGCATCATTCAGGAAGCGGCTGTAGGGCATCAAAAGTGCCCCGGCGATATAATTGAAGAGACTAATCCGCACTAGGCGTCTTGCTTCTTCTGTCCGCCAACTATGACTATCCCCAATACGCAAAACCACAGGACGATATTCAAGCATGGCGATTTGAAGTGCGAGCTGGAAAACTCGAGTACTGGCATCGAGCATTTCGCTAATTAAAAGCTGCCTGCGATGCAGATCAAAATGCCTCAAGGTTTCAGGCATTACTTCATACGGCATAATCCGCACACGAATACCATGCTCTTCATCCAGCCGCCCTGCCAGCACCATAAAAGCATCATCACGGTGCAGCCCTAATTCTTCATGCAGCGCCTCTGCAGCTTCATCCAGTTCTGGAAAGTAATTCTTTCTGTCATGGATAAAATCACGCACCTCGTCCACCGGGAAAATAGCATCAGGCTCTGTACCACCACGCTCTACCACTTGACTGGAAAGCTCTGTCGCGCTCTGCTTGGCTTGCTGAAAAGATTTATAGAGAAGACTAAAGGCCTCAACTGCCCGAGGAGCAGCATCAGCCATATCCTGCATTTCACCACGTGAAAGATCGAGCCCCTTAAACATAGGGTCTGCAAGTATTTCAGAAAGATCAGCAAAGGCTCGTGCTTCATCAGTGCCTGCAAAAGCGCTCAGTTCAACATCATACACTTCCGCCAACCGCAAAAGGAATTGCGCTGAAACAGGCCGCTGGTTGCGCTCAACCAGATTAAGGTAGCTTGTAGAAAACCCAAGCTCTGATGCCATCTGCGACTGCGAAAGCCCCGATTCTCGCCTAAGGCGGCGAATACGCGGGCCTGCGAATATCTTCTTTGACGCTAAATCAGACACAAATCACACCTTTTACTTTTTTTACAAATTAACTTTATGACTTTTACAAAAACATACAATCGAACACTTTTTGTATCAATATTAATTTGTTTTCAGCAATTTTCGTGAAATATAGGCTTACAAGGCGCAAGAAAACAAAAGCGCTACATGAGTGGACAAAATAGAATTTTACGAGGTTTACAAATGCAAACAACAGCGGAAAGAGCAGCAGTTTCGCCAACGCTTAAGATTACCGGTACAGTTACGGACGCTTACAAGCGAGTCCTGACTGACGATGCCATTGCATTTATCACCGACCTTGAAAATCGGTTTGGCAGTCGCCGCCGTGACCTTATGAAAGCCCGCGAAGAGCGCCAGAAAGCATATGATCGTGGTGAACTTCCTGATTTCCTTGAAGATACAAAAGACATTCGCGAGAGTGATTGGAAGATCCTCGGCACACCAGATGACCTGCAGGATCGCCGTGTTGAAATTACAGGCCCGGTTGACCGTAAAATGATGATCAACGCCTTCAATTCAGGCGCTAATGTTTTCATGGCGGATTTTGAAGATGCTTCATCCCCCACATGGGATAATATGCTGAACGGTCAGATCAACGGTATGGATTATGCCCGCAATATGCTGAAACATACAGATCCAAACACCGGCAAAAATTATGTAATGAATGAAGAAACTGCCACCTTTAAGGTGCGCCCGCGCGGCTGGCACATGTTGGAAGCTCATGCAGAGTTTGGCGGCGAACCAATGTCCGCATCACTTTTCGATTTTGGTCTCTATATTTTCCATAATGCCCGAGAACTTATTAATAAAGGCACGGGTCCTTATTTCTATCTGCCAAAAATGGAAAGCCATAAGGAAGCCAAACTATGGGATGATGTTTTCACCTATGCGGAAGAATTCCTTGGCCTTAAGCACGGCACCATTAAAGCAACGGTTCTTATTGAAACACTACCCGCCGCTTTTGAAATGGATGAAATCCTTCATGCGCTCAAAGACCATATTGTTGGACTGAACTGTGGCCGCTGGGATTATATTTTCAGCTACATTAAACGCATCGGCAAAAGCGCCGATTATTTGTTGCCGGACCGGTCGCAGGTGGTGATGGGTGAAGCCTTCCTGAAAGCCTATTCGCTTTTACTTATTAAAACCTGCCACCGGCGAGGCGCCCACGCGATGGGTGGTATGGCCGCACAGATCCCAGTTAAAAATGATGAAGCAGCAAACGAAATCGCCTTCAATAAAGTGCGTGCTGACAAAGACCGTGAAGCAAGCTTTGGTCATGATGGCACATGGGTGGCGCACCCAGGCATGGTAGCAACCGCCAAAGAAGTATTTGATAGTTTGATGAAAGGCCCGAACCAAATCCACCGCTTACGGGAAGATTTGGAAATCACCAGAGAAGATTTGCTAGCCCCCCACAAAGGTCAGGCAACTGAAAATGGTGTGCGCGAAAATATCCGCGTTGGCATCCAGTATACCGCTGCATGGCTGGAAGGCCGCGGCGCGGTGCCGCTCTATAATCTTATGGAAGATGCCGCTACAGCCGAAATCAGCCGCACGCAAATCTGGCAACAGCTACTTCACAGCGCTGAGCTGGCAGACGGTAGAACCGTGACGAAAGACATGATCCACGAGCTTTATGATGATGAACTCGCGCAAATGAAAGAGTCCTTAGGCCAGGACAAGTTCGAGAACAGCAGACTTGCGGAAGCAGGCGAGCTGTTCCTCGAGCTAGCCTTCGCCGACGAGCTGGAGGAGTTCCTTACAACACCTGCATACGCTCGCATTCAGTAACAGATTGTCCCTCACATCTGCGGAGTGCAGATGTACTTTCGGGCCGGTTTTTACCGGCCCTTTTTTTATGCTGCATCAGGGTTATTCAAACACATCTTCCATATCAAATGGCGCTGCCATAACAGCAAGGCACTTCAACGTCTCATTGCCAACAGCGGTAATCTGGTGTTTCTCGCCGCATCCAGCCACAGCAATATCACCCTCTTCCAGCTGAAAGATGTCTCCTTCAATATTCATCTCTGCATTCCCGGAAAGCACAATATATGTTTCTTCAGAATGTTTATGAAAATGAGGCACCTTTGGGGAAGACTGACCAGGGTCAAGTTCAAGTAGGATCATACTGTGGTTCTTAACACCGCCTCCGGCTGTTGAGGCGTTTAAAAGCTCAAATATACGCTCCCCACCCAGATCAATCGTTGGGGTTTTAACGTTATCCATTTTTACAATATGCATCAGTTCACCGTAATTTTTCCGCTTTTTGCTTGCCAAAGCTTGATGTTTTGCCGAATAACCTATCTCCCTAGTATATATTAGTGATGCCTTACAATTGGAAAGAAGCATGGTAAAGATTTCTGTGACAGACCTCGAGGGCCAAACGAGCACAATCGAAGCCGAGGTTGGTCTTTCTCTAATGGAAAATATCCGTAACAATGATTTTGATGATATGGCTGCTGTTTGTGGTGGTTGCTGTAGCTGCTGCACATGTCATGTTTTTATTGAAGAAGAACAATATGCCAAACTTCCAGATATGGAAGATGATGAACAGTATCTTCTGGAAGATAGTGAACACTTCCAGTCTGGCAGCTCCCGCCTTTCCTGTCAGGTAGAAGTTGATGACAGCATGGATGGCCTTAAAGTAACCTTGGCCCCAGAAGACTAAACTTCCCTAACAAGCTATTTCGGAGATCCCTTTTGTTTGATTTCACTGCCTTTCTGGGCACAGATTCTGATACTCAAAGTGCTGTTTCTTTAACTCTTGTAGATAACGGTGCTTTTACTAAAGGCCTGTCAGGGTTATCAGCTACAGAGTTAAACTGGTGTAAAGCAAACGGGTTCTCTGGCAAAGCAGGTGAGCAACTTGCTGTAGCGAACACTGAAGGTGAACTAACCAAAGTTCTTGTGGGAACTGGCGATGGTATTTCTGACGACGACCCTTGGTGGCTCGCGGCAGTTGCAGAAAAACTGGAAGACGGAACATACCGTGTTGAAGGTAAAGCTTCTGAAACAGCTCTTAGCCAAGGGGCACTTGGTTGGTGCCTTGCTCAACATAGCTTTACCAAATATTTAGACAAGGCAGAGAAGTCAGCGAAGAAACTTCTTCTTCCCGAAGGCATCGATATAAAGTTTATCGCAGCTGAAGCATCCGCGATGGCCACAGTGCGCGATCTTGTAAACACACCAACAGAAGATATGGGCCCAGCTCACCTTCAGGATACCGTCGAAGCGCTGGCAGAACAATATGGCGCCACCTGCTCGACCATTGTTGGTGATGATCTACTTGAAGAAAACTTTCCCGCGATCCACGCTGTGGGCCGTGCTGCCTCTGAAGGCAGAGCGCCACGCCTTATAGACTTGCAGTGGGGAGAGGAAGATGCACCAAAGCTAACTCTTGTTGGTAAAGGCGTTTGTTTTGATACAGGCGGACTGGATGTAAAACCATCAGCTGGTATGCGCCTCATGAAAAAAGATATGGGCGGCGCCGCACACACTATTGGGCTCGCGCAGCTTATCATGGCCGCCGGATTAAAGGTACGCTTACGCCTTCTTATACCAGCGGTGGAAAACGCCTTATCCGGTAACGCCTACAGACCGGGTGATGTAATTGACACCCGCAAGGGCCTGACAGTGGAAATCCACAACACAGATGCCGAAGGCCGTGTTGTTCTCTGTGATGCTATCGCTTTAGCATCAGAAGAAAATCCTGACCTTATGCTCGATTTCGCAACCCTTACCGGTGCAGCACGCGTAGCGTTGGGCCAAGACCTTCCAGCCACATACACCAATGATGATTCTGTTTGGTCAGCACTTGAACAAGGTGCAAAGGAAACAGGTGATCCATTATGGCGGATGCCGCTTTGGGCTCCCTATAATGATATGTTCTCCAGCCGTATCGCAGATATGAGCAACTGCGCCGAAAGTGGCTTTGGAGGTTCAATCACGGCTGCTCTTTACCTTCAGAAATTTGTCGGTGAAAATATTCCGTGGGTTCACTTTGACGTATATGCTTGGTCTCAATCTACCAAACCTGGGCGCCCTCACGGAGGTGCCGCACAGGGAATTCGTGCATCATTTAAAGCGATTAACACAATCTTGACGCTTGACGACTAACCTCTTTCTGGGACAGGGTTTGTTCCGCTGTTTTGATACAGCTATACTGTGGGGTTAGAGGAGCCGCTGTTATGTCAGAGAAAACAAATCCACGAATGCTGAAAGTGTGGCGTGAAGCTCACCTTCAAAGCGTGCGATCAAAAGACCCTGACCTAACTTCCAGACAAATGTCTGTTCTTCTTTCTGTTTATATGACAGAGCCACCACACACTGTTCGCGGCCTTGCGGCTGACCTGAATGTAACCAAACCGGTTATCACACGCGCCCTTGATACAATGGGCCAGATGGGTCTCGTGAAACGGAAACGAGACGATGCAGACAAACGCAGTGTGTTGGTACAGCGCACAGTGAAAGGTGCAGTATTTCTCAGCGAACTTTCTGACCGTATCGTAGCCGCTGATAAGAAAATCCCGCAGGACGATGAATAACGTAACTCAGGCTTTTGGCTTTCCTGATTTTCTGGACCCGAAGGGCCTTCTGGAAACAGCAGCGCATCTTTCACTGAAGGATGAAGCAAGCCATCAGGTTTCAGAGCCGATTGTTTTACTTAAAGAAGCCGCTGATATTCACGCAGAGACATTAAGCTGCCTTCTTTACGGTGAACCAGTATATCTGGAAAAAGCAGAAACGGACTGGGCTTTTATCACTAGCCTTATTGATGGCTATAGAGGGTGGGTGGAGATTTCATCTCTGAGCCAAACTCTTCAGAAACCAACCCATCAAATTTCAGCGCCTCTTACACATATCTATGCGAAGCCTTCTCTTAAATCCCGGCCTATGCAGGCAGTACCGATGGGGTCTTACCTTACGGCGACCACCGGAGCAGAGGAGAATAAGTTCCTGCCACTTGCTGATGGTAACTGGGTTTACAGCAAGCACCTTGATGAAATAGGCGCCGTTACAGCAGACCCAGTTGGTATTGCGCTTTCTTTCCTTGGCTCGCCTTACCTGTGGGGTGGTCGCTCACGCTTGGGGATAGATTGTTCAGGCCTCATACAAATATCTCTTGCGGCATGCGGTATTCGCACTCACAGAGATTCAAGTGCTCAGTTTAACAGCCTTGGTCGTTTGTTAGAGCAGCATGAAACACCAAGGCATGGTGATCTGGCTTTCTTTCCGGGCCATGTCGGCTGGATGCTGGATGACACACGCTTACTGCACGCAAACGCCACTCACATGGCTGTAACCATTGATCCGCTTGAAGATGTGATTCGCTGGGTGGCAAGCGAGACAGGCAAACCACCTTTTTCAGGTTTCAAGCGCCTCACAACCTAGATACCAAGCAACAAAAAAGGCGATACCAGATGGTACCGCCTTCCTGAAATTCTTATCAGCTTAAAGCTTATCTGGAAACCTCAGCAGCTTCTTCAGCTTTCTCAGCACTTTCTTCAACTGGAAGTGCTTCTTCAACATCAGCAAATGTACGTAGGTACGCCATCAGATCAGCACGCTGTTGTTCTTTCTTGATACCAGCGAAGCCCATTGATGTGCCTTTGAATGTGTTCTTAGGGCTAGTAAGCCACTGGTCCATAAGTTCCCAAGTCCAAATCTGGTTTGCACCACCAAGAACTGAAGAATATTTGAACGTATCATCCGCAGCAACTGAACGACCAATAATACCGTAAAGGTTCGGGCCAGTACCGTTTCTGCCGCCTTTTTCAACAGTGTGACAAGCTTTACACTTAGCAAACTGTCTCGCACCTTTTGCAGCATCAGCAGAAGCAAGAAGAACTGCAAGCGAAGGCTTATCTTCTTCTGCAGCTTCAGCAGCACCACCAGCAGAGGCAACTTCAATTGTGAAAGCAGGCTTCGTTTCTTCTACATGAAACGTGCTATCAGAAATGGTTCTAATAACCATGATCAGTAGGGCAAACGAAATAACCGCGCCCATTACTTTATTCCACTCAAAGGAATCCACAGGCTCTTCTCCTTGCAGACGAGCAATCCATCAGTTACCCGTTCTATCACCCCTGACAGAGCCTAATATAGCGCGGTAACCAGTTCGGCGCGACAATAGCCGCTCATGGGCATCTTTTTCAAGATGTCAATTGCACCTTTTTAAAGAATCTCGACAAAAAAATCACTTTTTTTGGCGTGACACGAAGCCGCAGGACCTAAAACGCCTCTCAATCCGTTGACTTAGCGCGCTGCTCTTGGCACAAATTCTACCCTTCTAATATGTTTTTAAATGGAAATTTCAATGAACACCTCTGCCCAAGACCCAAAGAATACGATCGCCTTCCAAGGCGAACTCGGCGCTTATTCCCACATGGCGGCACAGGCGAAGTTTCCGTTTATGGATGTTTTGCCCTGCCCAAGCTTTGAAGATGCGCTTGCAGCGGTACAAAATGGCAAAGCCCGTCTTGCAATGATTCCCATTGAAAACAGCACCGCTGGCCGCGTGGCGGATATACATATCCTCCTCCCCGGTTCAGGCCTTCATATCATTGGTGAGCATTTTGAAAGCATCCGTCACTGCCTCCTGGCAACACCAGATGCCAGTAAGGAAACCCTGAAATCAGTAACCAGCCACGTACAGGCGCTTGGTCAGTGCCGGAAAAACCTGCGCGCTATGGGCCTGCACAGAGAGCCTTTCGCAGATACTGCGGGTTCGGCCAAACATGTTGCCGCACTCGGTGATAATTCTGTTGCGGCCATCGCCAGCAAGCTGGCCGCAGAAGTTTATGGTCTTCAGATCATCACCGAAGACCTGCAGGACGAAGGCAATAACACCACGCGCTTTGTTGTGCTTTCACAGGAAAAAACAGAGCCTGAAAAATTACGCGGGGAACTGATGACAAGCTTTACTTTCGAAGTGAAGAACATCCCAGCTGCGCTTTATAAAGCTCTTGGCGGCTTCGCCACTAACGGCGTGAACATGACCAAGCTTGAAAGCTATTACGAATCAGATAGCTTCACTGTTTCAGAGTTTTACGTAGATATCGTCGGTCATATGGGAATGGCAAACGTGAAACGCGCCATGGAGGAATTAGAGTTTCATTCAAAGCGCGTGAATATTCTAGGCACCTACGAAATGGAACGCGCCCGCGTTTAAATCTCAAAGGCTGGCTTTTTTAAAAGGTCAGCCAATCACCGCCAGTGCCTTTTTCGATGATATCAGCGAGGCCACTAATTTCCACCGCCGGGCGGGTAATAATCTCTGTAGCATCAATATTATGCTCACGAAGTGCTGATTCGCATACAACAAAACGAACATTGAGAGCAGCAAGGCCATCCATCAACAAAGCTTTGTCTGCTACGCCAGCTGCATCAAGGGCTATATCCATTTCAGTGGACGCCACCCCTTCACTGGTTTGAAGCTTTTCCCAACCTTCATTCGTTAGAAATTTGGCGGCAGCTTTTGAGAAAAAGAAAGTTGTTGGCTGGCCCATGGCCGCAGCTGTCGCTGCTGTCATCAATGCCATATGAATACGGTCAGCCTCCGGGCTGATTACCATCAAGGTCATTGGTCTGCGAGGTGCTTGTTTTGCCATACTACTTCCCTTCCCCACAGCTTGGGCAACCTGGATCTTTCGGCAAACCAATCTTGCGTACATTCATACTGAAAGTATCAACCATCAACATTTTGCCCGCGAGGCCGTCACCTACACCTGTGATTTCCTTGAGAATTTCAAGCGCCTGAAGGCTACCAACCACACCAGCGACTGCACCGAGAATACCGAAATCAGAACAAGTGCGCTCCTGCGATGGATCAGGTTCAATGGGTAGGAAACAGCGGTAACAGGGCAAGCCTTCACCCGCATGGGGTTTAAAGGTTGCGATCTGCCCTTCGTATGGCCCAAGCGCTGCTGAAACAAGCACCTTCTCAAGCTTCACACAGGTGTCGGAGATAAGATGCCGTGTTTTAAAGTTATCCGTGCCGTCCGCCACAATATCATAGCCACTGATAATGCGTTCTGCGTTCTCTGTCACAAGACGTTCAGGAATGATATTGATGGTTACCTCAGGGTTCAGTGCTTCAAGCTTTACCTTTGCGCTTTCTGCCTTTAAGGCACCTACATCAGGCGTGTGATGGATAATCTGCCGCTGCAGGTTTGATAGCTCCACATGGTCATTATCTACAATACCAATGGTGCCTACGCCTGCGGCTGCAAGGTACATCAGCATAGGCGCACCAAGACCACCAGCCCCCACCACAAGTACTTTCGCCTGTGATAAAGCCATCTGCCCTGCACCGCCAACTTCCTTCAGGATGATATGGCGGGCATAGCGCTCTAATTGTTCGTCTGTGAAATCCATTAATGAACCTCAATAAACCCTGCCGCCGGCTTCTCATGCTTCCAGCCTAAGTAAGCTCTTTTCACTTCGCACTCAATTTCTTCAAAACAAATATCTTGCGTAGTTATCCAGTGTTCAGTTGTTTTTGCACGGTCGTGTAGAATACCAAAAATCAACCAAGATAAGACCAACGAAATATTAACTTGCATCTCTGGGAGTATTTTTCTCTCCGCTTGATCGCAGATCTCATCATCTATTTCATGATAAATATCTGATAATTCAAATATCAAGCATCCGCTCCGGTCTTCCGTCCATTCTTTTTGAGACACATTGATTGTATCTGGCCATCTTTTTAGTAATTTAGGAAATAAAGATAAACAATCTTGCCTATCAAACCCATACTCGTACTCATCATGGCTTTCATCAGCATAATATAAGACTTTGCCCATATCATCTCTAATCCAGAGAATGGTCACAATCGGCCCTTTAAGTAATCGAGCTTTATCGAATACTGTCGCTAGATTTTCAGCCTCGATCTCAATCTGGTATGACTCGCCCCAGAATTGTTCCTCTTCATCAAAATCAGAAGCAACTAAAACTTCATAATTCATACTAAATCAGGCTTGCTACTGCCCATCCATTTGTTACCAATAGAGCTTCCTAATTGCCGAAGAAATCGATCACATTACCAAGGGTGCTGGTCCGGCCTTTATAAAATTCAGTGTAATTACAGTTCCGGCAGGTCACCGCTACATATTTGCGGTTCTGAATATTGAAGAACTTGCTCCATGTAGAGCCTGTCGTTGTAATTTCATCTGTTTCATAAGAAGTGTTTGCACACTTTGGGCATTCCCAGCGCTTTGACATTATTTTGTCCCCGTTGATCCAAATCCACCTTCGCCGCGCTCTGTTTCCCCAAGTTCCACAACTCCTAACCACTCACCTTGTGTTACGGGCGCTATTATCATTTGGGCAATGCGCATGCCACGTTCAATAGTAAATGGTTCATTTGATAGATTTACGAGGATCACTTTCACCTCGCCGCGGTAATCGGCATCAATGGTTCCTGGTGTATTCAGACAAGTGATTCCGTTCTTTGCAGCAAGACCTGAGCGCGGACGGATTTGCGCTTCATGCCGGCTCGGCAGCGCCATTGCCAGACCTGTTGGGATCATTGCACGTTCAAGGGAACCAAGCGTGATTGTCTCTCCCTCAGCGAGCGCGGCATAAAGGTCCATGCCTGCGCTATCAGATGTTTCATACTTCGGAAGCGGCAAGCCTTCACTGTGCGGCAAGCGCTTAACTTCAATTAATACAGGACCTCTAGGTACGGTAGTAGTCATCAAATTTATCCTAATAAATCGGCAATCTTTTGAGCGAGTTTACCCGCCACGTCGGCCTTCGCCATGCTCGGCCAGCTTTCAACCCCGCTACCGGTTACCAGATGCACTTCATTATGGTCCCCTCCCATAATTCCAGTAGCGTCTGATACATCGTTAGCAACTATCAAATCACAGCCTTTACGCTCACGCTTGGCAGCAGCATACTCTAGAACATTATTCGTTTCGGCAGCGAAACCAACAACCAATTGCGGGCGGTTACCGTTCAAATTTGAAATAGTTTTGAGAATGTCTGGGTTTTCAGCAAGCGCCAATTCAGGCAGGCCGTTCACAGACTTTTTGAGCTTGGTCTTGCCGCCATTTTCAACACGCCAGTCAGCCACTGCAGCAACACAAACGGCACTATCGGCTGGTAAGCTGGCTTCCACCGCATCTTTCATTTCAAGAGCAGTTTCAACATCAATGCGGTTCACGCCTTTTGGTGTTGGCTGGTTCACAGGCCCTGCCACCAGTGAAACCTTTGCACCAAGGGCTGCGAGCGCGCCTGCAATCTCAAAACCTTGCTTACCACTTGAACGGTTGGCGATATAGCGCACAGGATCAATCGGCTCGTGGGTCGGCCCTGCTGTTACAATAATGTGCTTGCCGCTCAGAGGCTGTGGTGCGGACGAAAAAAACTGGTCAACCGCTTCAACCATATCCGGCACCTCAGCCAGGCGCCCGGCACCAACTTCACCACAAGCCAGCATACCCTCACCCGGCTCGATAAAGTGGACACCATCACCTTTGAGTGTTGCGACATTACGTTTGGTTGCCGGATGTTCCCACATTTGGGCATTCATCGCGGGCGCCACCATTACTGGTTTATCAGTTGCCAACAACACTGTGGAGGCAAGATCATTTGCCAGCCCACCAGCCATCTTACCCATCAGGTCAGCGGTTGCAGGTGCCACAAGAATAAGATCGGCTTCTCGCGATAAGCGGATATGCCCCATCTCTGCTTCATCTTTCAGCGAGAAAAGTTCTGTATAACATTCTTCACCTGTCAGGCTTGCAACAGAAAGCGGGGTGATAAATTCCTGCCCGCCTTTTGTGAGCACTCCGCGCACATGCGCACCGCGCTCCATTAGCCTGCGCGCCAGATCAAGCGCTTTATAGGCCGCGACACCGCCGCCAATGATAAGAAGAATGCGTTTGCCGTTCAGCATAAGGGCTTCCTTAAACTTTAATTCCACCCTTCATATAAAGGGAAACATGCCGCGCTGCAATCACGCTGGCGTACAGCGAGGTAACATCAAAGTGTGAGAATTTTCAGAATAGTCGCACCAGTGATAAGTCCGAGCGCAAACGGCCATAGCTTTTGCGGGCGTGGTTGCTCAACTGTTTCTTCCTCATCTTCCTCGGTAGGTTCATCTTCATCGAGCCACTTTTCAACAAGGCTTGGAATACGTTCCAAGAGGTTCGGCAGCTTATTCACCACATCCGCAAGACGGGCTTCTGGCGACAGATTAGATCTGATCCATTCCTCAATCACTGGCTCAGAGATATTCCACATATTCGCCTGCGGGTTCAGATGAAGGGCCATACCTTCTGCCATCACCATCGTACGCTGTAGCAGCAAAAGCTGTGGCTGGGTTTGCATCTTAAACCGCTCTGTTGTAGCAAAAAGCTGTGCAAGAAGCTGGCCTGCGGATACTTCTTCAATCGGCAGATCCATAATTGGATCAGCAATCGAACGCATAGCTTGTGCAAACTCTTCAACGCTTTCAGTACGCGGCACATACCCCGCATCAAAATGCACTTCCGCCACCCGTGTATAATTGCGGCGAATAAAACCGAACAAGATTTCTGCAAGGAACCGACGTTCGCGTTTGGTAAGGCGGCCCATAATCCCGAAATCCACCGCAACAATGCTGCCGTCTGGCTGCACAATCAGGTTACCTTGGTGGAGATCAGCGTGGAAAAAACCATCTCGTAGCGCCTGCTTCAGGAACACTTGAACAACTGTGTTGCCAAGTTTCGGCAGATCATGGCCTGCCTTCTCAAGTGCTTCCTTATCGGCAAGGCGAATACCATCCACCCATTCCTGTGTCATCACACGGCGGGCGGTAAGCTCCCATTCCATCTTCGGTGTACGGTAATTACTTTCACTCGCCATGTTTTCAGCGAGTTCCGCACACGCTGCTGCCTCAAGGCGCAAGTCCATCTCACGGTTTACGGTTTCCCGAACTTTTGCCACCACCTTTTTAAGGCGCAAGCGGCGTGCTTCCTTGCTGTGTTTTTCCGCCAGGTGTGCAAGCCAGTTAAACAAGGAAAGGTCACGGTTAAAGCGCTTT
Source organism: Kordiimonas sp. SCSIO 12603 (assembly GCF_024398035.1). Taxonomy (NCBI): domain Bacteria; kingdom Pseudomonadati; phylum Pseudomonadota; class Alphaproteobacteria; order Kordiimonadales; family Kordiimonadaceae; genus Kordiimonas; species Kordiimonas sp. SCSIO 12603. The sequence goes on from NZ_CP073748.1 coordinate 3,846,367, forward strand.
TCCACATCCGGGCGCAGCACTTTCACAGCAACCTTCTTCCCCTCAGTCGTCACCGCTTTATGCACCTGCGCGATAGAAGCAGCCGCCACAGGAGTTTCTGCAAATTCGCTATAGTGATCAGCAAGCTGGCCGCCCAGCTCTTCTTCTATTGTTGCTTTTACTTTACCGAATGAGAAAGCAGGCAAACTGTCTTGCAAGGTCAAAAGCCCTTCTGCAATGGGACGACCAACCAGATCGGGGCGTGTAGCAAGTGTTTGTCCAAGCTTAATATAAGCCGGGCCCATATCGGCAAGCGCAAGCGCAAGACGTTCACCGTCTGCTTCAGGTAATTTCCTGCGGCGCGGTATAAAGAACGTAAAGCAGCGCAGGAGGCGCGGTGCCCAATCGGGCACTTCCTGAATATTATCAAGTGCACGCAAAGCCCCATAGCGGCGGAACCCTGCAGCCATAGTAATCAGTTGCCATAAGTGGAAAAGTGTCTTCACGTATAGCTGCCCTATTAAATACGTACGCCAGAATGGATGTAAGCAATCCCTGCCGACATAGATCGCTTAGCAGTACGGCTAAAACCAGCTTCTCGGATCATCGCTTCAAATTTATCAGGTGTTGGGAAACGGCGGATTGATTCCACAAAATACTGATAACTTTCTTTGTCGCCGGTGATTTTCTCGCCCATCCACGGGATCGCATTGAAGCTGTATGTATCATAGGCTTCCTGAAGCACAGGCACCACCTGAGGGCTAAATTCAAGGCAGTAAAATGTGCCGCCGGGCTTAAGCACACGGTAAGCTTCTTCAATCGCTTCATGAATGCGGGTTACATTCCTGATACCGAACGCAATAGTGTATGCATCCATACTGCGATCTTCAAACGGCAGCTTCATGGCATCACCGCACACAAATTCACAGCGATCAGCATAGCCCTTTTCTTCAGCGCGGTCACGGCCAACGCGCAGCATTTCCGCGTTGATATCACACACAGTTACAGAACTTTCAGGTGACGCATCAAGGAAACGAAAAGCGATATCACCGGTGCCGCCTGCCATATCAAGCAGATGCATTTTCCGGCGAGGATTCACGGTATCAATAAGGGAGTTTTTCCATACGCGGTGAATCCCCATGCTCATGGCATCGTTCATCACGTCATACTTGTCAGCAACCGAATTAAACACACCTTTTACAAGGCCAGCCTTTTCCTCTTCCCGCACGGTCTTATAGCCGAAATGGGTCGTATTTTCGCCGGATTGATTTTCGCTTGCTGAACTGCTCATAGCACCAGTGCCTTAAACTTACTTTACTTGAATATTGCGGGCGACCATAAACTAGGCTAACCGAGGATACCAGCTTCCTTTATATTTAGAGAGAATATAGCGACAAAATGCCCGAGCTTCCCGAAGTAGAGACTGTACGCAAAGGTTTAGCCCCTGTTCTTGAAGGCTCAACCATTCGCCTTGCCAAAGCGCGCCGAAAAAACCTGCGCTATGATATTCCGCAGGATTTCAGCGAACGGCTTGAAGGTAATAAGGTTACTGCCCTTAAGCGGCGCTCAAAATATATATTGATGGAATGCGAAGATGGGCTTGTCTCTATCCTGCATCTAGGCATGTCAGGACGCTTCAATATTCACGCGGCTGGTACAGCACCTGAACTCGAAAAACATGACCACATATATATAGAGACAATGACGGGCGACCGTGTGGTGTATAATGACCCTCGTCGGTTTGGTTTCTGGCTCTTTTCTGACGTCAATTCCATTGATGATCATGACCATATTAAAAACATCGGTCCTGAACCTCTCGGCAACAGCTTTAATGAAGATACCCTGTTGACCGCCTTCCATAACAAGAAGACGAATATTAAGGCTGCGCTTCTGGATCAACGAATCGTCGCCGGGCTTGGCAATATATATGTGTGTGAAGTGCTGTGGCGCACAAGCGTGCACCCAGAAACAGCTGCCAAAGACATCAGTAAAAAACAAATTGAAGCGATTGTGCCAACAATTCGCGCTGTGCTCGGCGAAGCCATAGAGGCAGGGGGCTCCACCTTAAAGGATTATGCACAAGTGGATGGAGAACTTGGTTATTTCCAGCATAGTTTCAAAGCCTATGGCCGCGAAGGCGAAGCTTGCCTGAAAGAAGGATGTGGTGGTACGGTTGACCGGATCGTGCAATCGAATCGATCAACATTTTTTTGCCCCAAATGTCAGCGATAAGAGCTTTATGACCAAATCAACCAAGATATTCGCACTTTTTGCCTTCACATTTGCTTCATCGGCACTGATAGCTGAAGATGGCTTTATTGAAGGGTTTCCGGATATACCGAAGCTTGAAATCGTAAGTGAAATTGCAGGTGATCCTGTAGTATTTGATACCCCGAGCGGCACGGTTGCTGAAGCTACTTTACTTACTAGCAACAAAGGGACAGAGGCGTTAAATGCCTACAAAACTGCGCTTTCTGCGCTTGGCTGGAGCTGTAAACGCCCTCCGCAGAGTCTCAAATGCACACGCGGCGGTAATACCGTTACCTTTCTGAATGATATACCTCAGGCAGAAACAGGACGCATCATCTTGAGGCTCGCGCCAACAAAATAACCATATATTCCCGAACATACTCAGTTCATCACAAAACCCTTTTCAAATGGTTCGCTACAAAGTAGGAGTCTGCTTTTAAGAAGTCGGACCAAAAAGAAGGCTCATTTATGACTTTTGAAACGATCCTGCTTGATAAGCAAGACGGCGTTGGTGTTATTACACTGAACCGCCCAGACGCGCTAAACGCACTGAATGCACAGCTCCTCAGTGAGCTTGGCAGCGCGCTTCTTGCTCTTGATGGCGACGATGAAATCGGCGCTGTTATTGTAACTGGCAGTGAAAAAGCTTTTGCAGCAGGTGCAGACATTAAGGAAATGTCTGAACAAACATTTGCTGATGTACTCAAAGAAAACAAGTTTGCTGAAATCAACGAAGTGTTTGCCAAAGTGCGCAAACCAGTGATTGCAGCGGTTTCAGGCTATGCCCTCGGCGGCGGCTGCGAGATTGCAATGGCATGTGATTTCATCATCGCAGCTGAAAATGCAAAATTCGGCCAGCCGGAAATCAAGCTTGGTGTTATTCCTGGCATTGGTGGCTCTCAGCGCCTTACACGCCTTGTTGGCAAATCTAAAGCAATGGATATGATGCTTACAGGCCGTATGATGGATGCTGAAGAAGCTGAACGTTCCGGCCTTGTTAGCCGCATCGTTCCAACAGAAGACCTACAGGAAAATGTCTTTGAAGTAGCAAGCGCTATCGCCGAACTTTCTGCACCGTCTGTAGCGCTGGCGAAAGAAGTAACGAATCGCGCGCTTGAGACAACACTTCAAGAAGGCCTGCTGTTTGAACGCCGTGTGTTCCATTCACTCTTCTCAACAGAAGATCAGAAGGAAGGCATGAACGCCTTTATTGAGAAGCGTCAGCCTCAATTTAAGAACCGGTAAAAACGAATCGGAAAAGGCTGGTTTTCCAGTCTTTTCACTATTGACCGAAGGCTCGAAACAGTTTAAACACCGCGTCAAATTCATTGGCGTTGCAGTAAAACTGTAATAGGCTGCTGAAAACGCATTATGTAACGTAATTAGGGTGAGCGCCCGATTGGTTGAAGAAACCAGCAGGAAGCGCCGCCAACGAAGGTTGAAAAAAATGGCAAATACAATTCAAGCCAAAAAGCGTATCCGTCGTAATGACCGCCGCGCTGCTATTAACAAATCACGCGTTAGCCGTATCCGTACTTTCATCCGTAAAGTTGAAGACGCGATCACAGCTGGTGATAAAGCTGCTGCAACAGAAGCTCTTAAAGCTGCACAGCCTGAAATCATGCGTGGTGTTACTAAAGGCGTTATGCACAAGAAAACTGCATCACGTAAGGTTTCTCGTCTAAGCGCTCGCGTTAAAGCTATCGCTTAATCGAAATACCGATTCGCTTCTTCAGAAGCGGTTCAAATTGAAAAAAGGCTGCATCACTTGATGCGGCCTTTTTCATTTTGAAACAAAAACCAGAACAAAGCATGCACACGAAATTGTATACAATTTCCCTGAATCAATATCTTGTGGTCCAAATCATGAATCACCATACGGCTACTAAGAATCTTAGAGTCAAGCGATAGATTCAGTTGCTGGCGTTCTGAGCCAGATGTATCTTCGTTTCTTGACTGCGATAGGCCTTACCGAGCAACCAGCCATCTCCGATAGGAGAGCTGCTTGGAAGTAACTCAGGCGAAGGGGTTTAAAAGCTGGGGTTACGCTATCGCTTTTGAAAAAATTTTGATGTTCACGCTCCTGTTTTGGCGCGCCAGTGCTTTTTTGTCTCGAGAGACTGCACACGGCCAACACATAAGGCAGTCCAACACGGGCGTGGATGTTTCATCGGGACTGGCAAGTTGGGTAGCCGGTAGCGCGTGGTGAAGGAGTAAATAAACCCGATGGTCAACAGGGAGCCAAATAAA